>JAEUJS010000382.1 GCA_016792935.1 Archangium sp. | reverse complement strand
GCTTCTTCTTCGCCGCCATCACTTCGCTCCGGGGCGCGGTATCGAGAGCGCGAAGAGGCCGGGGTTGAGGCCCGCCTTCGAGAGGTAGCTCCACAGCGTGAAGAGCGCGTGGGGCACGACGACGAGCCACAGCCACGGCATGAACGTGAGCACCGCCCACAGCGCCGGGAAGCGCGACTTCCTCAGAGCAGCGGCCTGCACCACCTGCAGCACCAACACACACCGCAGCGTCATCGGACCGAAGAGCGGCCACTTCAACCGGAACGCTTCCTCGAGGTCGTACGGCCAGGTGAGCACCAGCGCGCCGAGCGAGAGCGCGAAGAACCACAGGCCCGTGCGGTAGCTGTACGCGATGGCCCAGAACTTCTGCGGGCTGTGGTCGAGCAGCTTCGAGCACGCGAGGCACTGACCGGGGAGCGCTCCTTTGCACGCGGCGCACGCGAACGAACCGCAGCGCGTACACGTGAACGCCCACGGCTGATCAGAATGCACCGCGCACGGACCGCTCACGTCGCTTCATCCGGTTTCTGCGGTTCGATCTTCAGCACCCGCTCGACGAACGCGTGGCCCGCGTAGATCAACGGCGTCAGCAACAGCGCGATGAGAATCTTCCCGATCCACGACGTGAGGATGAGGTTGATCAACTTCGGCACGTCGAGGTTCTCGTTCCACACCAGGCTCTGAATCACGATGGTGTCGAGCAGCTGCGAGACGACGGTGCTCCCCGTCGCGCGCAGCCAGAGCAGCTTGCCGTGCGTGATGGACTTCAACTTGTGGAACACCGCGATGTCGAGCAACTGCGCGAACACGTACGCGACCATCGACGCCACGAGAATGCGACGGCCGCTCGAAAACACCGCGTCGTACGGCACCGGCGTGAGGCCACCCCATTCCGGCTCGAGCGTCTCGGGATGCCACGGCACGGCGACGGCGACCGTCAGGATGATCAACGTGAACACCGCCATGCCAAGCCCGACGAAGGTGACCGTGCGCGCCGCCTTCTTTCCGTAGAACTCGTTGAGCAGGTCGGTCAGCAGAAACGTGATGGGAAACGTAATGAAGCCGACCGAGAGGAAGCGCACCTCTCCGAAGAACGGAACGCCGGTGAGCTTGCCGCCGATGATGTCGCCCACCACCAGCGCCGTGCAGAACAACGCGCTCAGCGTGAGGAACAGCTTGCCGCGGGTGTCGAGAAGCACGCCGGTTCCATTTTGGCCGCCTGCCCTCGCGTCGCTCACCATGCGGCGGTTCCCTTCTGGCCGCCTGCCCTCGCTTCGCTCACCATGCGGCGTGCGTAGCACTGACTCGCGTGTCGTGTCGGTGCGAGTCGTCACGCGTCCGGGACGGCGAAATCGCTCGAAGCGCGCGTGGCACAGCCGATGCTTTGCGTGCCGCTCCCATGCTGCAGCCCTTGTTGGTGACCGCGCTCAGTCTGAGCAGTGGAGCGACGACTGCCCACGTCTCGTTGCTCACCGGAGCGCATGTCAGCGACGCCACTGGTGTGTCTGCGCTGCTCGCCGCGACCTTCGAAGTCGCCACGCCGCTCGACGGAGAAGACGAGTTCTATCGACTCGAGTTCCGCGCGGCGGCGTCGGGGTTGTCCACGCCCACCGGCGCCGCGCTCGAGTCGTTGATCAGCGCGCGCGTCGCGTTCGCGTACGCGTCGGTCGGGCTCGTGGCGCAGCTGCGACCGGTGACCGGGTTGCTCAGAACCGACCTCGTGATGGCCGCGGGGCCGAGCGTCGGCGTGCGGCTGCTCGAGCGAGACCACATGCAGCTGCGCATCGCCGTGCACTGGATGCCCTTCGGCACCACCTTCAACGCCGCGCGCACCGTCGCTGAGGTCTGGGGAGGGTGGAAGGCGCTCGGCTTTCTGGTGAGCGGTTCTCCGTTCGTCTCGGAGACGACTCCGCGCGGCACGGCGTACTTCTCGGCGGCGGTCGCGGTGCGCTTCGAGACCTGAGCTACTTGCGGCGAATCACGATGGCCTGCGAGTAGCGGAACACGCCCCACGCGACGCAGGTCATCGAGAGCACACCGCCGAGGCGCAGCCCGTAGTACGCGACGTCGTCGGGCACCTTCGCGAAGCCGGCCATGTTCATGACCGACGCGATGCCGAGCGCGAGGAGAATCGCGGCGCCAAATCCAATCCAATACAGGCCGATGACGTGCGAGGGACCGGTGAGTCCAATGTCGGAGAGCGAAAACACGCTCGGCGCGAGCGCATTCGTTCCCGGAGAGAGCTGCGCGCTCGGAAGCTCGGCGGGCATCGCGCCCATCACGGAGTTCACCAGCACCTTCGCGGCTTCGTCGTCGTGCCCCTGGCCCTTGAGCACGGTGAGGATTTCTTCGCGCGTCTTGCCGTCGGCCTTCAGCTTCTGCACCTGCTCGTACGCCGTGCCGTTGGCGTTCGCCTCGGGCGCGGGCGCAGCAGGAGCCGCAGCTCCGGGCTGATCAGGCGCGTCGCTCATCTCACTTGCAGGGCGTGGTGACGGTGACGGTGACCTTCTCGTCGCCTTCCTTCACCGACGAGCCCGTCGCCTTCGCGAACACCGCGGCGTCGACCGTCTTTCCCGTGAGGTACGTCTTCAGGTTCTCGACGCGCTTGGTGGAAAACTCCGGCGACTCGCTCGCGGCGGTCAGCACCAGCTCGACGCGCAGCTCGGCGCAGGTCTTGAGCGTGGCGATGAGCGAGGTCAGCGCGACGCGCGACTTCTCGACGAGGAGCGAGTCGGCGACGAACACGAGGTCGTCGATGACCATCACGCCGCCCTTCTTCTTCACCTCTCCAGCCCACGCGGCGGTGCGCGACTTGGCGGCCTCACGCTCGGCGCCCGCAGTGGTGACCTTGCGGCCCAGGGTGTCGAGCGAGGCGTGACCGGCGTTCACCAGCGACTCGGCGCGCGAGAGCACGCCATCGACGGAGCTCTTGGTGTTCCCGAGCGCGACCTCGACGGGAATCTTCTTTCCCTTCGCGATGAGCGCGTCGATGTTGGTCTTCGCGGTGGTGATGGCCTTCTCGGCGTCGGCGATGGCTCCGGCGCTGGCCTCGAGCGCCTTGTCGAGCGAAGCCTTCTCGGCGCTGAGCTCAGTCTCTTCGGCCGGCACCACGTACGCCTTCAGCTTTTCGCTGAGCTCGGTCTGGCTCTTCTTCGACTTCTCGAGCTTCGCCGCCCAGTCCTTCTGAATCGTGTCCCACTTGGTCTTCTCGGTGGTCAGGTCTTCCTGACACGCGGAGAGAACGGCGACGGCGGCGAGCAGCGAAACGGCGAAAGGCAGGCTACGGGTCTGCATGCATGACTCCC
Source organism: Archangium sp. (assembly GCA_016792935.1). Taxonomy (GTDB): domain Bacteria; phylum Myxococcota; class Myxococcia; order Myxococcales; family Myxococcaceae; genus Archangium_A. The sequence continues at coordinate 14,908 of JAEUJS010000382.1, read as the reverse complement.
GGAAGCGAAGCGGTTCGGGGCGAGGGCATGGCACGAGTCGGCGTCATTGTCTTCTGCGCTGACGCGAGCGGCGACGGACGCTTGGTCAGCACGAGAGTCAGCGCCGCGAACGAGCGCTGGAGCGCCGGCGGAGCAACAGCACGGCCGCGAGCGCGAACCAGTCCACCGAGGTGCAACCGCAGCCCACGCCGAGGCGCGCGCGGGTGCACGTCACGTCGAGCGCGATGTCGCGTTGGTCCACGCTGCTCGTTCCTTGCGCACGCACGCGAACCGTCGCGACACCGACGTCGGATGCGAGCGGAGTCCACGTGAGGATTCCGGCCGTCGCATCGAGCGACACGCCGTCTGGAGCGCTCACCAGCGACCACGTCGCGCTCTCCGACGCGGTGAGGGTGAGCTCGAACGGCTGCGCGCAGCTCAGTGATTGATCAGCCACGGGCGTGATGACGAGTCCCGTTCCCGGCGTGACGAAGTCGGCGCTGAACGGCGTGGTGGTGACGTTGCCCGCGAGGTCGGTGGCCACGACGCGATAGCGATGTGTGCCGTCTTGCGGAGGCGTGTCGGTGAACGGACTGGTGACGACTCCGAGGTCCACCGCGTCACGCTCGAGCCGAACCGTCGCGAGCCCCGAGAGCGCATCTTGCGCGTTGAAGGAAATCTCCGCGGTGCGCGCTCCGAGGCGAACGACTTGCGGCGTGTCGACCGCGGGCGGCGTGAGGTCGCGAATCAATCCGTCGAGGCGCGCGCTGGGGCTGCGGAGCGGATTGACGAGCGCCGAGACCTCGTACGACCAGCGGCCTTCCGGCGCGTCATCGAGGTAGTTCGGGGCGGAGAGGTTGGCGACCAGCAGCATGCCCGCGTCGTTGTCGTCGATGCGCGTGACGGCCCACACCTGCGTGAAGCCTCCGTCGCGGTCTTCATCCCACTCGAGGTCGATGGGCTGGTTGGTCACGTTGGGAATCGCGCGCAGGTTGCGCGGCGCGTTCGGCGCCAGCGTCACCACACTCACCGACGGAGAGCCGACGTTGAGCGCGCGGTCCACCGCGGCGACGTTGTAGGTCCACACGCCGAAGCCCGGCGAGTCGAGGAAGGTGATGCTGGCGTCGGGCACGTGCGGAACGGTGGGGAACACGACCGACGCATCCAGCGAGCAGCAGCGTTGGATGCGGTACTCGGTGACGCCGCTGCCTCCGAAGTTGTCGCGCGTCGACGGCCAGCGGAGCAGCACTTCGCCTGCATCGACGCTGGCGTTCACGTTGGGCGTGTTGGGGTCGCTCTCGTCGACGAAGACGCGAATCGGCGCGCTCCAGTCGCTCACCCGGTCGAAGCCGAGCACCGCCACGCGCACGTCCTGATCTCCCGCGGGCAACGACTGCACGATGGTCGGTCCTGCGCCGAAATCGCAGAGCTCCCATTCGGTCTCGTTGCGTCCCTTGCGTTGGAGCGTGAACCCCACGACCGGCGTGATTCCACCGGCGTCGACACGAAAGCGAACGACATCGGTCGGGATGAACGGCGCCGTCGCGTACGTGCCGCCGTCGAAACGAATCACCTCGGGTGGAGAAGGCGTCGCCACCGGCATCGTCGGCGTGACGTCGAGCCCCGCGACGATGAGCGACTGCGCGACGAAGGCGTTGCCCACGCGGTCGTGCACGTGGAGACCGGCGATGTAGCGACCGGGTCCGAGGAAGAGCTGGAACGTGGGAAGCGTCGGCTGGATGTTGAACGTCGCGCTGTAGTCGATGCTGCCGTCGAGCTGATCAGCCCGCGAGAGACCGAAGTGGTAGTAGTCGACGCCGCTCTGCGTGTCGGTGGTCGCGGCGCTGGTGAGCGTCAGCACTCCGGAGTCGAGCGTCGCCGTGAAGAACGCCGGAATCGCCGGAGCGAGGTCGTCGACTTTGAAGGTACCGGTGGCGCTCCAGGCCGACACGAGGCCGGCGTCGTCCACGCCTCTGCCGCGCCACACGTAAAAGCTCGCGTCGGGGAGCACCGGGCCGGTGAAGGTCTGCTGTCCGACGCCGCTGCGCATCGAGAACATCAGACCGGCGTCGGCGCCGAGGTCGTCGATGAAGTGGAACTCGGCTCCGGTGGTCTCGGGCGAGGTGTTGCCGGGGAGCGAGTAGTCGATGGCCGGTCGGCGCGCGGCCCAGCCTCCGTCGATGGGGCTGTTGAGCGTGGGAATCGGTGGAGCGGCGACGGCGACGAGCGCGGTGATGATCAACGCGATGGTGATGACGTGCGCCCGAGTCGTCACGTGGTGAGTCTACGGGCTGCGGTGCGGGATGTCGCTTCGAGCGCTCTCCTGCCTGAGGGTCGAAGTGGTTTGTGGTGCTCGGTCGCTCTGCCAAACAGCGCTCGAGCCCCTCGACATCGAGCACCTTGGTCCTCAGTGCGGTCAATCTTCGACGCAAAATCGACCATTGTCTGAAATTGGCCGTGACCTTCTGGCTGCTGATGCGTCGTACTTCTCAGAGTATCGCAACAGCCAAACTCAGACACTCGTCACTTTAGAAGATCGAGAAGCCCGCCGAGAGACCAATCGAGAAGCCACCGGGCTGCGACAAGGCGATGACGGCACCCTGCGGACCTTCAGCGCTCCCAATCAGGTAGCGCACGTTGTCGTCCGTGAACTTGAAGCCCCAGCCCACGCGCACCAGCAGCCACGACCAGCGGTTGAGCGACTGACGCCAGCCCGCTCCGACGTGCACCACGGGCGTGACCAACTTCTCCGCGCGCTCGACGACCTCGCCGTTCACCTTCGTGTCGCTGATGCCGCCGAAGTTCATCGAGAACGCCGCCTCTGCGAAGAGGCCAGCGACGTCACACCCGAACGGATACGCGCGGACGTGCGCACTGACGCGAGGGCCCCACGCCGCCGTGCCACCGGAAAGGCCGCCCGAGAGATACGGAGTGAACGCGCGGAAATCGATTTCGGCCCCGATGATGCCGCCGAGGTTGTTGAAGCCGCCGGTCGCTCCGATGTCGAGCAGTCGGTAGGTGCGGTCCGGATCGAACAGCGAGAACTCCGGAGCAGGCGTCACCACCGACGGACGCGCAGCGACAGGAGCGGGCGTCGGTGCAGGCATCGGCGGAGGAGGAGGCGCCACCTCCGCCAGCGGAGGCGGGGTTTGTGCCGAGGCGGTCACGGAAACGAAAACAACGCAGAGGGCGAGCAAAGAGCGCATGACCCTCTGTCGTTCGGTGTCGGATTTTGGGGTAGGTCAGCGCTTCCTTTTCCACCCGCCGTCTTCTTCGGAGACTCCATGCCCCGCATCGCCAAGTCCGACGTGAACGCTGCGCTGTCGCTGGTTGCCAAGGCCGTCATCAACGCCGGCGGCACCGATGGCCGCACCAGCCGCGCCGAGATGAAGACCGCGCTCAACAAGCTCCCGAAGGAGCAGCGCGCGCTCGCCGACATCTTCTTCAAGTTCGTCGACAACCGCGATTGGAGGGCCGGCGCGCAGGTCACGGCGAAGGACGTGAACAAGGCCGTCGCCTACGCCAAGCAGCACATGATCGCGAAGTACGACCTCAACTCGAACGGCCTCTCGAAGGACGAAATCGCGAAGATGTCGCTCACCGGCAAGAACGCGGTCTCGCTCGCCAAGGCGCTCAAGGCGAGCGGTGAAATCGACGGCGGCACCGACGCGAAGCTCGACAGCAAGGGCCTCGCCGCGCTGGTGAAGAAGCACGCCAACGACGCCTGGTACATGTCGGAGAGCGACTACCACCCCGAGTTCTTGAGCGGCACGCTGCCCGCCGGCCACGACATCAACGGGCACAACGTGATGACGCTCTTCAAGGCCGACTTCCAGAAGCTCTTCGACGGCAACGAGGGCACGTTCCCCGGCGACTACGCGTACGAGCAGTACTCGGCGAAAGACGCGAAGGCCTTCATCGCCGACCTCCGCACCGACAACCGCGACGAGGGCGACGACATCATCAGCAAGAGCGCTTCGGCGTTCGGCTTCATCACGCGCGGCCTCGAGGCCAACCTCACCGACATCAAGGTGTTCAAGATTGGTCCGAAGGCCGAGCGCGGTACGGGGCTGGCGACGGATCAGGGCCTCTACGCCCAGGTCATCGTCGGCAAGTCGCGCGACGGCAAGACCGTCGGCATCATGATGGGCGACGTCGAGACCTGATCAGCTGATCACTCACGGAGCAGCGCGTTCTCACGAAATCGGATCAGTCGCAGCACGCGAGCGGACGCTGGGTTCCGCAGCCGTAGTTCGACGTGCTCACGTAGGACGTGCCGATGGTGCCGTCGGTGCGAATGAGGATGCCTTCGTACGACGTGGTGCCCTGCGACCAGCGGCCGCAGATGGTCGAGAGGCCGCGGTCTCCGGGCTGCGCGGCGTCGTAGTCGTCGATCCACACGCCGCTCGCCGGCACGGGCGTCGACGAGGTCGCGCGTCCATATTCTCCCTCGTGGCAGAAGTGGGAACCGGGGAAGGCCGCGCGGCAGATGGCATGCGCTCCGAGACGGCCTCCGAGATTTCCGGTGTACGTCATCGGCGTGAAGCCGCGGAACCGGCTCGTCGCCTTCGCGAAGCAGCACGCCACCGGACGCGCGAGGCCGCAGCCATAGTTCGACGTGCTCACGTACGAGGTGCCCACCGTGCCGTCGGGACGAATGAGGATGCCCTCGTACGACGTCGTGCCCTGCGACCAGCGGCTGCAGATGGTGGACAGGCCGCGCGCCGCCGGCTGCGAGACGTCGTAGTCGTCGATCCACGCGCCGTTGAGGCCGACCGTCGCGTCACTCGTGGTGCGCGAGTATTCGTTCTCGTCGCAGAAGTGCGAGCCCGGGAACTCAGACTCGCACGCGGCGTGGCCACCGACCCGGCCTCCGAGATTTCCCGTGTAGAGCGTGGCGGTGAAGCCCGCGAAGGTGACCCAGTCGGCGGTGACGACCACTCCGCCGTCGACGTAGAGCACCGCGCCCGGAGGACCCGTCGCTCCAGCTGGTCCAGTCAAACCGGTCATTCCTTGCATTCCGGCTGGACCAGTTGCTCCGGTGGCGCCCGGCGGGCCCTGCACGCCCTGCACGCCCTGCGGTCCCCCCGGGCCGGGGAGTCCTTGTGGGCCCTGCATGCCGGTCGCGCCCGTTGGCCCCTGCGTGCCTTGCGGTCCCTGCGCGCCGTTGCAGAGCGTGGTGGCGCCGCCATCGGGGAGATTGATCAGCAAGCCACCCGTCGGACACTGCGGGCTCATCATCGCGAGGACGCTCGCCGTCACCGACACGCCTTGCGGACCGATGGGCCCTTGCGCGCCCTGCGCACCTGGCGCGCCGTTCATGCCGTCAGCGCCGTTGCACACATGCGAGATGCCCGCGTCGCTCAATTGCGTGACGCGAATTCCTCCGTTGGGGCACGGCATGCCGCCGGGCGTCACCGGCGTCACGATGACCGACGCGCCCGGAGGACCGATGACGACTCCGCCGTCGACCACGAGCACCGCGCCTTGCGGTCCCTGAATTCCCTGCGGACCCGCGGGACCTTGTTGGCCCTGTGCGCCCTGTGCGCCCTGCTGACCTTGCTGGCCGACGTCGCCCTGATCACCCTTGTCGCCCTTGTCACCCTTCGCTCCGGTCGCTCCCTGAGGCCCCTGCGCACCTTGAGGACCGGCCGGGCCTTCCGTGCCTGAGGTGGAAGGACAGGCAGCGAGAACCACGACGAGAGGGACGAGCAGCGCGCGACGCATGGTCGCCTGACCCCGGAGCCACGGTCAGAGTGCAGGTTCTGAGCTCACCGCGAATTGGTTTGCACCTCGGGCCGCACTGCAGGGTCTCGCGCGCGGGAGGACAGACATGATCGTTTTCAACTTGTGGGCCATTCCTGTCGGCTTGCTGATTGGCCTCGGCTACGTCGGGCTCGAGAAGCTCGCGCCAGGCACGTTCGGCGGAGCGCACGAGAATCTCACCATCGCGGTGCTCTCCATCGTCATCGGCGGTCTCGGAGAAGTGTTCGGGCTCAAGGCGCGCGTGTTCTTCATGCCGGTGTGGCTGCTCGGCTCGTTCGTCGGCGCGTACCAGTCGTATTCGCTGTGGGGCGGCGCCGGGCTCGCGCTTGGTGTCGGCGTCGTCGTCGGGCTCATCGTGCTCTTCATCGCCACCATCGTGTGGAGCTCACGCGGTGAGGTGGAGAAGATTCCCGAGCGGCTCAAGGAAGCGCGCGAGGCGTTCGCCAAGGGTGAGAACGATGCGGGGCGTGAGGCGCTCGCTGATGCCTACGTGACGCCGTTCGGCAAGCTGACCGGCGACCACGCGCGGAAGTTGATGCCGGTCATCGAGTTCATCGAGCAGGAGCGCACACGGCTCGGTGTCGACCCGACGTGGACGGCGACGCTCGCGGAGACGAAGCGGTTGCTCGTGCTGACGGATCAGCATGGCCCGTACGGGATGTTGAGCGACGAGCAGATGATCATCTCAGCCATCGAGCCGTGGCTGCGCGACGCAGGGAAGCGGCCGAGCGACGAAGTCATCGAGAAGCTGACCAAGGGCACTGCGCCGGCAGCGTGACGCTCAGTCGATGGTGTGACGCCGCGTCCAGAACAGCCCGCGCAGGATGATCAGCAGCGCGGGTACGGGCACGAAGACCACCACCATCGCAGGCGTGCGCGTCGTCAGCGCGAGCGACAGAAACAGCGCGTCGTAGACGAAGTGCCAGAGCGAAATCGAAGGCACTTCGATCTTCTGGTTCTTCACCTCAACGGTGCGTCGCGCGGGTTTGACGATGCGTTTGATCAGCACGAAGAGGCACCACGCGCCGAGCGCGCCGGCCATCGCTCCGATGCCGAGGTCTTCGAAGCTGCGCCGCTCTGGAGTGGACGCGATGCTCGCCACCATCGTCAGCGTGAACATCGCGAAGAACTCGTAGAGCAGGTCCATCGACGCGCCGAGGAGACTCGCGAGCCGATTCCAGGACCACGCGCCGACGTTCTCGAGCGTGTTGGTGCCTTCGAGCGTCGAGATGCGTTCGCGTGCTTCGGCGAGCTGACGCTGCGATTCGTTCGCGGCGGCGCGCGTGGTGTCGAGCTTCCTGGCGAGCGCGTCACGTTCGGCGACGAGCTGCTCGCGGCGTTCAGCGAGCTTCTCGAGCTTCGCGCGTTGCTTCACGACGACTTCGAGCGCGGGCGGGTGCTCGAGCGAGGCCTGGCGTTCCTTCAGCTCGGCTGAGAGGGCCTCGATGCGATCTCGCAGTTCGCGTTCCGACGACACGCGATCATCGTAGCGGTGATCACGAGCGCGAAGATTCCCTCTCCCGCCCCTGCGGGAGACGGTCAGGGTGAGGGAGAAACCTGATTCTGCGCGCGATGCTTCGCTGATCAGCACACGACGGTGACGCCGAGCGCGAAGGATCAGGTGAGGGAATACTCACTCCGAGCGCGACGCTCCGAGCGCGAACATCCGAGGCAGCGTCGCAGGAACACGAACACTGCTCGGGTCGTGTTGCGTCAGCTCTCGACGGACGAAGCAAATCGCTGATGTGCGTCTCGACCTCGAACCAGTCGCGCGAGTGACGACTGCTTCGCCGCAAGGCTCAGAGAGCCCTGAGCGTAAGTCTTCCCGCGATACTTCTAAGTGCCCTCACGAGCCACGCGCCCCGCGTTTGCTCAGCGCGCGGAGCAGGCGTCCACGACCTGCGGGATGCTTCGCCTCAAGACTCAGGGAGCCTGGGCGTAAGTCTTCCCGCGGTACTTCTAAGTGCCCTCAGGAGCCACGCGCCTCACGCGTTTCACTCGGCGCGTAGAGCGACTGGTGCCGGCGTCGTTCTGATCAGCTTACGGCGCACGACTTGCGGGAGTGCTTCGCCGCAAGGCTCAGAGAGCGTGGGACGACTTCGGGTAGTTCCAACTACCCAAAGTTCGCACGCGCCCCTGTGCGTAAGTCTTCTCGCGGAGCCACAACGCCTCACGCGTTTCACTCGGCGCGTGGAGCGACTGGCGCGGGCGTCGGCCTGATCAGCTCACGACGTACGACCGGCGGAGGCGCGAGCGGCATCAACGCAGCGAGCTTCTTCCCGACGGTCTTGCGCGACTGCCGCGTGACCTCGGCGATCTCCTCGTGCGTCAGCCCATCGCGCCACGCCAACGTCACGAGCTCGAGCTGTTCCATGCTGAGCCCGGCGAGAAAACGCTCGAGGTCCATGCGGAGCGGCAAATCGCCTTCACTCAGCTCCGCGTCGTCTTCGCGGAACAGCGCGCGCTTGAGCGCCTGCGTGTTCTGATTTCGCAGCCGCTGCAGACAGTGTCGCGTCGCCACCGAGTACAGCCACGTCAACGGAGACGCGCGCAACCGGAAGCGACCAAACCCGGAGATGGCCGCGACGAACACTTCCTGCACCGCTTCTTCTGCATCCGCGTCGTTGCGGAGCAGAGACACACATCGCCGGAAGACGACCCCGTGGTACCGCTCGAAGAGCTCTCCGATGTCGAGGGCCATGGGTCTTGTCAGAACTTGAAGGGGAATTTGACGACGTCGCCTTCGACGGAGTGCTGCGGGAAGTGCATCGTCTTGATGACGTTGGCGAAGCACTCCGCCATCGGCGTGCCCTGGAATTCCTCACTTCCCGGAGCGACGCTCACTGCAGTGACGAGACCGTTCTTGAGGATGCGCCACTGCATGACGATTTTTCCGCTCGTGCCCGGCTGCTTCTTCGCCTGGCACGCAGCGAGCTCTCCCTTCTTTGCGAGCACGCCTTCCATGACGTCGGACATGCTGAGCGCGACCTTCACTCCGCCCTGTCCGGGCGCAGGCGGGATGTAACCCGGCGCCTTCTTGCCATCGCCCGCTGCATACGTCCGGCGCGCGCCGCTGCCGAACGCCTTGTCGAAGTCATCACCCTTGTCGCCGCGACCGTCCTTGTCGAACTTCGTCGAGCCCGTCGCAGGCATCGGATCCATCGTCGGCACGAGCGCGACCGGCGGCGTCGACGGGTTCGACGTCCGCGAATCGGCGGGCTCAGCCTTCGGCGGAGACGATTTGTACGTCAGTCGCGGTCCGAGCGCCGAGGTGTTGCCGGAAGGCGGGATGTCTACGGTCTCCGGCGCCTTCGCGGTTTGTCCGAACTGCGGCTGATTGCTCGGAGGCGGCTTCGGCGTCGGCATCGCGAGAACCACCGGCGGAGGAGCAGGCGGAGTCGCCGCAGTCGGATCCATCTTCGCCGGCTCCGGTGAACGCGTCGTCGTCGTGCCCTTCGTCGTGGTGCCGGTATCCGTTCCGCCCGTGACCTCGAGGTTGCCGGTCCTGAAATAGCCATGGCCCGCGCCGTACCCACCACCGCCGCTCGGAGCACCCATTCCGCCGCGACCACGGCCGCCTTCGAAGGCTCCGTTCGAGACGCCGATGCCGCTCCCGCCTGCGCCCGTGCCGCGCAGACCGAGACCGCCCTGGCCTTCCATGTCTCCGATGCTCCCGCCCGTGATGATGCCATTCACGTTCGCCCCGCCGGTGTCACCGCCAAGCTGCCCCTGGAGCGCGGAGTTGAAGCGACCGCCCGTCCCCTTCCCCTTCGTCCCGAGCTGCCCCGGCACTGGTCCGTACTGATACGGATTCGCCGGAGCGACCGGCACCGTCGGCGTGGTGACGGCCACGGGCTGATCAGGCGACAGCTGCGGCTCGGTCACCGTGACGGCCTTCACGTTGGTGACGCGCTCCTGTTCGACGGCGACGAGCGACGTGTACGGCGTGACGAGGTGGAACTCGAGGCCGATGGACGTGATGGTCGAAATCGCATCAGCGCGCGGCGTGCCGTACTGCGAGCTGCTGAGCTTCTCGATGCGCTTGCGCGCCCACGCCATCGCGAGCGCGTGACCGTCAGTGTTGAGCTCGGGCAGCTTCACCGGCACCTCGAACACCACCGGCTGTCCCGCGCGGCGACCCTTGAGCACCACGGTGCCGCTGGAGGCGAACTTGTAGCGGCCGGAAATGATCAACGGCTGTGCGTCGAACAAGTCCATCACCGGGTTCGGCAACGTGTCCGCGACCGGGAGTCCGCCCCAATCGATGGTGATGTTGGTGATGACTGGACGCTTGATGCGACGCACGAAGCGGCTCACCGCCGGCGTCGGGTCTTCGTCGGGACGGATGTATTGGTAGAAGCCCTGGCCCTCTTCCGAGAGTCGCGAGAGCAGGTAGTGGTTCACCGAGCCGCCGACGCCGAAGCCGAACACGCGGGCGTCTCCGCGGAGCTTGCGCGTCTCGGCGAGGATTTCGTCTTCGTTGCCGATGTAGCCGTCGGTCATCAGCAGCACCATGCGCACGCGCGACGGGTCTTCATCGCGAGCGAGCGCGCGGCGGATTCCGGCGAGCTGGTTGGTGCCTCCGCGAATCGGGAGATTGCGTAGGTGCTGCACCGCGCGCTCGACCGCATCACGCGAGGCCGGGAGCGGAGAGTCGTGGAACGCGCTCGCGGTCTCGGCGAAGTCGATGAGCATGAAGGTGTCGAGCGGGTTCATCTGCGTCAGCGCCTGCTCCATCGCGAGCTTCGCGGCGGCGAGCGGAGCGCCGTTCATCGAGCACGAGGTGTCGATGACGAACACCATCTCCTTGGGAGTCACCGGCGCGTTGGGGACGGGCGCTTCGGGGTTGAGCATCAGCGCGAACGCTCCACCGGCGGCGAGCATCGCGGCGCGCGCGGCGGGACCGGACACGCGCCACCGCAAGATGAGGTCCTTGTTGGGGAGCGTGTCGTACGGGTCGAGCGCGATTTCCATGCGCGCGCTCGCGAGGCGGTCGATGGCGAGGCGGTGCGAGACGGTCCACACGTCTTCGATGACGGTGCCGGCGTCGACGCGCACGTTCACTTCGATGTCGCGGCCGCTGCGAGTCAGCGGAGGCGTGATGCGGCTCGCGTCGACGACCTGGTCGGTGTCGGGCGTGATGCCGGTGCCCTGCGACTGACCGGCGAGCGCGGCGCCCGGGATGTAGCGGGGGCCGACCGTCATCGGGAAGTTCAGCGTGTAGACGCCGTCGTCGTACGCGAGCGGGGCGACGTAGGAGATGGTGATTTCGACGGCCTCTCCGGGGAGCAGGTTGGCGACCGACTGCGTGAAGATGTTCGGGCGTTCCTGGTCGAGGAGCGCGGCGCGGCGGCCTTCCGACTTCGCCTGCTCGTAGGTGGCGCGGGCCTGCTCACGGCGTTGGATTTCGGCCTTGATGACACGATTGCCGGCGCGCAATTCCATCGCGTGCACGGCGGAATCGTCAGGGAGCGGGAAGACGTAGACCGCTTCGACCGGCGTGTTGAACGGGTTCTGGAAGGTCTGCGTGACGTTCACCGCCTGCATGAAGCCGGTGACGACGATGTCGACCCTGGTGTGCTTGAGCGTGAAGGGACGCGAGGGGCCGTCGTCGGCTGCGGCTTCGAGGGCGCCTTGACCGAACTCGACGTCGCGACCGCGAATGGGGATTTTGCGCAAGCGCGACGGCCAGACTTCGGGGCGCGGCTCGAGCACTTCGCGGCCCTGGCGGCGTTGGGCGCCGGGCTGTTGCTGCGGAGCCCTGGTGGCGACGAGCGCGTTGGCGGGCGGCTGATCAGGCGTGGTGCGTCTGATCAACTGCGGAGCGCCGAAGCTGATCAGCGCGATGGCGGCGACGGTGGCAGCGGTGAAGGAAGCAGCGCGCTGTTTCCAGCGGCGATCGGCGTGAGCAGCAGCCTCGCGGGCGCGGAGTGATTTGGGAGACGCGGAGAACTTTCGCGCGCTCGCTTCCATGGCGGAGAGGTGCAGGCGGCAGGCTTCGCAGGTGAGGAGGTGCGAGGTGGTTTCGGCGGTGCCCTGCCCCGCGAGGAGCTGTTCGAGCGCGAGCGGGCTGGGGTGCGGAGACGGCGTCACGGCGAGTGGACCTCGGTTCATGCAGGTGAGTTCCGCGAGGGCATTTTCGTGGGAAGTGGGCCACGGAAGCGATGGCGGATCAGCGGGTTGCGGACTGGCGTGCGGGGTGCACTCGGCGCGGCGCCATGACTCGAACGTGGCTGTGTGTCCTCACGTTGGCGGCGTTTCTCTGTCGAGCAGAAGACGCAGGGCTCGCCTCTCCTGGCGCATCTGGCGCAACGCTCAAGGTCCTGGCGTTCAACGTCCTGTTCAAGGGTGCCAACAACGCGAAGTCGCTTCGCGCCGTGACCGAGGAAGACGCCGATGTCGTGTGTCTGACCGAGCTCACGCCGACGTTCGTGAAGGAGTTCGAGAACGACGCAGTGCTCGCGAAGAAGTATCCGCACCGCGTCTTCGTCCCGCAGCTCGGAACGTGGGGCGTCGGCTTCGCCTCGAAGCTCCCACTCTCTGCAGTCCAGACGTTCGGCGTCGCGCCGATCAAGCTGCCCGCGATGGAAGCGACCGTGGCCTTCGCAGGACAACCGCTCGAGCTCACCTGCGTCCACCTGCAGCCGCCCGGAGGGAAAGACGGCGTGACGCTCGAGACACTCGCCAAGACCGAGCTCATCCGTGAGAAGCAGGCCGGCACGCTCACCACGCGCTACGCGAAGCTGAAGAGCCCCTCGATTCTCCTCGGCGACTTCAACGAAGAGCCGGGCGGCAAGACGATGCGCGCGCTCGCCAGGGCGGGTTGGGAGCGCGGCTGCATTCTCCCCGATTCGTCGTGTACGCCGACCTTCCCCGGAGCCGTCGTCGCCTGGCCAGCCGTCTTCACCATCGACCACGTCCTCGCCCGCGGTCTCGACTTCGAGTCGACGAATACGGTCCGCGGTGGAGGGTCCGACCACTATCCCGTTGCCGCGCCCAAAGCCTCACAAAAGTGAGCAAAAGCTCATTTTCACAGAGCGTCTGTGGAGAGCTGTGGAAAGACCTGTGGAGAACTGTGGATTTTGCGGAGTCAGGCCCTGATTCGAGGGACGTGGTACCTGTGGCTTCCTGTGGATTCGTTCGACGTCATCGTGATTGGGCTGGGCCATGCGGGCTGCGAGGCGGCGCTGAGCTGCGCGCGCATGGGCCTGAAGACGCTCGGTCTGACGATGCGCGCGGACCGCATCGCGGTGATGTCGTGCAACCCGGCCATCGGCGGAACGGCGAAGGGCCACCTGGTGCGCGAGCTCGACGCGCTGGGTGGCGAGATGGCGCGGGCGGCTGATCAGGCCGGCACCCATTTCGTGACGCTGAACGCCTCGAAGGGCCCGGCCGTGCGCGCGACCCGCGTGCTGTGTGAGCGCGATGCCTACGCCGAGGTGATGCAGCGCACGCTGGCCTCGCAGCCCGGGCTCACGGTGCTCGAAGGAGAGGCCAGCGCACTCGAAGTCGAAGGCACCACGATTCGCGGCGTGCGGCTGAGCAACGGGCGCGAGTTCGCGGCGCGGGCGGTGGTGGTGACGACGGGTACGTTCCTCCAGGCGCTGATGCACGTGGGTGAGGAGAAGTCGATCGGCGGTCGGCTCGGAGACGCCGCCGCCACGGGCCTCTCGGGCTCCCTGCGCGCGTTGGGGTTCGAGCTGGGTCGGTTCAAGACAGGCACCCCGGCGCGGCTGGTGCGTTCGAGCATCGACTGGGCCCGCTGCGAACTGCAACCCAGCGAGGAGCGGCCGAAGCCGTTCTCTCTTCGCACTCCGCGGGAGCCGTTTCCGTTGCGCGCCCCCCTGGCGTGCCACGTGACGTACACCACGCCGGCGACGCACGAGATTCTGCGGGCGAACCTGCATGCCTCTCCCTTGTTCAAGGGAGACATCGTCGGGCGCGGGCCGCGCTACTGCCCGTCGCTCGAGGACAAGGTGGTGCGCTTCGCGGACCGGCAGCGCCACACCGTCTTTCTCGAGCCGGAAGGCGCGACGTCGCCGCTCGTGTACCCGGCGGGTCTGTCGACGAGCATGCCGGCCGAGGTGCAGCTGCGTTTTCTCCGGAGCATTCCCGGGCTCGAGCACGTCGAGGTCGCGCGGTTTGGGTACGCGGTGGAATACGACTACGCGCCTCCGACGCAGCTCCGCGGGACGCTGGAGACGAAGCGTGTGAGCGGGCTCTTCTTCGCCGGGCAGCTGAACGGGACGAGCGGCTACGAGGAAGCGGCGTTCCAGGGATTGATGGCGGGCATCAACGCGGGTCTGTTGGCGCGCGGTGAGCCGGAGCTGGTGTTGGGCCGCCACGAAGCGCACGGGGCGGTGTTGCTCGACGAGCTGGTCACGCGTGGGGTCGATGAGCCGTTCCGCATGATGACGAGTCGGAGCGAGCACCGGCTGACGCTGCGCGAAGGCAACGCGGAGTTCCGATTGCGGTCACATGGTGCGCGCGTCGGACTGGTGACGAGTGAAGAGTTCGCGAAGACGGAAGCGCGAGCAGCGACGGTGCGCGAGGAGCTGTCGCGACTCGAGCGTGCGCGCTTGCTGACGAAGCTGCGGCGCACTGAGGTGACGTACGCCTCGTTGGCGAGTGAGGACGGGGAGCGCCCTGCCCTTCCCGAAGATCTGGCGACGGAGGTCGAGGTGGAGGCGAAGTACGCGGGCTACGTGAAGCAGGCGAGCATCGCGTGGAATCGGAAGGTCGAGACGCACGACGCGTGGAAGATTCCGAGCGGGTTCGCCTTCGCGTCGGTGCGCGGGCTGAGCCGCGAGGCGATCGAGAAGCTGGAGCGCACGCGACCTGAGACCATCGGTCACGCGCGTCGGATTCCTGGGCTGACGCCGGCGTCGATGAGTTTGTTGTTGGTGGCGTTGCGGCGCGAGAGCGTCTGAGGCCGATTTGCCGCCTCCAATTCGCGTTCGATCACGCTGAGGCCGATTTACCGGCTCCTGCGGCGACGAGACTTCACGAGATCCGTGTTTCACGTGGAACACCGAGTGCGACTTGCGCACACGACTCGCGCACGACTCACGCACGCGCACGACTCACGCACGCACGCACACGACTCACGCACGCACACGACTCACGCACGCACACGACTCGCACACGACTCGCGCACACGACT
>JAEUJS010000373.1 GCA_016792935.1 Archangium sp. | reverse complement strand
ACAGCTGAGCGCTGGCTACCTTCAGGCCATGGAGGTCACCATGTCTGGTCCCGAAGTCGGCGTTCCGCAGCCCGCTCGTCCCGAGGTCAGTTCGCCTGGCGTCCAGCGGCCTGAAGTCGCGCGCCCCAACGGTCCCGCTCCGGAGATCAAACGCCCGGTGCGCTGACCTCGTGTACGGTAGGCGCCGTGCAACGAACGTCGCTCTTCGCAGCCGCGCTGTGCCTCGCCGCTTGCGGAACGATGATCGACCCCGGAGATGACGCCGGGACGACCTTCGACGCCGGCACTCCGAGCGACGCGGGCATGATGAACACTGATGCCGGCTCCGACGATGCGGGAGTCGATGCAGGCGCTGTCGACGCAGGTGTCGATTCAGGCGTCGAAGATGCGGGCGTTGATGCGGGCCTCATCGACGCAGGTACTGATGCTGGCACGCCTGACGCCGGCCCGACGGATGCCGGAAGTTTCTGCAGCGCGAACGGCCTCCCCGGCACCTGCATGCAAGTCACCGACTGCTACGGCACGCGCCAACCCATCGCTGGTTTCTGCCCCGGCCCCTCGAACATCCAATGCTGCACGCCCCGCTACGCCGTCGCGTGCGACCCGAATGTGGTGCAGCAACCGAACGCCGGGCTCAACCAACTCCCGAGCGACGGAGGCTGTGTGCTGCCCGGCATGGTGCGCATCGGCGCCGCGTTCTGCATCGATCAATATGAAGGCTCGCTCCTCGAGGTGCTCGATGGCGGCGTGACGCAACCCTGGTCGCCGTACATCAACCCGGGCACGCGCGTGCTCCGTGCGCAGTCGACTCCCAACGCCGTGCCGCAGGGCTACATCACGCAGCTGCAAGCCGGCGCCGCCTGCTCAGGAGCCGGCAAACGCCTCTGCACCGACGCCGAGTGGCTGCGCGCCTGCCGCGGTCCCAACTCGCGCACGTACCCGTACGGCAACACGCGCATGAACGGCGTCTGCAACGACGCGCGCAGCCAGCACCCCGCCGTCGAGCTCTACGGAACCAACGCGTCGTGGATCTACAGCCACATCGACAGCCCGTGTCTCAACCAGCTGCAGCCCGGGCTCGATCGCAACGGCACCAACTCCGGTTGCATCACCGAAGAAGGCGTCTTCGACATGATGGGCAACCTGCACGAGTGGACCGCGGACCCGAACGGCACGTTCCGCGGCGGCTTCTACGTGGACACCGTCATCAACGGGAACGGCTGCCTCTACGCGACGACCGCGCACACCGTCACGCACTGGGACTATTCGACCGGCTTCCGCTGCTGCTCGGACAACTGAGCTACGGCCGGACGAGCGTGAACGGAATAGAACGGCCCGTGCAGCCAAAGCAGCTGCCCGTGAAGCCCATCGTCATCGTTCCGCTGAACGAATCGGGCCCCGTGAAGTTGCCGGTCACGCCGTAGGTCTCGGTGCAGCTGCCAGGGTAGACCACGCTCACGTTCACCGTGCCCGACGGACAACTCGAGAGCGTTCCAACCAACGGAAGACCCGCGCCGGGCGACCACGTGAACTGCGGCAACCACCGCATCTGCCCCGCGGCCGGAATGTTATTGGCGATGTTGAACTGGGTGATGCTGATGCTGACGAGACCAAAGGCACACGTGTACGCGATGGGCGAGCCGTTCACGCGCCAGTTGCCAGTGGTGTCACACGGACCTCCGTCGCACGCTTCGTCGACCTGGTTGTTGCAGTTGTCGTCGATCATGTTCGCGCACGTCTCACTCGCCGCCGGCAACACCTGGCCCGTGCACGTACCGAACGCGCCGCTGGTGCAGGTCTGCGTTCCGCTCCGGCAGCGACCGACGCCCGCCGTACCGCCCGGGCCGGTGTAACAAGTCTGCGTGATGACGCCGCCGTCGGTCTGCTCGTCGAGGAACGTGTTGCAGTTGTCGTCGATGCCGTTGCACGTCTCGGTGGTCGGCAAGATGTCGCCGGTGCACGCGCCGTACGCGCCCGTCATGCAGGTCTGACTTCCATCGCGGCAACGCCCGATGCTGCGCGTCGGAGCCGGGCCCGTGTAGCAAGCCTGACGCAGCGGTCCTCCGTCGGTCTGCTCGTCGCGGAAGCCGTCGCAGTCTTGATCGAGATCGTCACAGACCTCGCTCACCGGAGTGACCTCGCCGACGCAGCTGCCGAACGAGCCCGAGACGCAGCTCGCGTTGCCGTCGCGGCACAGCCCGATGTTTCGCGTCGGCGCCGGGCCGGTGTAGCAGGCCTGACGAATCGGCCCGCCATCCGCCTGCTCGTCGCGAGTGCCGTTGCAGTTGTCGTCGATGTTGTTGCACGTCTCCATCGACGGAGGCGCCGGCACGCACACGTTCATCCCACCATCCATCAGACACGCTGGAGCGCTCACCGAACACGCGCCCACGCCGCAGCTCAACGCGGGCACTCCGTCATCGGGCGTGCCGTTGCAGTCGTCGTCGACGCCGTTGCAGCTCTCGGTGCCCGGCATGCCCGGCGTGCATGAGCCCACGCCACCATCGACACACGCCGCGGCGAGCCGCCGACACGGGCCGATGCCGCACGCGAGGTCGGGCAGGTCGTCGACCATCCCGTTGCAGTCATCGTCCATGCCGTTGCACGTCTCAGGCAGCGGGTTGGTCGGCATGCAGGAAGTGAAGCCGCCGTCGCTCCCCGGCACGCAGATGCGCACGCCCAGGCAGCCGTTCACCATGCACGTCTGCACCACGCCCTCGTCTGCCGTGCCGTTGCAGTTGTCGTCGATGCCGTTGCAGATCTCCGGCATCGAGCTGATGGGGATGCACGCCGTGAACTGTCCGCCGTCGGTGCCCGAGTTCGGCACGCACGCGCGCGCGCCGCTGCAGCCGTTGATGAGGCAGAGCTCCGACAGGTTCTCGTCGCTCATGCCGTTGCAGTCGTCGTCGAAGCCGTTGCACGTCTCGGTCATCGGCCTCACCCCGCCGTCACACCCGCCCCAGATGGAATTCGCGCACACCCGCGTTCCGGCGCGGCAGCTGCCCGTCGTCGAGCCGCACGGCTGCGTTCCGCCGCTCACGCACTCGGGCGGGTTGTACTCGTCGCCGTCTTCCGTGCTCGTGCACCCGATGTCGTCGGGGAAGTCGATGAGGCCGTCGTTGTCGTTGTCGAGACCGTCACCACACACGCGCGCGGGGTCGGGCAAAAGTCGCAGCTGACGATCCAATCCGCCGTCGGTCGGCTCGTCGCTCACCACCTGAAGAATGCCTTCCGCGGTGTTGAGGCTGCGCGCGTACGCCACGCTCACCGACACCGACGCGTCGGGCACCAGGTAGAGCGGCAGCGGAGGCGGCGTCACCGAGAAGTCGGGGCTGCCACTGGGGTTCACGCCGATGCCGTTGATGTGAAGCGTCGCTCCGCCGACGTTGCGCAACACGGCCTGCTTGGTGACCAGCGCGGAAGCCGCGGGAGCGAACGGCAGCGGATCAGGCTCGAACTGCAGCTGCGGCCAGATGGCCCCACCGTGCAACGTCACGCGCACCGGCGCGCGGTCGGGCTCGTCGCTGGTGATGACGATCTCCGCGGTGTCTTCACCCGCTCCCATCGGAGCGAACGTCACGTCGAGCTCGACCTTCGCGCCGCTCGCCAGCTCGCTGGGAGCCGTGCCCATGCGGAACTCGCTGCTTCCCTCGAGCGCGACGGAGAGGGTGAGAGCGCCGCGCCCCGTGTTCTCGAGCGACAACTTCATCGTCTTCTCGGTGAACTCGGTGACCGGCCCGAACTCGAGGCTCGTCGGGTCGACGCTCAAGATGCCGAAGGTCTCGAGCGTTCCTGTCTTGCCGCAGTTGCACGCGGAGAACGAGAACGCTGCTGCGGCGAACAAGACGAAGAGTCTGGAGGAGCGCATTGGGGGTGGGGACCCACGCGACCGATTGGGTGCTTCGAGGATGGCACGCGCCGTTGAGCACGCACAGTCCGCGCCGATGGCGCCAATGTGCGCGCAGGTGTGTGGAGTGGTTGCGCGAGCGATCGTCAGTCTGCGAGAAGCTCGGCCATGCGTTGGCTCGTCCTCGGAGTCGTCGTCTTCTCGGGCTGCGAGTGCGGAATGCCCTCGGGCATGGACGCGGGCTCCGATGCCGGCGTGGTCGTCGAGGTCGATGCGGGCCGCGATGCGGGATCGCAGCTCGATGGGTCGATCTCCATTTCGTTCGATGGCTCGTTCGGCGACGTGAACGTCGGCGCGTTCCTCGATCTCGACGGTCGCGTGCGCAACGACCTGAGCACCTTTGCGCACGTCGAGCTGCAGCTCGTCGATGCTGGTTCCTTCTCGGTGGTCGACGGCGGCAGCGCGTTCGACGTGGTGGCTGGCGGAGAAGGCGGCTTCACCGTGCGCTTCGCTCCGACGGCGTTCGGGCCCGCGACGGGAGTGCTCGTCGTCGATGGCAAACACTTCGCGCTCAGCGGGAGAGGGACCGGCGCGTCGCTGCGCGTTCCAGCCACCGTCGACTTCGGAACGGTGCCGCTCTACCCGGGTCCGCCTGCGGTCGACGAGCGGCTCATCACGCTCGAGAACGTCGGCGCGGGCGTCGACGTGCAGCTCACCTTCGAGGTCGTCGCCATCGACGGCGATGCGAGCGAGCTGTGCGTGGCCGATTGCTTCCCCGGCATCATGCGCGTTCGACCCGGAGAGCCGCTCGAGGTGTCGGTGAAGCTGACGGCTCCCAACGTCGGCATGCGCCGCTACGAGGTGCGCATCTTCTCGAACGATCTCGCCGAGCCGCTCAAGACCATCATCGTCACCGCGAACGTCGTCGCCCGGCCGCTCTGCAACTACAGCCTCACCGGTCTGAACTTCGGGGTGCTCAGCGAAAACGAAGAGCGACGGCTCCCGCTGGTCTTCGAGAACGTCGGCACCGAACCGTGCGAGCTCGCCTCGGCGGAAATCAGTCCCACGACGCCGGCGCTCACGCAGACGCTGTTCACGCTCGAGCAGCCCGCGGTCTTTCCGGTTCTCGTCGCGCCGGGGCAGTCGACGACGCTGCTCGTGCGAGCGAACGCGCCGCGCCCCACGCTGCCGAGCACCTTCACCTCGACCCTGGCGATCGCCCTCAACTCGCCGCAGCGCTACGCCGTCTCTGCGCTGCGCGCCGAGCTCGCGCAGGCGTGCCAGTTCGTCGGGCTCACGCGGCCGCTCCAGTTCGGTGAAGTGGCGATCGGTTGCAGCTCGATGCCGCGCCCCCTGGAAGTGCTGCGGTCAGGCTGTGTCGGCACGGCGAGCGCGCCTCTCTATGGTTCGCTCGGTCCGCAGTTCCAGCTCTCGGTCCCGCCGCTCGCACCGACCGTTCGCTTCACGCCCACGGCCACCGGCGACGTTCGCGACACGCTGCGCGTCGACTGGACGTGGGCGACGCAATACACCACGACCGTCGAGCTGCTCGGCACGGGCGTCTCGAGCGCTCAGCGCACCGAGTCCTTCACCGTCGCGGCCCGAGAGAAGACCGACCTGCTCTTCGTCATCGAAGACAGTCCAACGATGCAGGCGTACCAGGCCAATCTCAACACGCGCCTACCTCCGCTGGTGAACTGGCTCACCATCAACCAGGTCGACTTCCAGATCGGCGTCATCAGCGCCGGAGATTCCACCAACCTCGGCGCGCTGCGCGCGACGCCGAGCGGTCAGCGCATCATCAGGTCTCCCCAGGCGTTGCTCGACGTGCTGGGCGTCAGCGGCACCACCGTCGGTCAAGGAGCCTGCAAGGAAGCGGCGCTGCGGGCGCTGGCGTTCCCGGCGATCGGAGCGGAGAACCGCGGCTTCCGCCGTGCAGATGCGACGCTGCAGATCGTCTGCATCACCGATCGCCCCGACGCCGATGACGCGCTCGGCCCGCAGGTCATGGAGCTCGCGCGCGCCGGCAGCTTGTCCTGGCATGCCATCGCCCCGACGACGCCGAACCCGCCCTGCACCCGAACCACGAGCTCGACTGGTCACATGCTCTTGACGGGACTCACCGGTGGAGCACGCGATGAGATCTGCGGCACGTGGGACGGGGCCATCGCCGGAATTTCCCAGGGGCTCCGGCGGCACCGCTTCACGCTCGCCTCTCGACCCGACGCTCAGGGCGTCGAGGTGCGCCTCAACGGAGTGGTTCTTCCCTCGACGAGCGGCATGCAGCTCGTGTGGAGCTTCGATGCCGCCGCGAATGCGGTGGTCTTCACGCCGCTCTTCGTGCCGTCTCCCGGGGAAGTCGTCACCGTGACCTATTCGGCCGAATGCGCGCCGTAGCCCGCGTCACTGCATCGCGAAGGTCCACTCGCGCTCGGCGGTGACCATCGGCGCCGACACCTTTGGCCACGTGCCCGCGCGCAATGCCTTGTCGATGCACTGCTTGGTCGCTTCCGACTTCGCGTTGCCCGGCGCGATGGCGAGATCGAGCGAGAAGACCTGGCCCTGGCTGTTGAGCACCAGCTTCACCTTCAGCACCTCGGTCCATTTGGTGTTCGGCTCTTCACCGCTCACCACGCAGCCGCCGACTTCGCCCTGCCGTTCGTCGAGCGCTTTGGCGAGCTCCACGCTCGCGACCGGAGGCGGCGGCGGCTTCTTCTTTCCAGCGGCCTTCTTCGGAGGACCGGCGAACGCGACGAACGACGAGAGCACCACCAGCAACGCGAGCTTCAACGCTTCCTCCTCTTCGAACGCCTCATCATCACCGACGCATCAGCTCTGATGAGGAGCGAAGCACGAGCGCAAATCGTACCGGTCCAGTCCTCACGGAGCGATGTGCACTCTGACCTACATCTTCACGTGCGAGCCGCGATGCGCTGGCTGCCGATTCGACGACGGCCGGTGACGTTGCGAGCGCTTGACTTGGCCGGGTGCCATTGCGATCTCCCTCCTCGTGAAGCTCTTCAACTACTGGCGTTCTTCGGCGAGCTACCGCGTGCGGTTGGCGCTGCATTTCAAGGGGCTGTCGTTCGAGTACGCGCCGGTGAATCTCGTGAAGGGCGAGCAGCACCAGGCCGAGCACATCGCGCGCAACCCCTGGCACAGCGTTCCGGTGTTGCAGCTCGATGACGGCACGCTGATTCCGCAGAGCGTGGCCATCGTGGAGTACCTCGAAGAGAAGCACCCCACTCCGGCGTTGTTCCCGCGCGACCTCGTCGCGAGAGCTCGCATGCGCGCCATGGTTGAGACCGTGAACTCGGGCATTCAGCCGCTGCACAACCTGCAGGTGCTCAACTACGTGAAGGACGAGCTGAAGGGCGACACCAAGGCGTGGAGCGAGAAGTGGATCGGTCAGGGCCTCGACGCGCTCGAAGCGATGGCGAAGACGAGCTCCGGAAAGTTCATGGTCGGTGACGCGTTCACGTTCGCCGATGCCTGCCTGTTGCCGCAGCTGTTCGGAGCGCGCCGCTTTGCGAGCGTCGACGCCGCTCGTTACCCCACGCTCATCCGCGTCGAGGCGGAATGCATGAAGCTCGACTTCGTGCAGAAGGCCCGCCCGGAAGCGCAACCAGACGCCGTCCCCGCTTGAGGAGTTGAGACATGGAATCGCTCGGAATCATCAAAGTCGAATCGGTGCACTGGTACGTGCATGACCTGGAGCGGACGCGCCGCTTCTACACGGAGCTGATGGACTTCGCGGAGCTCGGCGAGTCATCGCCTGAGCTGACGAAAGCGGGCCGCCAGAAGTCGGTGGTGTTCAACGCGAACGACGTGACGCTGGTGTGCAGCTCTCCGGTTGGAGAAGGCGGCCGCGCGTGGCGTTGGTTGCGCAAGCACCCCGAAGGCGTCGGAACGGTGAACTTCCTCGTGAAGGACGTCGAGAAGACCTTCAAGCTCCTCGAGGAGCGCGGCGGCACCATCATCGACGATCAGATTCAGCGCTTCAGCGACGCGGCCGGAGGAAAGCTCGCGTTCTTCAGCATCACCACGCCGTTCGGCAACACGACG
>JAEUJS010000055.1 GCA_016792935.1 Archangium sp. | reverse complement strand
TGAGAGACGCGCGTCTCGTCCTTCGCGGAGAGCACCCCGGGGCCGGGGAGCGCGCGGTGGAGCTTCACCGCCTGCTCCTCCATCGCCCGCATGTCCTGCGCGTAATAGGTCGGCTTCGATCGTGAGAGCTGGCGCTCGAGCAGCTCGAGCTGTCGCGAATCGCCGAGCTTGTTGAGGCGGGTGAAGAGCGGGCGGTAGAAGGTCTTCGAGGTCCACGTGTCGTAGCGCGTGGCGTCGACTTGCTCGGCGAGCGCCCGCGCCACACGTGGATCTTCCGGAAGGCGGAGCACGGCCCGGAGCATCGGTAGGGCGCCCTGCCACGTTCCGGGCCATTCGGTCGCGAGCACGCTCAGCACCAGGGTGGGGTCGGTCTTGGCGCGAGCGGCGAGCTTCTGGAGTTCCTTCACGCGCGCAGGAACCGAAGAAGCGCGCACCGGCTTCACCTCGAAGCGCGCGCTGACGCGATCGATCAGGTCGGCCACGCGCGGACTTCGCGTGCGTTTCCAGAGCGCGAGCAGGGCCTTCAGTTCCTTCTGCATGGACGCGAACCCTAATCCCCCGTAAACGCGCGCCGTCATGGCTCGTGAGACGTCGCTCGATCGGTACCGCAACATCGGGATCATGGCCCACATCGACGCGGGCAAGACCACCACCACCGAGCGCATCCTCTTCTACGCCGGCGCCATCCACAAAATGGGTGAGGTGCACGAAGGCACGACGACCACCGACTGGATGCCGCAAGAGCGCGAGCGCGGCATCACCATCACCGCCGCCGCCATCACGTGCTTCTGGGAACGATCGAAGATCAAGTACCGCGTGAACATCATCGACACGCCGGGCCACGTCGACTTCACGATCGAGGTTGAACGTTCACTCCGCGTCCTCGACGGAGCGATCGCCGTCTTCGACGGAAAGAACGGCGTCGAGCCGCAGAGCGAGACCGTCTGGCGTCAGGCCGACAAGTACAAGGTCCCGCGCATCTGCTTCATCAACAAGATGGATGCGATCGGCGCCGACTTCGACATGTCGGTCGCGACGATCCGCGAGCGCCTCGGAGCGAACGCCGTCGTCATCCAGCTCCCGCTCGGCCACGAAAAAGATCTGAAGGGCGTGATCGATCTGATCCGCATGAAGGCGCTGGTGTTCAACGACAGCTCCGACGGCAGCACGTGGGATGCGGTCGCGATTCCGGCCGAGCACGCGGAGAAGGCGAACGCGGCGCGGTTGAAGCTGGTCGAGCAGGTCAGCGAGCTCGACGACAAGCTGATGGAGAAGTACCTCGAGAACGAGGGCAAGGACATCACCGAGGAAGAGCTGACGCGCGCGATCCGCAAGGGAACGATCGCGATGAAGATCTTCCCCGTGCTCTGCGGCTCGGCGTACCAGCACAAGGGCGTGCAGCCGCTGCTCGACGCGGTGATCGATTTTCTTCCCGCGCCGATCGATGTGCCTCCGGTGCACGGCCTCGACAAAGACGGCAAAGACGTGGTGCGCGAGACGAAGGACGACGCTCCGTTCAGCGCGCTGGCGTTCAAGATCATGAACGACGCCTACGGCACGCTCACGTTCATCCGCGTGTATTCGGGGCGGCTCGAGTCAGGCTCCGCGGTGTGGAACACCGGCAAGAAGAAGCGCGAGCGCGTGGGTCGTCTCGTGCAAATGCGCGCCGACAAGCGCGACGAGATCCAGGAATGCCTGGCCGGAGACATCTGCGCGATCGTGGGCCTCAAGCTCGCGACGACGGGTGACTCACTGGCGAGTGAAGGTGCTCCGGTGTTGCTCGAGAAGATCGAGTTCCCCGAGCCGGTGATCCAGCTCGCGCTCGAGCCCAAGAGCACTGAAGACGCCGACAAGTTGACGCAGGCGCTCGGAAAATTGGCGATCGAAGATCCCAGCTTCCGCGTGAAGACCGACGAGGAGACGGGGCAGACGATCATCGCCGGCATGGGCGAGCTGCACCTCGAGATCATCGTCGACCGCCTGAAGCGCGAGCACAAAGTCGAGGCGCGCGTCGGTAAGCCGCAGGTCGCGTACCGCGAGACGGTCTCGAAGGTCGGAGAAGCCGACTACCGCCACGAGAAGGTCATCGGCGGGAAGAACCAGTTCGGTCACGTTCGCCTGCGCGTGTCGCCCGGAGAGAAGGGCAAGGGCTTCCAGTACGCGATGAAGGCGCCGGAGACGGCGATCCCGAAGGAATTCTGGCCTGCGGTCGAGGCGGGAATCGTCAGCGGCCTGAGTCGCGGTGTCGTCGCGAGCTATCCGATCATCGACGTGAAGGTGGAATGCATCGGCGGAGCGTTCAACGATCAGGACTCGGATGAGATCGCGTTCCAGATCGCGTCGTCGATGGCGTTCACCGAGGCGTGCAAGGCGGCTGATGCGGTGTTGCTCGAGCCGATGATGAAGGCCGAGATCATCGTGCCCGCGGAATACATGGGAGCGGTCATCGGCGACGTGAACGCCCGCCGCGGCACCATTCGCGGAATGAATCAGCGCGGTGTGAATCAGGCGATCGACGCCGACGTGCCGCTCGCGGAGATGTTTGGCTACGTCGACTCGTTGCGCACGCTGACGCAGGGGCGCGGCAGCTACACGATGCAGTTCGGCCACTACGGGACGATTCCCGAGAACGTGCTCAAGCCGCTGTTGCTGCGCATTCGCGGGTACTGAGTCGACGAGTGTCGTAATTTGGCTGTTCGCTCACTGCGGACGACACGCGACGCTGCATTCCTCGAGGTCGAAGTGGGGTATGACCTTGGCTCTGCCAAACGACCGGCGAGCCTCTCTGCCACGAGCGATTTGTCCTCAGGTGACCAGTGAGTGAATTTGGCTGCCCTGACGACCAATTTCACGCAGTGGTCGGCCCTGCTCTGAAAACTGAGCTCAATTCGCTCGAAGGTGAGGGGCAAGCCCGCCGTTTGGCAGCGTGTGAGTCACCCCAAACCACTTCGACCCCAATGCTGTTTCTTCAGAGCGCCAACTTGGCCTGCGGATCCCGTCCCGCAATCGTCCGGCTCAACGGATCGAGCCACGCATCGGAGTCGAGCATCCGCCGCGTGACGATCGACGAAGCCCACCCGAGCGCCGCCAGCTCAGACCGCTGCTTCGCGTCGAGCTCGAATTGCTTCCGCCGGTTGTGCCAGCCCGCTCCATCGCAGTGCAACGCGACCTTGTGCGCCGGCCACGCGAAGTCGACGCGCATCACGTACTTCCCGTCGTGAAAGATCTCATGCTGCAGCACGGGCCTGGGCAGCTTCGTCTTGCGCAGCACGCGCCGCGCGCGCGTCTCGAGCGGGGACTCGGTGCACACGCCGCCGCGCACATCGAGCAAATGCAGCAACCGCTGCGCACCCGGAGTCTGCTGCTGCTTCACGCGACCGATCTCCTCGTCGAGTTCCTGCTCGAGGAACGGCCGGCGGTAGTGCGCCGAGTCGAGCGCGATCTCGAGATCGAGATCGTCAGGCAGCGTCTCCGACACATCGAGCAGCGTGCGCGCGAGCGAAGTGACCTTGAACCCCGATCGCTCCGTCGGAACGAGCTCTCGGTTCGAGCGGTGCACCTTGTACTGCGACCCCAGATCCGGGCTGCTCGAGCCCTTCACCAGAAAATGAAACGTCTCGCGATCGGTGAAGCCCTCGATGCCCCACAGCAGCGCCGCGGTCTGATGCGAGAGCGACGCCCCGTAGAGCAGGGAAGGGACCATCGCGAACTGTTCCCACCGCGGCTTCTGGCCATCGCGTGCACGAAAGGTCGCTCCGACGAACTTCTCGAGGCGCTTGTCGGTGACCAGCCAGCGGATCGCCGAGCGGGTCATGTGGAGTTCTTCGAGCTGCGTGCGGCTGACGACGCCGTGCTGCGAGGTGAGGAGGCTGTCGATGGTCACGATTGTCGGAATCTGGCTGTTTGGCCCCTACCCGAACAAGAACAATCGCCAGACCACTGTCGGAAGCTGGCCGTCAGCCCTGGCGCGCCTTCGCGTAGGCCGCCCACAGGTGGTGCGCCCCGGCCGCCGTCATCTCGACGTAGCCGCACGAACCACACACCGCGATCGACAGCTTCGAGGTCATCGGGTCCTTGAAGATCATCGCGTTCGGGTCGCGCTCGATCACCGCATACAAGGACACCACCGGCGACTGAGCGCCGGCGACGTCGGCGTTGGGGATCACCATCGACGAGCCGCACCGCGAACACACGCCGCCCGGAGGAAGTCGGGGTGACACGGCCTGCGTCTGGGTGATGCGCAGCTCGAGCGTCTCGAGGCGCGCATTCATCTGCGCGAGCGTCTCAGCGGCCACGTCTTTCTGACCGAGCCGGACCTGCTCTTCCAGAATCGCGATGCGCTGCTTCTCGTTGCT
>JAEUJS010000361.1 GCA_016792935.1 Archangium sp. | reverse complement strand
CTCGCGGTGTTCGTCATCGCGGTGAGCTTCGTGTTTCCCGTCGGTGGGCTCGGCTTCGACCTGTGCATGCTCCACAACTCGACGGGCTTGCCGTGTCCGGGCTGCGGCATGTCGCGCGCCATCTCGGCCATCTCGCAAGGCGACTTCTCGGCGGCGCTGGGGCTCAACCCGTTCGCCTTCTTCGCGTGGCCGACGTTCTTGCTGTTGGCCGTCCTCACGCTGATGCCGAAGAAGAAGCGCGAGGCGTTCATCGAGCGCGCACGGCAGAGCAAACGCGCGGGGAAGATCTACGAGCTGATCTTCTGGTCGTTCCTCGGCTTTGGCCTGATTCGCTTCGCCGTCTTCCTCGCGCTGGGAGAGAAGTTCCCCTGAGCGAGTTCGCAGTCCACGCAGTCAACGCAGTTCCAAACGCAACACGGAGGGGTTCACCATGATGATGGTTCTCATGCTGGTCGGTGCCGTCGGCGGCATCGTGCAGTTGGTCTGTTCGATCTTCATTCTCATCCACGCGTTCCAGAAGAGCGTGGGCACGGGGTTCATGGTGCTCTGCATCCCCTGCTACATCTTCTATTACCTGCACACCGAGTTTCAGCATGAGAAGAAGGACCAGATCGTCATGGCCTTCTACGGTGGTCTCGCGCTGAACCTCATCGGCCAGGTCGCTCAGGCCGCGCTGATGCCGCGCCGCTTCTGAGATTCTGAGTCCACGCGATGGCGCTCGGTAATTGCGCGATTCATCCCGACGTCCCCGCCGCTCAGACGTGTGAGCGGTGTGGGGCGTTCGCGTGCGCCAGCTGTCTCGAGGTCACCGACACCGAGCCACAGCAGACGCTCTGTGCGAACTGCTACCGGAATTACTTCGGTGAGAAGGCGAGCCAACGCGCGGTGCTGGCGCTCGTGCTCTCGGTGGTTGGTATCAGCATGTTCTGTCTGTTCCTCGGCGTCCCGGGATGGGTGCTGGCGGAACAGGAGCTCGCCGCCATCGATCGCGGCGAAGCGCCGATGAAGGGCCGCAACCTCGCCCTCGGCGCGAAGTGGTTGGGCATCATCACGACCGTGCTGACCGTGTTGGTCGTGCTCGGCGGCGTGCTGATGGCAGTCAGCATCGGTTCCAAGTCGCGCTGGTGATCAGCTCGTTCAGCTCGGGCCGATGATGACGGAGTTCGCCTTGAGCTGCGGAGCGTGCGCCTGGAACTTCAATTCCGGGTGCTTCTCGAGCGCATGGTTCATCGCCCATTCGTCGCGGAAGAGAATCAGCGGCAAGCCGTCGCGATCCTGCACCGTCTGGCGATTGCCTTCCCAGTCGAACTGCTTCGGATCGAACCGCTCCGCGACGACCCAGCGCGCGTGCGAGTACGGGAGCTTGTCGACGATGATGTTCGCGCCGTACTCCGCTTCCATTCGGTACTGCAGCACTTCGAACTGGAGCTGACCGACCACGCCGACGATGGGGTCCTTCATGCCCATCTGCAGCTGCTGGAAGATCTGAATCGTTCCTTCTTCGCTCAACTGCTCGAGGCCCTTCTCCATCTGCTTTCGCTTCATCGGATCTTTCGATCTCACGACGGCGAAGTACTCGGGCGAGAAGCGCGGCACGCACTCGAAGTCGAAGGGCTTGCCTGACTCGAGCAGCGTGTCGCCGATGCGAAAGATGCCGGGGTCGAAGAGGCCGATCACGTCTCCGGGCCACGCGTCTTCGATCGCCGTGCGCTCGCTCGCCATGAACTGCGTCGGCTTCGCGAGGCGGATGTCTTTGTCGAGGCGAACGTGGTGGGCCGTCATGCCCTTCTCGAACTTGCCCGACACGATGCGCATGAACGCGATGCGATCGCGGTGCGCGGGATCCATGTTCGCCTGAATCTTGAAGACGAAGCCGGTGAACTTGTCTCCCAACGGCTCGACGAAGCCCGCACTCGACGGCCGACCCGACGGAGGTGGCGCCATCTCGAGGAACGCATCGAGGAACGGCCGCACACCGAAGTTGGTCATCGCCGAGCCGAAGAACATCGGAGACAGCTGCCCCTCGAGCACCTTCTGCAGGCTGAACTCGTCTCCGCCGATGTCGAGCAGCTCGATGTCTTCGTTCAGCTTCTCGAGCTCGGACTCGGTGAGGACAGTTTTGATCTCGTCGCTGCTCAGCGGAACGATCTTCTCCTGCACTTCGGCTTCACCGTGGCGGCCTTCGGCCTGGAACACGTGCACGTTCTTGGTGCGCCGGTCGTACACACCGCGGAACTCGGGCCCGGAACCAATCGGCCAGTTCATCGGGAAGGCGCGCATGCCGAGCACCTTCTCCAATTCGTCCATCAACTCGAGCGGCGTGCGGCCGTAGCGGTCGAGCTTGTTGGCGAAGGTGAAGATGGGGATTCCGCGGAGCTTGCAGACCTTGAAGAGCTTGATGGTCTGCGGCTCGACGCCCTTCGCTGCGTCGATGAGCATCACCGCGGCGTCGGCAGCGGAGAGCGTTCGATACGTGTCTTCGGAGAAGTCCTGGTGGCCCGGTGTGTCGAGCAGGTTCACCGCGTGATCTCGATACGTGAACTGCAGCACGGAGCTGGTGACCGAGATGCCACGTTCCTTCTCGATCGCCATCCAGTCGGACGTGGCGTACCGCTTCGCGCGGCGGGCCTTCACGCTTCCGGCGAGGTGAATCGCGCCACCGTAGAGGAGCAACTTCTCGGTGAGCGTCGTCTTGCCCGCGTCAGGGTGACTGATGATCGCGAAGGTGCGGCGACGCGCGATTTCTCTTTCCAACTCCGAAGCCATGCCGTTTCCCATACCTTCCTTTGGATGCTCACTGCCACCCTCTTGACCGTGCTGGCGCAGGCTCCTGACGCAGGAGCGTTGGACGCCGGAGCCGTTCCCTATCTGGTGCTGCCCGAATACCGCCGGCTCGAGAAGAAGCTCGAGCCTTCGCTCAAGGTGCCGTGGATCAAGAAGTGGGCTCAGCAGATCACGAAGCTGCAGAGCGTGAAGACCACGACGTGGTGGTGCACCAGGGACCGTCAGCAGTGCCTGAGCGAAAAGCCCGCTCCCGACGCCGGCGTGTACGACGAGCGCAAAGCCGACGATGAATATGTGTGGGGCCGCATCGCGGATCCGCTCGGCTACGTGCGCGCGTTCGAGGTGCTGAACGAACACAAGTTCGATCCCACCGGGAAGAAGATCCTCGATTTCGGCTACGGCAACGTGAGCCAGCTCTACATGCTCGCGAACACCGGAGTCGAAGTGCACGGCGTGGAAGTCGACTCGCTGATCCCGCTCACCACCAAGCCGTTCGTCGGGAAGCTCGGCGCGAAGGGCTCACTCACCCTGCACCACGGCTACTTCCCTTCGAACGCTGACCTGGTGAAGGAGATCGGCGGCGGCTACGCGTTGTGGATGTCGAAGAACACGATGAAGCGCGGCTACGTGCACCCGGCCGAACCGCCGGGAGCAAAAGCGCAGATCGATCTCGGCGACGACGCGAAGCTGCTCGAGTTGATCAAGAGCGAGCTGGCGCCGGGCGGGTTCTTCTTCATCTACAACATCAGCGCGGCACAGACGGTGCCCTACAAGCCGATGGCAGATCCGCTCTGTCCGTTCACGAAGGAGCAGTTGGTGGCGGCGGGGTTCGAGGTCATCGCCCATGACGTCGACGACAGCGCGAAAATGCTGACATACGCGAAGACGCTCGAGTGGAACGCCGACTGGCCTGACGTCGATACCACGCTCAACGCCAGGTACACGCTGGTGCGCAAGCCGAAGTGATCAGATGCGCGCGCGCGGAGCGAACTCGTCGGTCATGTGCCGCAGCCGTTCAGCCAGTGCGCTGATCAGCCGCTGTGACATCTGCATCGACGACTTCAACGCCGTCCGGAAGTCGTAGCCCTCGAGCACCAACAACACGCAGTTGTCCGTCGCACGCACGGTCGCAGTGCGCGGCGCCGGATCGAGGATCGACAGCTCACCGAAGAACTCACCGGCCCCGAGCTCGCGGATCTTGTTGTTGTTGCGGCGCACCTCGCAGGTGCCGCTGACGATCAGGAACACCGACGACCCGCTGGTGCCTTCCTTGATGATCTCGCTGCCCTGCGCGTGGTGCGCCTCAGCCACCTTCTTGGCGAGCTGCTCCAAATCGCTGTGCGGCAAACCCGCGAGCAGGGGAATCGTCTTCAGCGCGTTCACGCGCGCCATCAAGAGCTCTTCGGACATGGCCACAGAGTAACGCGGGTCGCCGCCCGCACACCGCGCGAATCGCTTTTGATCATCGGCACTTCGGGGCTGGCACGCCGCTCGCTCTACGCACCCTCGGGACAACGTCCCAGAAAGGTCCATCCAGGATTTGAAAATGTCGTCCCCGTCCCCCAAGAAGATCGTCGTCGCCGCACTCGCTGCTCTCTCGCTGTACTCCTGCACGGAGGAGCCGAACCCTCCCAGGCCGGTCATTCCCTCCAAGGTCGTGGTGGTGAAGACCGAGCCCGTGATGGTGCGTGATGCCGGCGCGCCGCTCACCGTGGTGACGCCTCCGAAGGAGGAAATTCCCGCAGACCCGCTCGTCCTCGCGCACGACGACAAGAACGTCGATCACCTCGGCCGCGCGAAGTCGCTCTCCGGCGACGGCGACGTGAAGGGAGCGCTCATCGAAGCCCGCCGCGCGCTCTTCTCGAACCCCGCCGACATCGAGACACTCACCGTGGTCGCCAGGCTCTCGCGCCGCGCGGGTCACCCCGAATTCTCGGCCGAAGCCTGGGGCCGCATCGCGACGATTCAAGACACCGACGCCACTCCGCTCATTCAGCAGGCGCGCTCGCTCGTCGCGCTCAAGGACTACACCGGCGCGGTGATGGCCGGTCGCGAAGCCATCGCGCGTGATCCCGGCAACGCCGAAGCGTTCCAGGTCACCGGCATCGCGCAGCTCGCGATGAACGAGCTCAGCGGAGCGATCGCCAGCTTCGAGAAGGCCGTCGAGATCGAGCCCAACCACGGCTGGGCGCAGAACAACCTCGGCTTCGCGGCGCTGCGCGCGAATCAGAACGACAAGGCGGTGAAGGCGCTCGAGAAGGCCGCCGAGCTGCTCCCGCATGTGGCGTACGTGCACAACAACCTCGGCGTCGCGCTCGAGCGCACCGGCCGCAAGGAAGAGGCGAAGACCGCCTACCAGCAGGCGATGGATCTCTCGCCGAAGTACGTGAAGGCGCGCATCAACGTGGCGCGCATGGCGAAGGTCACTCCCGAGCAGCCGGACAAAGCCCTCGGGGGCGACGGCGTCGGGGAGCAATACGGGGACGACGAGTCGATGAGCGACATGCCGCACCCGATGCCGGAGCAGTGATCACACGATGTCTTTGGCGGTAATCGCGCTCGCGCGGACCGTCTTCAACGACACCTTGTAGTGGCACTCCATGCAGGTCGCCGCGTCGCCGACGACCTGCATGTTCTTTTTGTCGCACGCCATGCAGCGCTCACCGGCATCGAACTCACGCTGCCGCCGCATGCCGACGCGCCGGCGCCACCAGAGGCTCAGCACCATGAACAAGCCGAAGAGCAGCCCGAGCAGCGGGGTGAAATCGAAGTTGTAGGAATACGAAATCGACTCGTTCATGCGGCCTCGGAGCGTGGCACGGCCGGTGAACTCTTCCACGAAATGCCAGCACTCCCGTGGTCGTTCACCCGCAAGGTGTCTCCTTCGGGCCGCGAGATCTCTGCACCAGCGCTGAAACCACGCGGCTACAGTCAGCCCCCGCCGATGCGTGCGCGCCTGTGGAAGTGGATCAAGCGGCTGATCAAACTCGGCGTGCTCGGCGCGCTGTTGATGGTCGTCGCAGGCGTCGTCGCGTACCTCGTTTATTCACGCGATCTCCCGAGCGTCGAAGAGCTGCGCACCTGGCGGCCTCCGCAGGTCACCAAGGTGCAGTGCCGCGACGGTTCAACCTGCGCCGAGTTCTACGTGCAGCGCCGAACGTGGGTGGACATCACGACGCTCCCCAAACACGTGCGCGATGCGTTCCTCGCCGCCGAAGACGCTGATTTCTACCAACACCAGGGTCTCGACTACCTCGGCATCATCCGCAGCGCGGTGAAGAACCTGAAGCCCGGCGGCATGAAGTCCGGAGCGTCCACCATCTCGCAGCAGATCTGCCGTCAGCTGGTGCTCAGTCAGGAACGCACGCTGTCGCGAAAGATCCGCGAGTGGATTCTCACGCCGCGCATGGAAGAAGCGCTCACCAAAGACGAGATCCTCAACCTCTACGTCAACACCATCTACTTCGGTCACAACCGCTACGGCGTCGAAGAGGCTTCGCTCTTCTATTTCGGGAAACACGCGAAGGATCTCACGGTCGGTGAGGCGGCGGTGATCGCGGGAACGGTGCAGCTCCCGCATCGCATCAACCCCGTCACCAACATCGTGAAGGCGAAGAAGCGCCAGAAGTACGTGCTCGGCCAGCTCGCGAGCAAAGGCTTCGTGCCCGCCGACGTCGTCGCGAAGGAAATCGAAAAGCCGATCGTGCTCGGCCCTCGCCCGCCTGCGCAGGTCGGAGCGTCGTACGCCGAAGAGGTTCGCAAGGATCTCGTGAAGCGTTACGGCGACAAGGCGGTGCTCGAAGGCGGCATGCGCGTGCAGATCGCGATGGAGCCGGCGCTGCAGTCGGCCGCCGAAGCCTCGGTGCGCGCGGGCCTCGAAGCGGTCGACCGCCGTCAGGGCTATCGGGGGCCCCTGGGCAAGGTCGATGCGCATCGCTTCGAAGCGCTGCGTCCGTTGCTCGAGAAGCGGCTCTCGGAAGCCGGCAAGCGTCGTCCGGATGATCGCTTCATCGCCGATCTCCAGGTGCTCAAGGATCTCAAGCCACCCGAGGTCGAAGAAGGAGCAGATCCCCTCTCTGATCCCGAAGAGAACCTCGAGCCCGACGAGCCGGTCGCCAACGACCACGAGAAACTCGCGCGCGCCATCGGCGTTCGCTCGCTCGCCGACGGCGTCGAGACGGTCGGGTGGATCTCGGCGATCGATGATCAGAAAGGCAACGCGGTCGTCGATCTCGTCGGAGCCAAAGCGCAGCTCGACTTTGCCTCGCACAAGTGGGCGCGTCGGCGTGAGACTGGGAAGCCGGTGGGCAACCCACCGACGAAGATGTCGGACATCGTGCAACTCGGAGATCTCGTTCGCGTCCGCATCGGCCCTGCGCTGCCTGCCTCTCAGGTCTTCTCAGCGCAGCTCGCACAGATTCCGATCGTCCAGGGCGCGCTGACCGCCATCGACCCCGTCGATCGCACCGTCGTCGCGCTCGTCGGTGGCTACGACTTCAGCCTCTCGGCGTTCAACCGCGCGACGCAGGCGCACCGGCAGCCGGGCTCGTCGTTCAAGCCGTTCCTCTACGCGGCCGCGATGGAGTCGACGAAGTTCACGCCCATCTCCATCGTCAACGACGCGCCCGAGGCGATTCGTGATCCGTTCACCGGGAAGCTCTGGAAGCCGCAGAACTATGAGAAGGGCGGCTTCGAGGGGCCGATCACCGTTCGCTCCGCGTTGACGAAGTCGAAGAACACCGTGTCGGTGCGGCTCATCGAAGCGATCGGTCCTGACACCGTCATCGCGTTCGCGAACAAGGCGGGCATTCGCAGCCCGCTCCCGCAGAACCTCACGCTCGCGCTCGGAACGGGAGAGGTCACGCAGCTCGAGATCGCCAACGCGTACGCGACGCTGCAGACCAATGGTCAGCTCGCCGAGCCGGTGATGATCATCAAGGTGGCGGACCAGAAGGGCAAAGTGCTCGAAGAGCGTCACGCGGCTCCGGAGCAGGTGTTGAATCCGTCCGTCGCCTTCCTCGCGACGTCGCTGATGCGCAGCGTGGTCGAGGAAGGCACGGCCGTCGCGGTGCTGGAACTGAATCGTCCCGCCGCGGGCAAGACCGGCACCGCGCAAGAATTCCGCGACGCCTGGTTCAGTGGCTACACCGCCGATTGGGTCGCGAGCGCGTGGGTGGGCTTCGATGATCACGAGCCCATCGGCCCCGGAGAGACGGGCGGCAAGGCAGCGCTCCCGATCTGGTTGGGCTTCATGCGCGCCGCGCATCAGGGAAAACCGCCGCGCGATTTCCCGGTGCCGGAAGGTGTGAAGCAGGTGCGCATCGATCCGCAGACCGGAAAGCTCGCTGGCAGTGCGGTGCCCGGCCGCAACGAGTGGTTCCTCGAGGGGACGGAGCCGACCGAAGAGACGCGCGCGGTGGACCCCAACGACTTCCTGCTGCTCGATCAGAAGAAGCCATGACGACGCACGAAACTGTCTCCCTCTCCCAGCGCCAGCGGGGAGAGGGTCGGGGTGAGGGGCCGTGATTCTTCTCGCGCTCATCGTCGCCGCAGCACCAGCCACGACGGCGACGCCTCCGAGCGCACTCGAGCGCCTGACGCGCGAAGTGGTCAAACCGCTCGAGTCGTTCGAGGGACCGATCGGCGTCTACGTGGAAGGCGGACCTGCTCCGGCGAACCGAGCGATCGCGTCGCTCGTGATGGCGTCACTCGCGCAGAAGAAACTCGCACCGGTGCCGATCGACGCGAAGGACGCGACGGAAGCCGAGCGCCTCGCGCGAGAACAGGGGCTGCGCACGCTGGTGCGACTCACGGTGAGCTTCGAAGCGCCACGAATCGCAGTACGTGGTGACGCGCTCAGCACATGGGTGAACTTCTGGTCGGGTCAGACACCAACGCGCAACGGGCCTGCAGCCGCGATCGCCGCGGCGGTAGACGCTGATCTCGAAGCGCTCACGCTTGCTGGAGCGCCCGGACCGGTCAGCCCCACCCGCCCGCTCGAGCTCAACTTCGGAATCGTGGCGCGCGCTCCGGGTTGGCCTGCGGCGTTCACGCTCGCTGACGTCGATGGAGACAAGAAGTGCGAGGTCATCGCGCTGATCGACGACGTGGTCTCGACGTGGTCGGCCGACGGCAAGCTCCGAAATCGCGTCGAACTGCAGGGAGCGCAGTCGGTGCATCCCACGCGCGAGCCGTTCGGCTTCGTGTCGTTCTCGAGCGGCAAGCTGCAGGCGTGGTCATCGCGACGCGAACGCGCCGAGAATTTCTCGTGGGAAGGAAAGGGGTTCCGTTCGGCGGGAGCGAGCGAGACCTTGAGCGCGGGGCCGGTCACCGTGACTCCGCGCGCAGGCTTCGCGTCGTTCGCGCGGGAAGTGACGTGGGCTGGGAAGCAAGTCGTTTGGCCCGAGCCGATTCAGTCATTCGCGCTCTTCGGTCCCATCGCGCTCGGAGTTGGTCCAACTGGCAGCGCCGGCATCGCGCGCGGCGTGGTCCCGCTCTCTCTGCTCAACGGGGTCGGCGCCGGCAGCACGTTGGCTGATTTCGACGGTGACGGTTCTCCGGAAGTGATCGTGTCGAGCGCCAAGGCGAGCGGCGATGGTGACGAAGTGCGCGTGTTGTCGCTCGGCGCGTTCGAGTCCGCGCAAGTCCGCGGAGGCAACATCAACGAGACGACCGCGACCTGGCAGCGCAAGCTCGACGGGCGCGTGGTGCTCGCGGCGAATGGCGATCTCGACGGCGACGGCGTCGATGAGGTCGTGCTCGTGAGCTGGATGAACGACGGAACGAGTGAGTTCTCCGTGCTGCGGAGGGCTCCGTGAAGCTCAGCGCAGGGAGAGGGAGGCAGGGTCTTCTGCTGGCGTGCCTCGCGCTCTCCGCGTTCGCCGGAAACCGCGCGCGCCCCGGTGGCACGCTGCAAGTCGCGCTCGTCTCGCCCGCCGCCGCGGTCGATCCACTCACCGCCGACGCACCGGTCGACGCACTGCGACTGCTGCTGACGCACCAACTCCTCTGCCGCGTCGTCGACATCTCGCATCCCAACGCGACCACGGTGCGGCTCACCACCCCGCCCTCGCTCGACCCGAAGCTCGTCACCGAGGCCCTCGCGCGCGTGAGCTCGACCAACACGCCCTTCCGCGCGCTCCTCGCCACGGCCAACGCGCCCACCGTGAAAGATCGCGTCGT
Organism: Archangium sp.; assembly: GCA_016792935.1. Classification (GTDB taxonomy): domain Bacteria; phylum Myxococcota; class Myxococcia; order Myxococcales; family Myxococcaceae; genus Archangium_A. The sequence continues at coordinate 3,495 of JAEUJS010000361.1, read as the reverse complement.
CGAGGTGCAGCTCAAGCAAGGCACGCCCGACTTCGATCGCATCCTCTGTCACCCCGCGTTCGCCGTTCCGCTCGGCAACTTCAAAGCGAAGGGCACCAGGCTCGAAGCGTTCGAAGACCAGCCCACCGGCCGCCCGCACCTCGACGCCGTCGTGTTGCAGACCTCCGACGCGCGCACCGTCGAGCGCTGGTTCGCGCAACGCCGCGTCCACCTCGTCGCCGGAGCCGCCACCACCGAAGACGTCACCCAGCTCTTCGTCACCGCCATCGTCGCCGGCCCCGGTCTCGGCCCGCCGCTCAAGACCGCCATCGACTCGAGCGTCGATCGCGCCGACCTCGCGCGCTTCTTCGTCACCGCGCCGTCGGGTCCGCTGCATTCGCTGCTGCCTCCGTCGCTGGGAAGCATCACCACTGCGACCGCGGCCACGAAGCCCGCGCCGCTCGCCGTGGCGCGTGAAGTGACGCTCTTCTTCGACGAGGAAGCGCTCCACGAGCGCAACATCGCGCAGCGGTTGCAGGTGAAGCTCCAGCCGCTCGGCTATCGCATCGCGCTCAAGCCGCTCCCACGCGCGCAGCTTCGCGGTCGCGCCGCCGGAGAGAACGAGCTGATCATCCAGAGCTTCGCGCTCCCGCCGAGCACGTTGGGCACGCTGCTGGTGTGGCTCGAGCTCGGAGGACAACGCGCGCGCATTCCGGCGGTCGTTCAGCAGGTCGCTGCGGCAGCTGATCCTGAAGCGAAGGCGCGCGAGCTTGCGACGCAGCTGACTTCAGAGCTCTCCATCATTCCGCTTGTCACTCGCGGCCTCGGAGTGACGGCGACCAAAGACGTTCAACACCTCACGCGCGACGTGCTCGGGCTTCCGCGGCTCGATGACGTGTCGCTGGTCGAATGACGATGCGTCTGTCTCGACTCGGCCCCTCACCCCGACCCTCTCCCCGCTTCCGCAGGGACTGCGCCTGATGCGACTCCGGTGGACCCTCGCGCTCGCGTTCGTCGCGCTGTCGATGGTGCAGATCGCCGTCGTGGTGCCGCTCGCGCTGCGCAACCTCAACGCGCTGCTCGTCTCACAACAGGAAGCGCGCGTCGATCAGCTGATGATCACCGTCGAGGCCGAAGCACAGCGCCTCCAGGGTGACGTGCGCCGCGCGATGGACGAGCTCGCCGCGAGCCAGGCGCTCGAAGACGTCGCGCGTGACGCCGCCAAAGTCCCCGCGCCCGCGCACGTGACGACGGCCGCCACCTCGCTCATGACCCCGCGCGGACTCGACGTGCTCGCACTCGTCGACGACACCGGCCGCACGCTCAGCTCCGGCCATCTCCCCGCGCGCCTCGGAGATCCCGATGACCCGCTCTTCGCCGTCACCAGGCGCCCTGCCAAGGCTGTCGTCGCCACGCGCGTCGAGCTCTCGTCGGCCACCGGCCTGATCAGCGCGCCGGCCATCGTCACCGCGCGCGCCATCGACTACGGCGAGCGTCGCGTGTGGGCCATCGGCGGAGTGCTCCTCACCGAAGCGCGGGCGAAAGATCTCTCCCGTCTCACCGGAGCCCGAGTCTCCATCAAATCAGCAGGCGAGCCTGCTGGGGCAGTCGACGGCGCCACGCTCGCCACGGCCGGAGACGCACCGCCGCCCATCATCACCCGCGCGCTCCCGGTCGGAGACGTCGCCAGCATCCAGCTCAGCTTCTCGCAGGCCGATCTCGTGGCGACGCGTTCCGAGGTCTTGCGCGCGTTCCTCGGCTTCGCGGGCGTGGGGCTGCTCCTCTCGATCATCCTCGGCTTCGCCGTCAGCCGCCGCATCACCAGCCCCGTCGAAGCGCTGACCGACGCCGCGCAGAAGATCGCCGGCGGCACTCCCGGCGTGAAGGTCGAGAGCGGCTCAGCGAGCGGAGAGCTCAAGAGCCTCATCGACACCTTCAACCGCATGACGGACGACTTGAAGAACGCCACCGACAAGCTGGTGGCCAGCGAGCGCATCGCCGCGTGGCAGGAAGTCGCCCGCCGCCTCGCGCACGAGATCAAGAACCCGCTCACGCCGATCCGCATGTCCCTCGAGACGTTGCTCGCGGCCAGTCAGCGCGGCCCGCTCGACGATCGCTTCAAGGGCCTGTTCGCCGAGAGCGCCCGCGCGGTGCTCGAAGAGGTCGATCGCCTCAAACGCATCGTCGACGAGTTCAGCCAGTTCGCGCGGCTGCCCCGCCCCGAGCTCGCGCAGCACGATCTCGCCGACGTCGTGCAGCCGGTGATGGCGCTCTACACCTCCCACGACGGCATCACCTTCAACGTGGCGCTCGAACGCGGCGGTCTGGTCTCCATCGATCGCGATCAAGTCACGCAGGTGCTGGTGAACCTGATCAAGAACGCGGAAGAGGCGATGAGCGGCAAGACCGGCGCGATCCACGTGCGCATCAAGCCCGCCACCGAAGTGATTCTGGAAGTCGAAGACGAGGGCCCCGGCATTCCGGAGAACCTCAAAGCGCGTCTCTTCGAGCCCTACGTGACGACCAAGCCCCAGGGGACCGGCCTGGGCCTCGCCATCGCCCAGCGCATCATGCAGGAGCACGGCGGCCGGCTCGAAGTCGCGGACGGCGCCAAGGGAGGTGCCCTCTTCCGCGTTTCCCTACCTCGCGTGTCACCCCGTTAACTCGCTACCAACCGGCTCAAACAGCCCTGAAACGAGGCTCAGCGACCCGGCGAAGGACCCGTCCCGCCCGCAAACGGCGGCGCAGAGGGCGGAACGACCGGCTTGCCTTCGAACACCGGAATCGGGTCCTGCGGCAGGGCGACCGTGCTCGGGTCACGCACGCCGGGAGGCGTCGTGTTCATGGGGGTTTGCGGCACGCTGGGAGCGTTGGGCAGCACCGGACCAGCCGTCGGACCAGGGGTCGTGTTGGTGCTCCCTTCGAGCGCCTGACCATCGGCAGCCACCAACGTCTGGCCGTCGTAGGTCTCATCCATCCCGACCCCGCAGGCGGAGCAGGCGACCACTGCCAACATCGTCACAGCGAACAGCTTCATGTTTCTGATCATGTGCAACCCCGATGCCGAAGTGTGGGTGACCGCAGCGCGCTCATTCGTCGCCATGGGCCACCTCCTTCAGCTCGACTTCTCCATTCACGATTTGCGAGAGGCGCGACCGCTTCATCTTCAGCAGTCGAGCGGCCTCACTGATGTTCCCGTTCGCGTCTTCGAGCGCGCGCTTGATGCACTGCATCTCGACCTCGTGACGCAGGTCCTTGAGCGAGATGCCGCGGCGACGCGCGAGCTCGTAGTAGTCGAGCGGGCCGTCGAGCGAGAGCGCCGGAGCCGAAGCCGCGGCCACCGGAATCGCAGCAGCGACCGCGACGACCGGCGCCGCGACGACGGGGACCGAAGCGACGCTCTGCGACTCCACCGACGTCGGAGCGCCGTCGATCAACGCGCGCCGAGCGCAAGTGACTCGATGCGCGGCTCGCTCCTCGGGCCGTCGTTCACGGATGGGGAAGTCGCAGCGAAAC
>JAEUJS010000325.1 GCA_016792935.1 Archangium sp. | reverse complement strand
TGTAGACGCACGCGCCCGCGCAGAGCACCTCGACCGGACACACGCGCGCACAGGACGCGCCGAGAATGTTCTCGGACAGAATCGTGCGAGCAGCGCCGGTGATGTTCTCGGTGCTGATCTTGTGGATGAAGGTCGGAATGTCGATGCCGGTCGGGCACGCCTTGATGCACGGCGCGTCGACGCAATACAGGCAGCGATTCGCTTCCGTCACCGCTTCGGCGCGGGAATAAGCGGGCTTCGATTCCTTGAAACGTTGCTCGAGGCGGCCTGACGGCAGCACGGGGAGCGGATGCATCGAACCTCCGGGTGAATGCGGGGTCCCCAGAGAGTCCCTGCGCGATCGCGACAAGTCAAAGCTTTCTCACGCCGCGACGACGCTCTACCGTTCCTCTCGCACATGACTTTCGTCGCCGTCGTCGCGCTTCTCCTGACCGCTCAGGTCGACAAGCCACCCGAACCCGAAACCCCGTCCATCAAACCCGCCGGTCTGCTCGCTGCGTCGGTCGGCACGTCGTTTCAGAACGGCGTGTTGCCCACCGGCGCGATGTCGCTCGCGCTTGGCCTTCGCTTTGCGAACGGAATCGGCATCGTCGCGCTCGCCCACGGAAGAATCGCGCTCCTGCCGACCGCCGACGGCTCGCTGCAGATCTACGGCCTGGGCGCCGGAGTTCGTTTCGGGGAGCGCTCGCACGTCACCATCGGCGTGTCTCCGACCGTGGCGGTGTTCGAAGTGCCGGTGAACCCGGGCACGCGCGCAGGCGTGTCGATTCTCGCGCACCTCGTGCTGCGCATCGGCGAGTACTTCGCGGTGTTGCTGCAGCCCGTCATCGACTTCACCGAGCAGGCCATCATCGGTTCGGCCACAATCGGAGCGGGCGTCACCTTCTAGATTCAAGAACGTCGCGGAGAACTCGATGCGATTCGACGTGCTGGCGGTCGCGGTTCTGGTGCTGTCGTCGTCAGGTTGTGTCGACAACAAGAAGAAGATGCGTGAGGCGCAGGCGAAGCGCGACGCCGAGAAGCTCGCCAACGAGAAGGCGAAGGAACAGAAGATCAAGGACAGCGCGCCCAAAGTGGACCGCGCGAAGCTGGGCCCTGAATGGGACTCGCCCGACTTCTTGAAGATTGGTCTCGGCCGTCCCGCGCCCGAGGGCTTCTGGTCGATCTTCCCCGGCGCTCCCGGAGACACGCCCGACGAAATCGCCCGCAACGAAGCGAAGCGCGCCGAGCTCGCGCAGAAGATGAAGGACTCGACGTTCGTGGTCATCCTCACGCACGGCAACGGCGTGACGATGCGCAAGTACAACGCCAAGAAGAAGCAGCTCACCATCGAGGTCGATGGGCTCGTCGACTTCTACGACAAGCTCGGTCAGCTCTCGGCCGCGTGGGGTGAGCCGGCCAAAGCCTTCCGCCCCAAGCAGCCTGACGACGACGAAGAAGAACCGACGAATCCACAAGCCGTGTGGCGCGCGCAGCCGCTGCTCTTCCCCGTGCCCTTCCCCAACGCGAAAGAGGCGAACGCGTTTCGCGACAAGGAAGGTCTGGGGCTCGAGGTGCGGCTCGTGTTCACGCTCGGAAAGATCGAGATCGACACGAAGACACAGAAGTCCGCCATGCCGCTCCCCGATGCTGGAGCGGTGAGCAACCAGATCGACTACGGCGCCGGCCGGCTCGTGCACGTGCAGCTCAAGGGCGTGCGCGTCTCCACGGATTTCGAGAAGAAGCTCATCGCCGAAAAGAAGTGAGAGTGACTCTCAATTGTTCAAGAAAATCGCCCTCGGCCTGATGGTGTTCTTCCTGCTCTACGCCGCGCTCGTCGTCGGCATGGCGTTGCGCACCAAAGGTCAGCAAGACGCGCACCTCACCGAGCTGAAGCGCCTCGGAGCGCTCGGCGACGCGGTGAAACTCGAAGAGAAGGAAGCCACGCTCGTCGAGGCGTGCGCGAAGCTGCCACGGGTCGACGCGAAGGAAATGCTCGCGTACTTCCCGAAGACCGATGACGGGCTGCTCCCCGACGACGACGCGAAGAAACGCTACGGCACGCGCACGCTGCTCGGAGTCGATTCCGGCAGCCACTCGAGCGCGTTCGCCGACGTGCAACTGCCGACTGAAGGCTGGGACGTCGGACGGTGGATCTTCGAGTTCTCGAGCGACTTCCCGATGTACTGGGACCTCTACATCAGCTGGGCGTACCGGCCGTTCGGGCGCGACATCACCAACGTGAAGTACCTCGTGGTGCACCAGCTCGCGTCGCTCGACCTGCCGAGCGTGACCGGTGAGACGTACATCCCGGGGCACATGACGTTCCGCTCCGCCGTGCTCGACGCGAAGTCGGGCAAGGTCTTGTGCGAAGGCAACGCGTCGATCGATCAGAAGGGCACGGTCAACGTCGCCGGCTCGGGCCGCACGCAAGCCGACGCGAAGCGTGACCTCGAAGCGAACAAAGAAGGCGACGTGCGGCTGATGTTCTTCGGTGAGCTGACGCACTTCGCGCTGCGCGACGTGTGCTCCCTGGGCGGGGAGTGGCTGTGCAAGGAGACCTTCGGTACGTACGCGCCGCCGTGAAGTTGCCGCGCGCGATCTGGACGTTGGGGTTCGTGAGTCTGTTGATGGACGTCTCTTCGGAGCTCGTCCACGCGCTGCTGCCGGTCTTCATGGTCACCACGTTGGGAACGAGCGCGTTGTTGCTCGGCGCGCTCGAAGGTCTGGCGGAAGCAACTCCGCTGCTCGTGAAGGCGTTCTCGGGCTCGCTCAGCGACGCGCTGAAGAACCGCAAGTGGGTGGCGGTCGGCGGCTACGCCATCAGCGCCGCGAGCAAGCCGCTGTTCGTCATCGCGCAGAGCACCGGCATGGTGGCGGCCGCGCGCCTCATCGATCGCCTCGGCAAAGGAATCCGCGGAGCGCCCCGCGACGCTCTGATCGCCGACCTCACCACGAAGGAACAGCGGCCCGCGGCGTACGGCCTGAGGCAATCGCTCGACAGCGTGGGAGCCATCGTCGGTCCGCTCCTCGCCATCGCGCTCATGGCCGCGTGGAACGACGACGTGCGCAGCGTCTTCATCGTCTCGGCGATTCCCGCGGCGCTCGCGGTCGCGTTGCTCGCCCTCGGGGTGCGTGAGCCCGACGTTCCGCCGAGCAGCAAGCCGTCGTCACCGCGCGTCGCGTGGCAGCAGCTCGACCCGAAGTTCTGGAACATCGTCGTCATCGGCGCGCTGTTCTCGCTCGCGCGGTTCTCCGAGGCGTTTCTCGTCTTGCGCGCGCAGGAACGAGGTCTCGCGCTGACGCTCGTGCCGCTGGTCTTGATGGTGATGAACGTGATGTCTGCGGCGTTCGCGTTTCCGTTCGGCAAGCTCGCCAACCGCGTCGCGGGGAAGGACCTGCTGCGCAGCTCGTTGATGGTGCTCGCCGCGGCCGACCTGCTGCTCGCCATCGATGGTCACTGGGCGCTCACACTCGGAGGCGTGGCGTTGTGGGGCCTGCAGCTCGCGATGACGCAGGGCCTGCTCTCGACGCTGGTCGCCGACGCAGTGCCCGCGGAGTTCCGCGCGACGGCGTTCGGCGTCTTCGGCCTGATGACCGGCATCGCGACGTTGCTGGCGAGCGTCGCGGCTGGAGCGTTGTGGCTCGCGTCTCCCGCGGCCACGTTCCTCGTCGGCGCTGCGCTGTCCCTGGCCGCGCTCGCCGCGCTTCGACGCGTCCCGACCTGACCGGGTGATCGCGCGCAGCTTCGTGTGCTACGCGCGCGCGCCATGCACGCCGGGCGTCATTACACCGTTCGCGAAGTCATCCTGTGGACTCGCACCGCCATCATCTTCTTCCTGCTCATCGCCGCGATTCCGACGGTCGCGTGGGCGGTGTTCGGGAAGGAGCTCGGGCTGCCGTGGCAACCCGTCGCGCTGGTCGGCACCGCGGTCGCCTTCGTCACCGGCTTCCAGAACAACGCCGCCTATGGCCGCCTGTGGGAAGCGCGGCAAATCTGGGGAACCATCATCAACCTGAGCCGCACGTGGGCAGTGCAGGTGCTCGACATGCCGAGCAGCAAGAGCGAGACGAAGAAGCAGATGATCGAGCGCCACCTCGCGTGGGTCACCGCGCTGCGCTTTCAACTTCGCGAGAAGCGCGCGTGGGAGACCGTCGATCGACACGACAACAAGCAGTACCAGCACTTCTACGACATCCCCGAGTGGAAGCATGAGCTCGGCAAGGAACTCGAGCCGCTGCTCTCGGAAGACGAGCACCAGCTCGTGATGTCGAAGAAGAACCGCGCCACGCACGTGCTCGCCGCGCAGAGCAAAGCAGTCGCGGAATTGGTGCGCGCCGACGAGCTTTCCGATCTCCGCTTCATCGAACTGGAACGCACCATCGCCGGCCTCTACGACTGCCAGGGCCGCTGCGAGCGCATCAAGAACTTCCCGTACCCGCGGCAGTTCGCGACGCTCAACGGCTACTTCAAGACCGCGCTCATCGCCGCCCTCCCCTTCGCGCTGCTGCCGGAGTTCGAGAAGTTCGGCGAAGTCTTCGTGTGGTTGACGATTCCGACCTCGGCCATCGTGTCGTGGGTGTTCCACATGCTCGAGAAGATCGGCGAAGCCACCGAGAACCCGTTCATGGGCGGGCCCAACGACGTGCCCATCTCGTCGATGGCGCGCACCATCGAGATCGATCTGCGCGAGATGATCGGAGAGGCGCCGCCTCCGCCGGTGGTGCCGGTGCACAACATCCTCAGCTGATCAGGCGTTTCAAGGCGTAGGCTGCGAGACGTGGACGAAACGAATCAGCTCCCGACTGGCACCGAGTGCCCGCAGTGCAACACCAAGATGCGCACCTTCATGGTGCAGTCGCGCAACCCGAACAAAGACGTCGAGCTCGATCGCTGCCACGGCTGCGGCGGTGTGTGGTTCGACGCCGGTGAGCTCGAGCTGTCTACCGGGCGCACGGTCGCGGCCGGCAAGACGCCGGTCAAAGATCGCTACTGCCCGCGGTGTCTGATTCCGCTCCTCGAGGCGACGCTCACCGGAGGCATCGCCGTCGAGAACTGCCGTCACTGCAAGGGCACGTACCTCGACGCGAAGGATCTCGCGATCTGCGCGCGCGCGGCCGCAGCGAAGCCGCCTCCGCCCGACGTGAGCTTCGCGTGCGACTCGTGCAAGCAGCGCAAGCCCTTCGCGGGTGCCGAGACGACGCCGAACGGAACGTGGTGCGCCGACTGTCTGGCGAAGAAGGGCACCACGCTCGACGCGCAGGCCAAAGAGAAGACGTCGATGTTCAAGGCGTTCGTCGGCTGGCTCCGCGGCGACAAGTAGTCACGGCTGCTGGAGCGCGGCGGCGATCTCTTTGGCGTCGGGCGCCCAGATGCGTTCCCACGTCGGCTCCCGTCTCGGCACCGCTCCGCCTTCCACTTCGACGCTGAGCGGAATGCCGGGACTCCTCGCGAAACCGTGCCCGGCGATGGCCGTCAGCCCCATGAACTTCTGCACGTTCGCTGACACTTCCGCGGCGACGTAAGCGCCCTTCGCCCAGCGCAGCCGCGTTCCGCCTTGAACCGGAATCGTCAGCACCATGACCACCGTCGTCGGCACGACCGCCTGGCGCGACTCGGTCGGGCCAAACGGAATCAACAACCGCCCTGTCTCGAGCGGAGCGAGCGACTGCTCGTGGCGCCGCAAGTGAAGCTCCGCAGGCTCGAGACCGCTCTGCGCTCTCCAATCGATGACCACCGAGCGAGGCGAGTCGAAGCAGTTCTGCAGCAGCACTTCGATGCTCGCTTCTCCGCTCGTACGCGGCGGCATGGTGACTGCCAGCTGCACACCACCATCGGTCTCGAGGAGCTTCTCCACCGGAACCAATGAGCGCAGCGGATCGCGAAACCGGTCGGGCTTCGGCTTCGGCCGAGTGAACGTATAGATGAATGGAAATGCGACGCCGCTGCCGAGAATGACGAGCAGCGCGATCACCAACGGATCCATCACGGCCTCCCACGCGCACCATAGTCGCGAGTACGCTTTTCGCCGTGCGCACGCTTCTCCTCGCGGTCGCGGCCGCTTCCTTTCTCGCGTGTCCCGCGCCGACGACGAATCCGGACGGGTCGACGAACTCAGGAAGTGATGGAGGCTCGTCCTCTTCCGACGCTGGTTCCACCACCGACGCGGGCTCCAGCTCCGACGCAGGCTCGATGAATGACGCCGGCACTTCTGGCACCGACGCCGGACCAACTCGAGGCGCGCGACTCTTCGATCCCGACGTGCTGCACGAGGTGATCATCACCGTCGCGCAGGCGGACCTGATGACGCTCGACACCAATCAAGACGTGCGCGTGCCGTGCACCATCAGCGTCGATGGAGAGACCGTCGCCGATGCCGGCATCCGCAAGAAGGGCCAGACGAGTCTGCGTCCGCTCAGCGGCAAGCCGGGCTTCACGATCAAGATGAACGAGTTCGTGCCCGGTCAGAAGCTCGACGGCATGAAGCGGCTCACGCTCGACAACGCCGTCGAAGATCCGTCGCTGCTCACCGGCCACATCTCGTACGAGGTGTATCGACGCGCGGGACTTCCTGCGCCACGCACTGCGCACGCGACGCTGCGCTTCAACGGCGAAGACAAGGGCCTCTACGTGCTCGAGGAACCGACCAACGGCGACTATCTCGAAGAGCACTTCGGCGACGGCACGGGAAATCTCTACGAAGGCCCGTGGGATTTTCAGAAGGGCGCCAACACCGCCGACCTGAAGGACGAAGTCAGCGAGATGCGGTCGCGCGCTGATCTCGTCGCGTTCACCGACGTGGTGATGAACACCCCGACTGCGCAATTGGAGACCGCGCTCGCAGCACACGTCGACCTCGATCAATTCCTCACCAACTGGGCCGTCGAGCAGGTCGCGGTGCTGTGGGACAACTACTCGGTCGTCGCGTGGAACTACTACTGGTACCACGTGCCGAACGGCCGCTTCGTCATCCTCACGCACGGCGTGAACTGGCCGTACTGGCACGCCGACTACGACCCGTTCGATCTCAACCAGAACCCGTGGAACACCAGCGATCCGCCGGGGCGGCTCTGCGTTCGCCTGCAACAAATTCCGAGCGTCGATGCGCGCTACCGCGAAGAGCTGAAGCGTGTGACGCGTGATGCGTTCGACGTGGCGGTGCTGACCGCGCGCATCAACCGTGCGCAGACGATGTTCCAGTCACGACCGCTCACCGGAGCGTCGGCTTCGGGTCGCGACGATGCGTTGATGCGCGCCGGCGAGGCGAGAGACTTCGTCAGAGATCGCCGCGCGTGGTTGGGGACGCTCCTCGGCCTGTGATGGTTTAGGGTCGCGCGCCATGGCCAACCAAGTGCGCTCCGCCCTCATTCAGTGCAGCAATCCGATCAACGACGAGTCGGTGCCGGTGAAGAAGGTGCAGCAGGCGATGCTCGACAAGCACGTCCCGCTCATCGAGGAAGCCGCGAAGAAGGGCGCGCAGATTCTCTGTCTGCAGGAGATCTTCAACGGCCCGTACTTCTGCCCCGGTCAGGACAAGCGCTGGTACGCCGCCGCCGAAGGAATTCCCGACGGCCCGACGACGAAGGCGATGCAGGAGCTCGCGAAGAAGCACGGCATGGCGATCGTCGTGCCGCTCTACGAAGAGGCGATGCGCGGCGTCTATTACAACACCGCCGCGGTCATCGACGCCGACGGCAAGTACCTCGGCAAGTACCGCAAGCAGCACATTCCGCAGACCAGCGGCTTCTGGGAAAAGTTCTTCTTCATGCCGGGCAACGGCGGCTACCCGGTGTTCCAGACGCAGTTCGCGAAGGTCGGCGTCTACATTTGTTACGACCGCCACTTCCCCGAGGGGGCGCGCGCGTTGGGCCTCAACGGAGCGGAGATCGTCTTCAATCCGAGCGCGACCGTCGCGGGATTGTCTCAGTACTTGTGGAAGCTCGAGCAGCCCGCGCACGCGGTGGCGAACGGGTACTACGTCGGAGCAATCAACCGCGTCGGCACCGAAGCTCCGTGGAACATCGGCAAGTTCTACGGCACCAGCTACTTCGTGAACCCGCGCGGAAAAATCATCGCCGAAGCAAGCGAGGACAAAGACGAAGTGGTGGTGGCGGACCTCGATCTCACGATGATCGATGAGGTACGTCAGGTGTGGCAGTTCTACCGGGACCGCCGCCCCGACGCGTACCAGGACCTCGTTCGCCCGTAATCGCAGAGGAGAAACCCATGTCGCTCATCATCAAGAACGGAACCATCGTCACCGCGAATGATCAGTACGTCGCGGACATCTACTGCGCCGACGGCGTCATCAAGGCGATCGGCAAAGATCTGCAGGCGCCCGCGGGAGCGACCGTCGTCGACGGCTCAGGTCAGTACGTCTTCCCCGGCGGCATCGACGCGCACACGCACATGGAACTGCCGTTCATGGGCACCACGTCGAGCGACGACTTCTTCACCGGCACCGCGGCCGGCGTCGCGGGCGGCACGACGACCATCATCGACTTCATCATTCCGAACCGAAATCAGAACCTCCTCGAGGCGCGCGACTTCTGGTTCAACAACGCGAAGAAGTCGGTCGCTGACTACGCGTTCCACATGGCCGTCACCTGGTTCTCTGATCAGGTGAAGAAGGACATGGAGCACGTCTTCCGGCACGACGGCATCCAGAGCTTCAAGATCTTCATGGCGTACCGCGGAGCGATCGGCGTCGACGACGTCGAGCTCGTGCAGGTGATGGACACGGCGCATTCGCTTGGAGCGCTCGTCACTTCTCACTGCGAACATGGAGACGCCGTCGTCGCGCTGCAGACGCGCCTGTTCAATCGCGGCAAGACCGACCCGCTCGCGCACGCGCACTCGCGGCCGGCGTATCTCGAGGGTGAAGCGACGAACCGCGTGATTCAGCTCGCGCGCGTCGCGTCAGATGGCCGCAACGGTCACATCGCGTCGCCGAAGGAAGCGCAGCCCGTCTACATCGTGCATCTCACCTGCAAGGAGTCGATGGACGCGGTGTACCGCGCGCGCCACGAGGGCCAGAAGGTGCTCGTCGAGACGTGCCCGCAGTACCTGCTGCTCGACGACGAGGTGTATTCGAAGCCCGATTTCGAGGGAGCGGCGTACGTGATGTCGCCTCCGATTCGGCCGAAGGGGCATCAGGAATATTTGTGGAACGCGCTCTCGACCGGAGCCATTCAGCACGTCGCGACCGACCACTGCCCGTTCACGCAAGAGCAGAAGAGCGCGGGCCGTAACGACTTCCGCAAGATCCCCAACGGAGCGGCCGGCATCGAGAACCGCATGTCGTTGCTCTACACGTACGGCGTGGCGACGGGGCGCATCTCGCTGCAGCAATTCGTCGATGTGACGTCGACCCAGGCGGCGAAGATCTTCAACCTCTACCCGCGCAAGGGAGCGATCGCGGTCGGCAGCGACGCGGATCTCGTTCTCTACGACCCGAAGGGGAGCTCGAAGATCTCCGCGAAGACGCACCACCAGCGCGTGGACCGGAACATCTTCGAGGGCTTCGAGCTGAAGGGAAAAGTCGCGCGCACCGTGGTGAACGGAAAGCTGCAGTGGAACGACGGTGAGCTGCGCGTCGAGCGCGGCGCCGGCCGGTACCTGAAGCGCACCAACGTCGCGTGACTGTCTCCCTCCCTGCAACGCGGGGAGCGGGGTGAGGGGCCGAACTGAGCACTGAATCAAGAGTGGCTGATGTCGTCTGGTGTCGCCTGATGCTGCGTGCGTGGCCGCTGTCGTTGCTGTTGCTCTCGTGCACGCCCGTGCAGCGCGTGCAGTTGATGAAGCAGACCGTTCGCCTCGAGGACGGTCGCTTCGTCGGTCCGGTCGAGATCAAGGTTCCGCGGCACGCTGATCATCAGGGTCACGACTTCGAGGTGCGCGTCACGCTCGTCGCGCAGTGTGATCCGTTATTCACGCTCGCGTGGCCTGACGGTGAGCAGCGCACGCTCGGCGTCGATGATCTCAAGTGGCAGGACCTGCTCCGTGCCCGCGCTGGAGTGAGTGAGGCGCGTCCTCCGCAGGGTGCGCAGCGTCCGCCGCCGCCGCCACGCGGGCAAGTCGCTCAGCCGCAGACACAACAACAGCCGATGCAGCCGCCACAGCAGCCCGATGTCGCGCCTTGGCCCGGAACTCCGCAGCCGCAGCCGCAACCCCAGGCACAGCCGCAACCGCCGGCTCCAGTCTCAGCCGGAGTCGGTGTCGACGCACAGCTCACGATTCCTGCTCCGACCGTCGGCCACTGGCAGGCCACGCAAACCGAATCATGGAGCGGCCAATTCGCCTTCGAAGCCGAGCGCACGCGCCGCTGCTCGGGGTCGCGCACGTTCACCGCGAAGTACCTCAACGCGTTCGACGACACGAACACCGTCGCCATCTGGGCCGACCTTCCGCAAGAGCTCGCGGGCGCCGAGCTCACGGTCGAACTCACTGAGCTGATTCCGCCTCCGAAACCAGCAGAGAAGGCCGTCGTGGTCGAAGCGAGACTCGAGACTCCGAAGCCTGCGAAGCAGCGACCGCCACAACCGAAGCAGCGCGTCGAGAATCCAAAGCCCGCGCAGGACGCGAACGCGAAATGGAATCCCGGCGCCTGGGCATGGCGCGAAGGCGTCGGAGAGTGGATCTGGGTTCCCGGCTACTGGCTGCAACCCGCGACGGGTCCGGCGTTGCGCAATGACAACCCTGGAAATCCTCCGCTCGCCGGTTGTCGTTGGGTGAACGGCCACTGGGTGTGGGTCGGCAGCGTCGGCGGTTGGGAATGGGTGAACGGACATTGGGATCCCCCTCCGCCGCTCGTGGAGGAGAAGCGTGATCAGCCCGACCCCACCGCTCCGTGGATCTCGGGACAGTGGCTCACGTGGAACGGATCATTCCGCTGGAATCCCGGCCGCTGGGGCCGACCACAACCGCGCGCCGAAAGGCCAACACCGTGCGCGAACGGAAACGCGTGGGTCTCAGGTGAATGGCTCACCGTCGCCGCGCGATGGACGTGGTCGCCAGGATTCTGCGCCGGCACTGAGCGACCGCCGCCTCCGAAAATCGAAACGCCTGGAGCACGTCCTCATCCCGACGCGGTGTGGCTCGCGGGCTTCTGGCGCTGGGACGTCACGGCGCGAATCCACTTCTGGATCGACGGACACTGGGAACTCCCCCCCGGCGAAGGCTACGTGTGGGTCGAAGAGAAGATCGGAAACGATCTGATCATCCGCGGCCACTGGGAACTCAGAGTGGTGCCGCGATGAAGTGCACGCGTGCCCTGCTCTTCGCGCTCGCCTTCTCGCTCAGCGGGTGCGGGCTGCTCATCGACGGCGTCTACCTGCTCAGCGGCAAGCGCTTCTCGAAAGACGAAGAGCAGCGCAAACGCACCGAGCTCGCGCAGGTGCAGTTCGAACACGAAGTGCGCGCGGAACAAGGCCAGCTCTGGCTCGCGTGTGAAGACATCGAGCGCGGCGTCGATCGCGTGTGGAACGTGCACAAGGAATACGAACACCAGGGCGGGCTGTACCAGGTGCACTGGTTGCCGGTGATTCTCGACACGCTCATCGCCGGAGCGCTCACCATCGGGTTCGGCGTGAAATGCGGAGAGACCAACGCGCCCGCGACGTGCAACGCGTTGTGGGGAACGGTGCCGCTGTGGAGCGACGCGCTCTATTCGGTGATTCGCCTCGCGATGATCGACCCGCCGAAGTTGGTGAACAAGACGCGCACGCAGCTGCCGGCTTCTCCGAGTCCAACGCCGAACTGGCGGAGCACCGTCTCGTGCGAACCCGACGCGATGATCGTCGTCGGCACCGAGTACTTCCGAGTCGACGCGTGGGGCGCGATGACTGACTTCGATCGCCCGCGACTGATGAGCGCGCTGCAGCAACAGAACGCGACGCTCTGGTGGGTGGCAGCGGGCAAACCACCGCAGGCGGCGAAGCTCACGCGCTGTGAAGCACTCGCGGGACTCGGCACGCCGTGCCCGCCGCCACCGTCGCGCTGAAGCGAGCTACTCGAGCCAGTTCTCGACGCGGAGTTCGTCGATGCGACCAAAGCGGCGGAATGGATTCGATGGATGGGGCGGCAAAGGCACGAAGTCGGACTGAGCGATGGAACGCCGCGGCACCGCCGTGTGTCATTCGCTCGTGCGTGCGCTCGCGATCGCTTCGCTGATTTTCTGCAGCAGTTGTCCTCGAGCTGAGAGGTCTGCGGTCGTCGATGCCGGCACTCCTCCGTCCGCGGCGGTCGTTGTCGATGCAGGGCCTCCGCCACCGACGCTTGCCACACTCGCGACCGACGAGCCGAGCGTGGTCATCGCTCAGCACCTGCGCGTGTACGTCAGCGAGGAAGAGGCTGCCGAGCTCGAAGCGCACCTCGCGAAGACGGCGACGGCGCTGCACACCAAGCTGAAAAAGGTCGACGAGTGCGAAGCCGACGAAGTGCTCCTCACGCTGAGTTCCTACGTCGCCGAAAACCTGCAGCAGAAATACGTCGCGCGGTTTCCGCTCGATTCAGCGCGCATCAAGAGACAAGTCATCGACGCCGAAGCGTGGAAGCTCGAGACCTTCGTCGCCACCGGCGTCTACCCACGCCGCTACTTCGGTTACGTCGACGAACAGTGGGTCCCTACGAGAAGCGCATGAAGAAGACGGTGCGTGACACCACGCGCGCTTGCAACAAGTGGCTCGAGTCGCAGAGGTCTCCCTTGCGCGTCACCGAGGCCGAGATCCTCGTCACGTTCCTCGCTGAAGGCGGCGCTGAACTGCTGCGCGAAAAGCAGAAGGGGCTCGAGTCGATCCACCCCGTGCAGGGCATTGGTCTCGACGACATCGCGAAGGGCTTCGTCGATCTCGCTCCGCTGGTGAAGTTGCTCGACGCAGAAGCGGGCACGCACCTCGAAGAGATCGTCGTCTGGCAAGACAAGACGCCGTACCTCTCGCGCAACTTCGTCTTCGAAGAGGCCATCGCTGGCACTGCCGCAATGTGGGTCTGGGAGAAGCAGATCGCCGAGCGAAAACTGCTCGCGCAGAACCGACCATCGCTCTCCACGCGGCCGCTCGATGAGCAGTTCGTCATCTCGTCGCTCGTCTACAACTCGGGAATTCTCTTCGACGAGAGCACCATCCAACGCATCAAGAAGCTCGACACCGGCACGTACATCTTCGAGCTCTCAGAGAAGACGAAGGCGAAACGCTGGCCGCTCCCGGTCTACGCGCCGAAGGATGCGCTCGCGCTGATGTTGGGCGGAGGCAGATACCCCGAGCAGCCGACGAGCTGGTCGACCGTGTACCACCTGCTCCAGAGACACGGCGGCTACGTCGGGTTGCACCGCTTCACAGACACTTTCGACGAGCGAGACGCGTTGAGATAAGCGTCGCCGTTCAATGAGCGCGCCTGCGGAAGCTCCGGCACCGATCGAAGGCAGTCATCCGTCGCTGTTCAACCCCGATCTCGCGCCCGTTCCGGGGAGCAAGCGCACCTGGAACCAGTGGCACTTCGCGGCGCTGTGGGTCGGCATGGTGGTGTGCGTGCCGAGCTACGCCATCGCCGCGAGCATGATTCGCGACGGCCTCAACTGGTGGCAGGCGTGCACGCTCGTGCTCCTCGGCAACGCCATCGTGCTGGTGCCGATCATCCTCAACGCGCATGCCGGCGCGAAGTACGGCATCCCCTTCCCCGTCTACGCGCGCTCGGCGTTCGGTGTCTTCGGCGCCAACGTGCCCGCCGTGCTGCGCGCCATCGTCGCGTGCGGTTGGTTCGGAATTCAGACGTGGCTCGGCGGCGTCTCGCTCTACACGTTGTGGAAGGTGATGCTCGGACAGACACCCAGCGCCGACATCGGCGTCGGGCACTTCATCGGCTTCGGCCTCTTCTGGGCCATCAACGTCTTCTTCATCGTGCGTGGCACCGAGAGCATCAAGTTCCTCGAGACGTGGGCGGCTCCGTTTCTCATCGCAATGGGGCTCGCGCTGCTCGCATGGGGCGTCTCGCGCACCGATGGGCTCGGCGCCATGCTCGACGCGACCAACCCCGCGGAGCCCAAACCGTTCTGGCCGCTGTTCTGGCCCAACCTCACGGCGATGGTCGGCTTCTGGGCCACGCTCGCCATCAACATTCCCGACTTCACGCGCTATGCGAAGTCGCAGCGAGATCAGATCGTCGGCCAGGCCATCGGGCTTCCGGGGACGATGGTGCTCTTCGCCTTCATCGGAGTCGCCGTCACCGGAGCGACCATCATCGTCTTCAAGGCGCCCATCTGGAATCCGACCGACATCGCCGCGAAGTTCGAGTCGCGCTTCGTCATCGCCATCGCCACCTTCGCGCTCGCCATCGCCACGCTGTCCACCAACATCGCGGCCAACGTGGTCGGTCCCGCGAACGACATCGCCAATCTCGCTCCGAGCAAGCTCAACTTCCGCATCGGAGGCCTCATCACCGCGGTCATCGGCATTCTGTTGATGCCGTGGAAGCTGCTCTCGAGCGCCGAGGCGTACACGTACACGTGGCTCATCGGGTACTCGGCGCTGCTCGGCCCCATCGGCGGAATTCTCATCGCCGACTACTTCGTCGTGCGTCGCATGAAGCTCGACGGAAACGAGCTGTATCGCGCGAAGGGCGTCTACTGGTTCAAGGGTGGCTTCAACCCCGCAGCGCTCATCGCGTTGGCGTGCGGCTCATTGCCGTGCCTGCCGGGTTTCTTGAACGCGCTGGAGCGCATCAGCAACAAAGACCTGCCCAAGGGCGCGCTCGATTCGCTCTATGAGTCGGCGTGGTTCTTCGGCTTCTTCACCGCCGCGGTCGTTCACATCGTGTTGACGAAGGTGATGAACCCCACGGCTGGCCCGGCGGCTGACCCCAAAGCATGAGGACCGTTCGCTTCGACGAGCTGCCTCCGCGTTCGCGCCGCGCGTTGTTCGCGGCCTTGATGACCGTCGGCGTTGGCGCGAAGTGGGATCAACGGGTGCTCGCGTTCGAAGTGCGCACGCTGATTCGCGGACTGTGGAAGGTCGGCCTCGTGCTCGGAGCCATCGGCACGCTGCTCACGGCGCGCGAAGTGGTGACGCGCATCATCAAATACAAGATTGGGTCTGATCCGCTCACGTTCATGATCATGGCGCTCGCGGTCGCCGTGCTCGTCGCGTCGCTGATTCAGTTCTTCGTGAATCAGAAGTGGCCGAAAGCGCCGTGGGCGCTCGGTGACTATCTGTTCGCCGGTCACGTGGTGCGCGCCGACGATGGCTGGCTCGACATCACCGACACCGTTCCGCTCGGCAAGCCGACGCTGGTGATGGTGAAGCGGAACAACCAGTACTCCTACAGCCGCGTCGACCTCGATGACGCAAAGACGCGCTCGTTCTCGTACGGCACGCACGAGCGGGCTGAGAAGGCGTGCGATGCGTACGTCGAGGCGCGCATCCGCTACGCGACGGCGCTCGAAGCGAAAGACCTCGCAGCGGCCGAAGCCGAAGATCCGCTCGCCGAATGTGCGCTCACCGGCACGTGGACCGGCGGTGGCGCAGCGACCGACGTGCCGAGCGTCGCGGCTCGGCCTCGCAGCGTGAAGGCGCGCTTGATCGCCAGCGCGGTGATCGGCGTCCTGGTTGGCGGCGTCGGCTACGTCCTCGTCGACGTGCTGCGCATCGGCCAGGGCGAGTAGACTTACAGTGTAAGCCTTACAGCGTAAGTCAGGTCACTTCGACTTCGGCTTCGCCCTGCGCTTGAGCTCAGCGATGCGCTCGAGCGCCGCGTCGAGCAACGGCTTGTCGGAAGGCGCGAAGACCTTCTGGCCCTGCGACTTCACGACCTTCGCGGCGCGATCGGCGGCTTTGTCGAACTTGCGCAGGCTCCACAACGAGCGCGCTTCCTGCAGCCACATCTGCGCTTGCGGCGAGCTGGTCTTGAGCACGAGCGACATGCGTCGGGTCTATTCGCGGCAGCGACTCGATTCGAGGGCTTTCCCGAGATAAGAGCGGTGCCAGCCCTCACTCGAAACATCGGAGAACTCTCATGCAGAAGCCCACCAACCCGCCCTCGTTCGGCGCGAAGAGCTACGCCTTCACCGAGTACGTCAACATCAAGAACTGGATCGGCGGGAAGTGGGTCGACGGCTCGACCGGCAACTGGCTCGACGTCGAGAACCCGCGCCACGGCAAGACCATCGGCAAGATGACCATCTCTGCGGCGAAGGACGTCGCGGCCGCGGTCGACGCTGGCAAGAAGGCGTTCCCCGCGTGGAAGAACACGCCGATGCGTGAGCGCGCGCAGGTGCTGTACCGCTTGAAGGCGCTGATGGAGCGCGACCTCGACGAGCTCTGCTGGATGGTGAGCCACGAGAACGGCAAGACGTACGCGGAAGGAAAAGGCGACGTCGAGAAGGGCATCGAGTGCGTCGAGTTCGCGGCGTCGCTCCACATGATGGCCGACGGTGGGCAGCTCGACGTGAGCCGCGGCGTGAACTGTCGCGTGACGCACGAGCCGCTCGGAGTCGTCGCCGGCATCGTGCCCTTCAACTTCCCCGTGATGGTGCCGTTGTGGATGGCGCCCAACGCGATCATGGCCGGCAACGCGTTCGTGCTGAAGCCGTCGGAAGTCGTGCCCTACGGCGCGATGAAGCTCGCGCAGCTTTGGCAGGAAGCCGGTCTTCCGGACGGCATCTTCAACGTCGTGAACGGTCAGCGTGAGTGCGTCGAGGCGATCGTCGACAACCCCGACATCAAGGCGGTCGGCTTCGTCGGTTCCACCAAGGTCGCGCAGATTCTGTACGCGCGCGGAGCGGCCACCGGCAAGCGCATGCTCTGCCTCGGCTCGGCGAAGAACCACGTGGTCGTGGTGCCCGATGCCGACGTGCAGCTCACCTCGACCAACATCGTCGCGTCGTCGTACGGCTGCGCGGGTCAGCGCTGCATGGCGAGCTCGCTGATGGTCGCGGTCGGTGACGTGCAGAAGATCATTGATGGCATCGCGGACAACGTCAGGAAGATCAAACTCGGCGACGACATGGGCTCGATCATCTCGGGCGCGTCGCGGGAGCGAATCCTCAAGTACATCGACAGCGCCGAGAAGGCCGGAGCGAAGGTCGTCGTCGACGGCCGCGGCAAGTCGGTCGAAGGCGCGGGCGGCCACTGGCTTGGTCCGACGGTGCTCGACAACGTGACCATCGACATGCCTGCGGGCTGCGAAGAAATCTTCGGCCCGGTGCTCAGCATCGTGCACGTGAAGACGCTCGATGAGGCCATCAACCTGCAGCACAAGAGCCTGTATGCGAACGGCGCGGCGATCTTCACCACGTCGGGAGCCGTCGCGCGCACCGCGAGCGAGCGGCTCGAGGCGGGCATGGTCGGCATCAACGTCGGCGTGCCGGTGCCGCGTGAGCCGTTCTCGTTCGGCGGCTTCAACAGCAGCAAGTTCGGCCACGGCGACATCACGGGCTGGGATGGCTTCCGCTTCTGGTCGCGCCCGAAGAAGGTCACCGAGAAGTGGGCCGCCGCCAGCGACGCCAGCTGGATGAGCTGATCTCTGGGAGAGGGTCAGGGTGAGGGGAAGATCTTCAGCGTCGAGGCAAGGCGCTCGTAGATTTCTCGGACCTCAGCCTCATTGGTTTCATGCGCAAGTCCTGAGTACTCACGCAACTCGGCCGCGTAGCCAGCGCGCTGAAGCTCGGCGATCGACGCGCGCGCATCGGCGGTCGGCACCGCGAGATCATCAGCACCATGAAACGCGACGATGGCTGGCAACTTCGTCGGCGCCGGCTTCGAGCTGAGCGCGACAGACGGATAGAGCGACGCGGGCAAACGCCCGCTGATGGGAAACGCAGCGGACATCGACTCCGGGTGCGTGACTGCGAGTCCGAACGTCATGATTCCGCCCTGCGAGAAGCCGGTGACGATCGGCTTTCCAACGGTCGGGCGCTCGTCGATCACCGCTTCGATGAACACGGCGAGGCGATCCGCTTCACGCGTGACGTCGGCACCCTCGGGTCCACCAGGAACGAAGTAGTACCACTCGTACATTCCGCCGCGCGGATGGCCGAACGGAAGAATGATCCGCGCGCGTCCTGTGTAGCCACGCAGGATCTCGAGAAGCGCCGATGGATCTCCACCCATCGGATGCAGCGCGATGATCATCGGCACGCGCTCGTCGGGTTGCGCTCCGCCCGTCATGCGCTCGAGGTAACGAATGCCGGCGAGCTCTCCGTGCATCGTGGATGTGGAAGGCGCTGCGCTCACTGGTGGTGGTGGCGGCTCAGACGTCTTCCGGCTGCAGCCGACGAACACGGCAAGGCACATCAGAGCAACGCATCGCCTCGTGGACGCACGGAGTCGGTGCTCGACCTCGCCGTCGAGATCGCGCCTGCCGCCTCGCTCGAAAAACAAGTGAGAGTCACTCTCACTTGTTTCATCACTCAGCCGAGGAGTCGTAGCGCTCAACGCTTCGACCTTTCTTCCGGAGCGAGGCGACGAAGCGCTTGTCGACGGATCCTCCGAGCGTGATGTCCTTCAACTTTGCGAGGCGAGTACTCGAACGCAGCGCCTCGACGCCCCGCTCGCTCAGTCGGCCATCGAGCTCGATGCCCTTCAACTGCGGAGCGAACGGCGCGACGGCGATCAACTCACACAGCGCATCGAGGTCCGCCGCGTCGCTGATGACGAGGTAGTCGAGCTTCTCGAACTTTCGCGCGAAGAGCGGCGCGAGCTTCTTCGCCGCATCCGTCGTCTGCGCAAGCCCGAGCGTCAGGCCCTGAAGGAGTGGAGCCTCGAGCGCGTTCACCTGCTTCACGTTCGCGTCAGACAATGCGTCGATCTCGATCGCGATTTCCCACGCGCGCGGCAGCTTCAGCGGAGTGGCGAGCTCGAACTTTCCATCGAGCACGAGCTGCTCGAGTTGCGTGAACACCCGCTCGAGTCCTTCGATGCGCGCGAGCTTCAGCGGAGAGAAGAATCGCAGACCGCGCAGAGTCGTCGGGGCCTCTGTGAGCGCGTCCACCGCCGGCTGCGGGCGGTCGATGACGTAGAGCTCGATGTTGCGAACGAACGCTCCGAGTGGATGCGCGAGCGTCGCGGCGAGTGCCGGCCCGGCCTTGAGGTTGGTGCGCTCCGAGAGATTCGCGGAGCTGATGAAGCCCCACTTCCAGCTGAAGGCTGCCCAGAACTTCCAGAGCGGGCCGAGTGTCTTCTCGTCGAGCAAGTCGTGCTCGGGCTTCGGCTTCTTCTTGAGCTGTTCGCGGATCAACGTGGCGCGGCCGTCTTCGCCGTTCTCCTCGAGCCAGTCTGCGTAGACCTTGTACGCGCTGGGATCATCGAGCGAAGCGGTGATGGCCCCCTCAAGATCTGCGTTTCGTCGGTTCTTCATGGCTGAGCGGCGGCGCTGATGGCTCCACCGATGAGACCGATGAGCGCGACACCGAAAATTCCTGCGACCAGGAGCGCGATGCCCCAGCCCGTGCGCTCAGTGCGGAGGAGCAGATAGATGCCGCCAGCAGGCAACGCGAGCCACAGCACCGACAAGACGGCGATGATCACTCCCGGCGCGCGGTCACTGTCGTACGAACTGCCGAAGAAGCTCGAGGCAAGCAACAACCCACCTCCGCTGACCAGGAGTGACACCAGCCACGACGCGATGATCAGCAACCACTTCATGTGCGTGTTGTAGCGCGGAACCGAAAATCGAAGTCGGTGTCCGAATGCGCATGGCTGGCGGAATGGACCTCGGAAGCGGCGGCAAGGGCGGGAAGAAGGCGCTCGACACCACGATCAATCTCGTCCCCTTCATCGATCTCATGGCAGTCACGATCGTCTTTCTGATCATGACCGCGGTGTGGACTCAGCTCGGGCGCCTGCAGGTGTCGCAGTCAGGTCAGAATCCCGACCCGGACCCGGTGCCCCCGACGACACAGCCGATCTCCCTGCTCGTCACCGAGCGTGAGATGAAGCTCACCGTTGGTGGCTCTTCGCTCGACGCGATCGCCATCACACGCACCGATCGCGGCGCGCTGATCACCGAAGGACTCGCGAAGAAGTTGCGCGAGCTCAAAGGGCAGCAGCCTGATCAATCAGCCATCACGCTCAACGCCGAAGACACCGTGAAGTACGACGACCTCGTGCGGCTGATCGACGCGATGGTCCAGGATGATCAGGGCACGCTATTTCCGTCCGTGTCCGTCGCGGGCGTCGGCACCTGAGTGACGTCTTTCGTCACCCGACACTCTTCGTCACTCGAGCGCCGTTGTGTGCGCAGGAGATTCGAGGCCTTCGAGGTGGGCCGCGCGTTGCACGTGCCGCGTGGATGCGAGTGCTCAAAGGGACTGTGCGCTTCGCGCTCATCCTCGCCTGCGCGTGGTTTCTCGAAGTCGCACGCTTCAATTGGGACGACTGGGCCTCGGTCATCGTTCAGCGAACACATGAGCCACTCGAGATCACGCTTGTCAACGGTACGCCCGCGAACATTCCGGTGCTCGACGTCGGGATTGCCGGCTGGGTCTGTCAGGCGACCTGCCTCGTACCCGGGAAAGAGATGCACTGCCGACCTGAGTTCGGCAGCGCCTCAAACGTCTTCATCCAGATCGGCCTGACTGGCGAGGAGGCCTTCCCGCACGTGATCAAAGCTCCCGTTGAGCAGGTGCCCGTGGCGGTCACGTGGCGAAGTTACGGCTCGATTGAACTCGCGCTCACGGACGCTGGTGTCATCGTGAATCGCTTCCCCGACGAGTTCGCCCCCTGGTGAAGTCACCCGCCCGCGGCGTTGTAATAGAGGATGCTCGTCTGCTCCTCGAGCGCGCTCTTCCCCACGACGTTGAGCGAAGTGGTGATCGACTCGTGCGACATGTTGCAGGTCACCGCGAGGTACGTCCCGTCGGCGCGCTTGAGCACCACGACGAGATCCATCACAGCGGCTCCGTATTCGCCTTCTGGATCTCCGAGCTCGACGAAGATCTTCGAGGTCGGAAAGAGCAGTGCGACACCGGAGTTGTCCTTCGACTCGAGCTCGTACGAGAACACGTCCGCGCCCGCCGCCTGCTGTCGGCAGGTCTTCGTGCCCTTCAGCATCGGCGCAACCAACTTCTTCTGCTCGGCCGTGCAGTCGACTTCGCCTGACTTGAGCTCGACCTGCGTGAGGTCCTTCGCGAACGCGTCATCGACGATGAGACAGATGCGCTCGCTGTCTTTGTACGTGCCTTCGACCACCTTGAACTTCAGCCCGCCCATGTCGTCGCCGTTCACCTCGATGTCGAGCGGCATGCCGGTGTCGAGCTTCTCGGGATCTCCTGCCTGACGGCCGGTGAACTCAATCTTCAGCGGTCCCGATTTCTCGCAGAACGCGCGCGTGTACGCCTTCGGGTTCTCGACCGGCTTGTTCTTGTCTTCCGGAACGATGAGCTCGTTCGCCTTGTTGCGTTCCCACCACGCAAAGAGCGGTTTCACGGGCTCGGCCGGTTTCGCGACGGGCTTTTCGACGACCGGCTCCGGCTTCGCGACCACCACCTCGGGTTTCGGCGGCTCGACGACCGCCTCTTCCTTCTTCTTACAACCGGACAGCGTGAGCACCACGGCGAGCACGGCCAGGCGTGAAGTGGTCATGCGCGCAGACTGACACGTCACCGCGACCGGGAGGAGTTGATCAACGCCTCGAGCTGTCGCGCCGACGGCGACCCTGCTTCCGCCGTGTAGACGACCAGCCGCAGATCTCCATCGGTCGCGAGCACGTCGCAATCGAGCGTCAGCGGTCCCGAAGTCGTCAGCAGCGTCTTCGTCTTCGATCGATGCGGTTCGACGCGCGCTTCACGCCACAGCCGCGCGAAGACGGCGCTCTGCTCGATCAGGTCAGCGATGAGCGACTGCAACGACTCGTCGCGCGGATACCGACCGGCTGCGCCGCGGAGATCCGAGACCATCGACGCCGCGAAGTCAGCCTGCTCGATCGGCGAACGCAACAACTGCGTGCTCGGTTCGGTGAAGAGCCGCCACACCAGGTTGCGTCGACGGCCAACGAAGAGCGACTGCGGACCGAGCACGGCTTCCCACTCGCGGTTGCAACGCACCTGCGTCCACGTCGCGGTGAAGAGCGCGGCCGGCGTTCGCACCAGCCGATCCATCACGCGCGAGAGACTGTCGGGCACGGCAGATGGAACTCGCGTCGCGCGCGCTTCCACGATGCCGGCGAGTTGATGGAGATGCGTTCGTTCTGCCTTCGTCAGCTGCAGCGCACGACAGAGTGACGCCACCACCTGCGGCGATGGATGTGCCGCACGGCCCTGCTCGAGGCGCACGACGTAGTCGACTGACACTCCGGCGGAGGCAGCGAGCTCTTCCCGACGAAGGCCCGGCGCGCGTCGGCCGCGGCGCAGCACCGATGGTTTCGCGCGATCTCTCCATGCACGCAGCACTGCCCCCAACGAGGACGTTTGCATCACTGGACGTCGTAGCGCGGTCTTCACGGCGAGGGTGGTACTGCGAATCCATAGGCTGACGCATCTCTCGTCCGCAGGTCGCTCGCCGCACATGGTGTGCGCCATGACCATCACCCTCATCACTGGCGGAAACCGCGGACTCGGCTTCGAGACCGCACGGCAGCTCATTCAGCGTGGCCACACGGTGTGGCTCGGCGCGCGCGACCTGAAGCGCGGAGAAGAGGCCGCGAAGAAGCTCGGCGCCCGCGCGGTTCAGCTCGACGTCACCAACGATGCGAGCGTCGAAGCGGCAGCGCGCACCGTCGGCACGCTCGACGTGTTGATCAACAACGCAGGAATCAGCGGCGCGTTCCGCCCTGCTCCGGAGCTGCCGTTGGACGAGTTCCGCGCGGTCTACGAGACCAACGTGTTCGGCGTGGTGCGGGTGACGCGCGCGATGCTGCCGTTGCTCCAGAAGTCGGGCAATCCGGTCATCGTGAACGTGGGGAGCGGTCTGGGTTCCTTTCAGACGGTGCACGACACGTCGCGCATCGAGTCGAAGCTCCCGTCGCTCGCGTATTCCTCGTCGAAGAGCGCGCTGTCAATGGTGACGGTGCAGTACGCGCGAGGATTGCCGCAGCTGCGCGTGAACGTGGTCGACCCTGGCTACACCGCCACCGAGTTCAATCGGCACACGGGTCCGCAGACCGTCGAAGACGGCGCGGAGATCATCGTGCGCATGGCCTGCATCGGACGCGACGGACCGACGGGGACGCTCAGCGATCGGCACGGCACGGTCGGCTGGTGAGTGACGATCTCCTCGCGTAAAAGCCGGGGCCATGACCAGCCAGTACCTCGGATACCCGAACGAGTTTGCAGCGCAGCCGATGCCCACCGAAGAGATGGTGCGCCTCTGCAAAGAGCACACGCTCTACACGTGGAGCGCCGGCAATCAGGTGAACCCGCTCCCCATCGCGCGCGCG
The DNA here is from genome assembly GCA_016792935.1 of Archangium sp. Classification (GTDB taxonomy): domain Bacteria; phylum Myxococcota; class Myxococcia; order Myxococcales; family Myxococcaceae; genus Archangium_A. Next base: position 17,906 of record JAEUJS010000325.1, on the reverse strand, counting down.
GAAGGCATCTACCTCTACACGCCCGAGGGGCAGAAGATCATCGACTTCAACGCTCAGCTGATGAGCGTGCTCGTCGGTCACGCACACCCGCGCGTGATGAACGCGATGAAGCGCCAAATCGACGAGCTGATCTTCGTCTACCCGCAGACCGCGACGCAGGTGCGCGCGCGCCTCGGCAAGTTGCTCAGCGAGATCATCCCGGGAATGTCGGCGTTCTTCTTCACGCTCGGCGGAGCCGAGGCCAACGAGAACGCGGTCCGCATGGCGCGCACGTTCAGCGGGCGTCACAAGATCCTCGCGCGCTACCGCAGCTACCACGGCGGTACGCACCTCGCGATGTCACTCACGGGCGACCCGCGGCGCTGGCCGAGCGAGCCGGCCACTCCGGGCGTGGTGCATGTGATGGACCCGACTCCGTACGAGTTCAGCTTCGGAAAGACCGACGAGGAGCGCTGCAAGAACCACCTCACGTACCTCGAAGAGACGATCAAATACGAAGGGCCGCACACCATCGCGGCGATGATCGTCGAGACGGTGACGGGCACGAACGGAGTGCTCGTTCCTCCGAAGGGCTGGTTCAAGGGCCTGCGCGCGCTGCTCGACAAGTACGGCATCCTCCTCATCTGTGACGAGGTGATGGCCGGCGTCGGTCGCACGGGAAAGATGATGGCCTACGAGAACTTCGACGTCGTTCCCGACCTGGTGACGATGGCGAAGGGCCTCACCAGCTCGTACTTCCCGCTCGGCGCGGTCGGCATGAAGAAGGCCATTCACGACCACTTCCAGAAGAACGTGTACTCGGGCGGCCTGACCTACAACTCGCACCCCGTCGCGCTCGCGACTGCGGAAGCGGTGCTGCGCGTGACCATCGACGAGAAGCTCGTCGAGAACTCCGCGAAGTTGGGCGCCGTCATGCGCAGCGAGATGGACCGGCTGCAGAAGAAGCACGTGTCGATTCTCGAGGGCCGCAACATCGGTCTCTTCGGAATGATCGACCTGCGCAAGAACTCGAAGAACGAGCCGCTCGCGCCGTACAACGGCTCGCACCCCTCGATGGCGAAGCTGGCGACGTTCTTCCGCGAGAACGGGTTGTTCACCTTCACGCGGTGGAACAACTTCACGTGCAACCCGCCGCTCACCATCAACGAGACGCAGCTCAAGGAAGCGTTCGCGATCGTCGATCGCGGCCTCGAGATCACCGACGCGGCCTTCGAAGGCTGAGCGCTACTTCGACTGCGGAGTGAGGTTGTAGGGCACGCTCACCGAGAGCTCCTCATCGAGCCCGGTGAAGCGAATCGTCTGCATCGTGTTGCGCACGCAGCGCGTGAATGCGGGGCGATCGAGATCGTCGTTCACGCGTACGCCGGTGACTTTGTTCGGCGGCGCGAGGTCGAGTTCCACCACCACCGTGCCGCGAAGCTTCGGCGTCTGCTTGAGCTCGCTCTCGAAGCACGAACGCACTGCAGCGCGCTTCGACGCGGCGATGAGCTTCGCGATGGCGGCTCCGTTGCCGTCGACTTCAATCGGCGCCGAGGGCTCGTCGACGACCGCGACCGGCGCGGGGGCAACGGGCTCGGGTTTCGCAACGACTTCTTCTTCAGGCTCGGGTGCAGGCGGCGGCGGCGGGGGCAGCGTGAGCGGCTCTTCGACGCGCGCCACCTCGACTGGTGCAGGCTTCTGCTCTTCCGGTTTCGCTTGCTCGACGATGATCGGCTTCGGTTGCTCGGGCGAAGGAGCGAGTTTGCGCTCCCTCACCCCAACCCCTCTCCCCGAGAGAGAGGGAGTCCCCTTCTTCACTTTGAGCTTCTTCGCTGAAGGCGGAGGCGAAGGAAGCGTCGGGAGCGCGACGAGCTCGTCTTCGAAAATCGGCGCCTGCTCTTCGATGCTGACTCTCGTTGCGAGCGTTCCACCGACGACTGCGATGCTTCCGATGAGCACCAGCGCGACCGCTCCGCGCGGACCGCGCTTCAGCCCCAGAGCCACTGCATCGAGGTCGTCCGGGGTTCGCTGATCCATGCACACCATGGGTTGCCGCAGAGCATCGTTCTGATCACGCGCCGCGCAAGATGATGTTTCGCAAGCATTATGTCCGCGAAACATCATCACAGCGCTCATCATGTTCTCTGCACTTCGCTCGGGGATGCCGTGTCTTGCGCACATGGCCACCATCGACGTGAAGGGCAAGACGGTCGTTCTCACTGGCACTTTCCAGCAGCTCAAACGTGCTGAAGCCGAAGCCGCGCTCGAGAAGATGGGCGCGAAGGTCAGCGGCTCCGTCTCGGCGAAGACGCACTTCCTGTTCGTCGGCGTCGACGCCGGCAGCAAGCTGAGCAAGGCGCAGTCGCTCGGCGTTCCCGTGCACGACGAAGCGGTGCTGATGAAGATCCTCAGCGGCGTCGCGGAAGAGGCGAAGGAAGAAGTCGCCGAAAAGAAAGCCAGGGAGAAGAAGGCCGCCGAGACGCCGAGCAAGGGCGCGAAGAAGGTCGGCACGTTCGCCGGGAAGATCGTCGTCTGCACCGGCACGTTCGCGACGATGAAGCGCTCCGACGCCGAGAAGACGCTGCGCGATGCGGGCGCCGAAGTGAACGGCTCGGTCAGCGCGAAGACCAACATCCTCATCGTCGGCGAAGACGCGGGCAGCAAGCTCGCCAAGGCGCAGAAGCTGGGCGTGCAGATCATGACCGAGGCCGAGTTCGTCGCCGCCATGCAGGCCGCTGGAGCCGGTGGCGCTGCGCTCGCCGACGCCGACGAGAAGATGGCCTCGCAGAAGGCCGCCGCCGACAAGAAGCTCGGCGCCGCGAAGGACATCATCGAGAAGATCTCCGCCGCGCAGAAGGCGAAGTGGGGCCTGACGTTGCCCAAGCTCATCGCCGCGTGGACGAAGGTGTTCGCCAAACGCAAGGACGTGGTCATCACCCACAACGAAGCGGGCGCCCCTGCGGCGACGGCTGTGTTGTCGTCGCTGCAACACGGCTTCCCCGAGTGGCTCGTGGCGTTCGCGAGCGAGCAGCCGCCCATTCACTTCACGTGGGCCTTCGAAGAGGACAAAGACGATCTCGAAGGCTTCTCGCTCGGCAGCAAGGGCGGTCGCATCAACCTCGTGCCCGCGAAGAACCTGCGCTGGCATGACAAGCCCGAAGACTGGGACTGGGTGAACTTCAAGGCGCAGACGATGTTCGACGACCTGCAGGCCGAGGGCAGCACCATGCTCTCGTACGACGAGAACGAGAAGCCGACCGACGCCATCCTCGTGTTCGACGACGCCAACGACAACGAGCGCTTCCCGATGGGCAACGTCGAGGACTACTTCACGCTCGGCGCGAAGCGCGGCTTCGTCTGGTACTGGCAGAACGGCGGCGGTGAACACCTCGAGCGCCTCGTCGAGAACTCGCTCCCCGCGAAGACGCCCGCGGCCGACGTGCAGAAGAAGCTCGCCGCGCAGGGCGCCACGGCCGAAGAAGCGGCCGCGCTCATCAAGTGGCTGGGCAAGGACGCGTCGCTGCTCCTGGAGAAATGATGAGCACCATCGAGCCCGACACCATCGACAAGCTGCGCGGTGCTCCGCTGTCCGCCGACGTGTGGAGCGAGAAGCTCGCTGAACACGAACTGTTCGTTCGCGACGCGCGCCCGGGCTGGGGAAATCGGTGGCAGGTGCTCGAGGTGAGCGGGCTTCCGCTCGCCGTGTGGCAGGGCGTCACCAGCGAGAAGGGCAAGCAGCTCAACTTGAACCTCGGCAACCTCACCGGCCTCACGCTCGACTTCGCGCACCTCGAAGCCGCGGCGATGCCCGGCGTGTTTGCCGAGAAGGTCAGCTTCCGCGGAGCGATTCTCCGCATCGCGTTGCTCACCGACGCGAAGCTCGATGGCGCTGACTTCTCGATGACGCGCCTCGACATGGCCGACTTCTCGCGCTCATCGTTGCGTGGGTGCTCGTTCAAGAAGGCTGTCGTCACCGACACCGACTTCGAGAACTGTGACCTCGAGGGCGCCGACTTCACCGGAGCGTCGTTCAAGAACCCGAAGTTCTCCGGTGCGAACTTGAAGAACGTGAAGGGTCTTCCGAAGGACTGAGGTGAAAAATGGGATCAGATCTCTACAGAATCAAAGTGCACGCCAAGCAGGACCGCACCGTGACCTTCAAGGTCGAGGTCGTGCATCCCGACGCGAACTACTTGTCCGACGGCCTCAGCTTCGCGCTGATGCTGCTGTACGAGGGCATGCCGCGCGACAAGGCGGCGACGTGTGCGCTCGGCAAGGAGATCTCGTTCGACGACACGCTCGATCGCGGCTGGCTCGAGCTCTACACGAAGGGCTTCATCGAGAGCGTGACGAAGAAGATCGAGTCGGGCTCGAGCGACGGCCAGGAGAAGAAGGACTGGATCAAGGGCGAGCTCACCGTCACCGTCACCGACCCCGCGTGGATCGAACACCTCACCGTCGGTCAAGAATTCGACAGCCGCGCGTTCGATCAGGCGTCGAACTTCGAAGACTGCAAACCGATTCGGCCCGGCCAGGTCGATCCAAACGCTCCAGTTCCCGAAGCGTTCATGTCGATTCCCGGCACGCTCTGGCAGGACTCGGGGCTCCCCGCGGTTGTGCGCGTCGCGGCGTATTCGTCGAGTGCGTACCGCGCGCCCGACATGAAGAAGGGCACCTTCAGCGTCGCCGACTTGAAGCACCTCGATGGTCAGGTCGTGTTGTCGCAAGGCCCATACGACGACTCGCCGCGCGTCGGTCTGCTCTCGCTCGGCGGAGATCAAGTTCGCATCTTCACCGTGAGTGATGGCAGCTGGGGCAGCTCGGGTGGCACTCCGTTCGAGGGTTCGATCGGCAAGGCCGAGCTCATCCCGGGCAAGCGACTCGGCTCGCGTCTCAAGCTGTCCACCATGTTGAGCCGACTCGAGCCGAAGCTCCTTGGCGCGACCGTCGAAGGTGACTCGGCGAGCTTCAGAATCGCCGTGCCCCCGGGCAACACCAGCTTCGACTCGGTGAGCGACGAGGCGCTCATCGGCGGCGCGATGCAGCTGCTGCTCACGCCGCTCTACATGGAGAAGGACGGCATCCAGAAGCTGCTCTCGCCGTCGCCGCTCGCGTGGACCGTGGAGCGTGAAGTGCTCCGGCTCTTCCCCGCTGAAGAGCGCCAGATGACCACGTGGACCAACAACCAGAGCGTGCCGATCGGCGACACCATGCCCGACGCAGGGAGCGTCGCGCGTCGGCTCGCGCGCGGCTTCATCGCGAAGGGTGAGATCGTCTCGCGGCCGCCGAGCGGTTCGAGCGACGTCGACGCGATGACCGAAGCGCAGCAACGCGAGGTGTTGCTCAAGCCCTGGCCCGAGCTGGTGTTCAAGGTCACTCCGCTTCAGGCGGTGTACCTGCAGCACCTGAGTCAGAGGTTCGAGCCGATGCAGGCGCCGACGTGGTTCGCCGACGCTGAAGCGTGGGAAGGGCCACTTCCTGTGCCGGCGACCGGGCCGACGGAGTTCGGAAAGAAGACACCTCCGCCTCCGTCGCAGCCGCAGTCATCCGCGCCCGCGTACAGCTCCGGCTCGTCCAACTCGTCGCAGCCCGCGGCGAAGCCTCCCGTGCTGAAGATCGTCGGCATCGTGCTCGCCGCGCTCGTGGGCTTGTGCGTGCTGTGCACGATCATCGGCGCCATCAGCGGCGCCGGTAAGTAAGTTCACCAGCGGTGACGCCGCTCCTCCTCATCGCGCTGACCGTGACTCCGTGGAACATCGCGGAGTCACCACCCCGCCACCTCGAGCTCTTCGCCAGCAAGCCCGTGCCCGACCAGAACACGTTCGGCACCGTGCTCCCGTCGCTCGCGTCGGTGGCAGCGTTTTGGAAGAGCAAACACCCGCTCCTCGATTCGTTCTCGGCTGAGCAACGCGCGGCGCTCGGCAAGCTCGTCGAGCTCTCGGCCGCGAAGACGGCTCCAGAACAAGTGAGAGTCACTCTCAGTAGATCGCGACAGGAACCCGAACTGCCCGTCGCGTTCATCGAGCTCGCCGACGTCACGCTGGCGCCCGCCTCGAAGAACGTCGAGCGCCGCCTGATGACCAGCGGCGACTGCTCGAGCGACGGAGAGACCTGCACGCCCGAAGACATCGGCCTGAGCATCGAGCAGCCGACGCGCGTCGTGCGCGATGCGGAAAAGCGAATCCGCATGCTCGCGTTCCGCACCGAGCGCCACGTCACCCAGGACAATCATTCCGGCAAGAAGGTCACCGCGAAGAACGCGCGCGAGCACGAGTTCACGAGCGAGCTGTTGGAGTTCGACGAGAGCGGGCGGTTGATCCGCAGCGTGAAGTGGTCACGTTCGGACAACGACTTGCGGTACCTGCCGGGCATCGACATCCAGGCGTGGAGCTACGACTGGAAAGACGGAACGCTCGCGCGCGCGACCGCGACGCTCGTGAACGAAGACAGCGACGCGCTCGATCTGCTGGTGCGCGAGAAGAAGTTCGTCGTGCCGTAGACACCTGAGCTGGGCCAGGTGTGCAAGACATCTCCTTGCACATGTTCGCGGCGTGACGGGTCGAGGCGGCATGCCTTCCCTTCCCCGCCTCCTCGTCGCTGCATTGCTCATCACCGGCTGCTCCATTCCGGTCACCGTCAACGGCCAGACGCGCATGGTGCGCATCGGTGGCGGCTCGGCGCGCGACAAGCTCAACGACCTCAACGACAAGGTGAACGCGTCGCGCAAGCTGCTCATTCAGCGCGTCGGAGAGAACCCCCACGAGGAACGCGCGAGCATCGAGAAGGCGCGCCAGGAGCTCGCCGTCGTGCGCGCTGGCCTCACCGACGACCTGAAACGCGACAAGGCTGGCTACGACTCGGTGCTCAGCAACCTGAGCGACGCCGAGAAGTGGAACGAGAGCAGCGCCACCGCCCTCGACGCCGAGCTGATGCTCGCGCCGACGATCAAGACTGACGCCGACGGCCAGGAAGTCAGCGCGCAGCAGCTCGCCGACGTCGAGGCGAAGCTCCAGGCCGCGCGTGCCAACCAGTTCGAAGGCTGGAAGGGCGTCATCGACAATCAGTTCAGCCGCTTCACGACGCTGAAGAAGAACGTCGCCGCAGGTCCAGCTCGCCGTGAAGAGGCGAAGCGCCGGGCCGAACAGCGCGCGAAGCAGGAAGCGCGTGAGAAGCAGGAGAAGGCCGTCGAGCAGGTCGCGCGTGACGCGAACGAGGCGCTCAAGGTCGCCTACGACGCGCTCAAGCGTTACGAGATTCCGAGCGAAGAACAGCTCGCCGCCATCGAGCAGCGCGCCGCCGCCGTGGAAGCCATCATTCCCACCGGAGGTCAGTTCTATCGGAACGAAGCGGGGCTTCTTCGCCTCTACGCGAACTTGAATCAGACCGACGGAGCGGACCGCCTGAAGGCGCAGCTCGGCGGAGCGATTGCCGCGAAGGGCGAAGCGCACGGCAAGACGTTCAAGGCCACGTTCAAGGCGCAGCCGAACCACTGCTACGTGTTCTTCGGGGAAATCATCACCTGGGGCGGTCAGGAGAAGATCGACAACCTCGGCCACGAGACCGGCATGTCGCGCATTCAGTCGTTCGACATCGGCTTCGCGAACGAGAGCGGCCTCAACGACAAGTGGAAGGGCATCGACGCGCGCGGCGTGTGCACCGTGAGCGCGGGCCAGGTCTCGTTCAGCGGCGGTCTGCAGGTCGCCGGCTCGCGCAACGGGCTGCGGTACGTGGTGCTCGACTTCGCGCGCTCGGAGTTCCCGGTGTTGCTCGCGACGCACTTGAACCTCGATCTCCCCGACTGGTGCGACCCGGACTCGTGGGCCGAGCTCTTCGTCAACCCCGTGCCGGGCACCATCGGTTACCTCGGCAACGAGCCCGTGGTGCTGACCGCGGCGGATCCCGTCGGTGGCAATCGCGACATGCGCTTCGCGCACGCGGGCAAGCCGTTCGATTCGTCGCGCAGCAACAAGGACCAGCTGACGTCGACGCCACCGCAGAAGATTTCGTTCAAGGTGCCGTGGGAGTTCAAGCGCTGCCCCGAGAAGACCGAGGGCGCGATGCCCGACGCTCCGTTGAGCCGGCAGATCGCGCAGTGCGAAGCGAACATCGAGAAGAAGTACGCGGGCGCGTGGGCTGACGTCGATCGCCGTCGTGACGCGGCAGATCGCCTGAGCGGCAAGTACATCAAGTACTACAACCCCGCGGCCGAGGAGAAAGCGAGCCGCCTGCGCGACGCGTACGACCGTGACTGGGACGCGCAGTGCAAGCCGATCGAAGAGAAGGCGAAGAAGACGCTCGAGGCGCGCTTCAACAAGCTGGTCGATTTGCTCACCGACAAGCCGCCCGTCGATACGCTCAAGCGCGCTGACCTCGCCGCGGCTGAAGAGGACGCTCCGTATCGCCGGTGGCGCTGAGCCACCACTTCAGTACCGTGGGGAGCGATGCGACTGCTGGTGCTCCTCGCGCTCACGCTCTCGGCGTGCGACGTGGCCGACGCGACCTCGGCCGAAGCGCCACCGAAGCTCGGTCCGCTTCAGTTTCAGTGGGCCGAGCAACCGCGCGACGACGGCTGGCGTGACGCGCCGAAGGAAGCGCTTCCAGGCAGCGGCGCGTCGCTCGCATCGAAATCCCGTCTGCGGAGCACGGCGCCGCGGTGCAGATGCGCCACGCGGTGTTCGTGGAAGAGGCGTGGATCTGCGGCCGCACCTTCAAGCTGAGCGGCCGCCTGCCGATTCTTCCGCTCGCGTGTTCACCTGCGCAGGTGCTGCTGCGCGCGACGCCCGACGCGCGCATCGTCGCGCCGACCTTCACCGTCGGTGACGAACACGAACTCTGGCTGCGCATGTTGCGGCGAGAGCTCGCGCCGTTCGTGGTGGGCGCGACGATGGCGCTGGTGGGGCTGCTCTTTCTCGCAGCCGGGGTGCGCCGCGGAGCAGAACGTGCGTATCGCGGCCTCGGACTCTTCCTCACCTCGCTCGGCACGCTCGCGGCGTTCAACACGCTGCTGCGTCACGTGCTGCCGATCAGCGGCACCGCCATCTTCTACGTGCACGAGGTGATGACGTCCCTGTACCCGCTGGGCTTCGCTGACTTCCTGCTCGGGACGTTCGGTGACGGGCCGTGGAAGGTGCTGCAGCGAGGCCTGCGGTTGTTCGTGCTCTACGTGGTCGCCGCGTGGACGCTGCACTTCGTCGGCGTGCTCCACATCGACACTGGTCGCATTCCGGCGGTGTTCTTCATCTCCGTGTTCCTCGTGCAGGGCATCATTCTCGCGGCGCGGGCGCGCAAGACCGACCCCTCGGCGAACGTCTTCCTCGTCGGCATCGCTGCGCTGCTGATCATCTCGATCCCCGACATCTTCTCAGGCGCCGAGATCGAGATTCTTCCGTTCCAGACCGTGCACTACGCCGTGCTGAGCTTCGGCATCGCGATGGTGGTGATGGTCGAGCGCCAACACCGGCGCGCGCGCGAAGAGGCCGTGCACAGCGCACAACAACTCGCGGCGAAGTTGACCGCGCTCGAGGAACGCAACCGCGAGATCAACTCGCTCAACTCCGAGCTGCGGCATCAGATCGCCGAGCGCTCGAAGGAGATGGCCGAGTCGATTCAAGTCGGAAAGACCGAAGCGCGCGCGGCACGAAAGCTCGAGGTCGGAGACGTCATCGACAACCGCTATCGCGTCACGCGCACGCTCGGCCGTGGAGCGATGGGCACGGTGCAGGCCGTCGAGCGCATCAGCGATGGGCGCGTCTTCGCGCTGAAGATGATGCGTGGCGCGGTCGATGCGCAGGGTGCAGCGCGCTTTGCTCGCGAGGCTGAGATTGCGGCGCGCGTCGCAGATGAACACCTGGTGAAGGTCGTCGATCTCGGCGGAGCAGGATCCGGACAGCTCTATCTCGTCATGGAGTACGTCGACGGACGGCCGCTGGAAGACCACCGCTCTCGCTTCGGCAAGGTGCCGTGGGCGATCGAGATGGTCGCGCAGATTGCTGCGGGCGTGCGGGCGCTCCACGCAGCGGGCGTCGTGCATCGAGACTTGAAGCCGGGCAACGTGTTGCTCACGACGACGGCGGAGGGTCGTGAGTGCGCGAAGATCTCCGACTTCGGAATCTCGCGGCGTGGGGAGGCGACGAGGGGCGACGCGTCTCAGCCGCTCGCAGCTCCGGCCGCGCTTCCGCTGGGTGGAGAGACGAATCCGGTCGTGACGATGCCGATGCCGCCCGAGCTCGGGTTCGACTCGACGCTCCCGCCGTCGGCGTCTCATCGCGCCATCACCGACGCTCCGCTCACCGCTGCGGGCATGTTGCTCGGCACGCCGACGTACATGGCTCCCGAGTTGGCGCGCGGTGCTGAGAACGCGAGTCCGGCGTCAGACGTGTTCGCGCTCGGGCTCATCGCGTACGAGCTGCTCAGCGGGAAGAACGCGTTCGAGCAGGCGCCGCTCTACGTTGCGCTGGCGCGAAGACATCTGCCGAAGGTGGCTGCGCTGCCTGCTGACGTGCCGCCCGTGCTCGCTGCGCTGGTCTTCGAGAGCCTCGCGGAGAAACCTGACGCGCGACCGACCGCCGACAAACTCGCCGACGCGTTTCGTGCCGCCGCAAGGGCAGATCAGTGATCCCTCTCCCGCCCGTCAGCAATCGACTCGAGCGCTGACGTTCCCTCACCCCAACCCTCCGCGCGCCGCGAAGACTCAGGTCTCGTCCTTCACGCCCCAGCTCTCGAGCTTGCGGTACAGCGTCTTGCGTTCGATGCCGAGCGTGCGCGCAGTCGCGGTCTTGTTTCCCTTCAACGTCTCGAGCACGCGCAGCGTGTACCGCTTCTCCAATTCCTCGAGCGTGACGAACTCCGACTCGTCGGCGGCGCTCACCACCACGCGCGTCGGAGTGTATTGCTGCACCTTCTCGGGCAAGTCATCGACCCCGAGCTCGTCGTAGCGAGTCAACGCCACCGCCCGCTCGATGCAGTTCGACAGCTCACGCACGTTTCCTGGCCAGTCGTACGCCAACAACTTCGCCGCCGCCGGAGCCGACAGCCCCTTCACGCTCTTGTGCGCCCGCGCCGCGAAGTCGGTGAGGAACCGCTGCGCCAACGGAAGAATGTCGGCGGTCCGCTCGCGCAGCGGAGGCAGCGCCACGTTGACCACGTTGATGCGGAAGAAGAGGTCCTCGCGGAACTCACCCTTCTCGATTCGACTCTCGAGGTCGCGGTGCGTCGCCGCGATGATGCGCACGTCGACCGGATGCTCGCTGCGCGCGCCGATGGGACGCACGCGCCGCTCTTGCAACACGCGCAACAACTTGGGCTGCAGCCCCATCGGCATGTCGCCCAGTTCGTCGAGCAACAACGTCCCGCCGTTCGCCTCCGTAAAGAGCCCCACGCGGGCCTCACGCGCATCGGTGAACGCTCCGCGCACGTGACCGAAGAGCTCGCTCTCGAGCAAAGACTCCGGCATCGCCGCGCAGTTCACCGCCACGAACGGACCACTGCGGCCCGAGCGCTGATGAATCGCGCGCGCCAGCACTTCCTTGCCAGTGCCCGATTCTCCCGTGATGAGCACCGAGGTCTGCGAGCTGCTGATGCGCGCCACCACGTCGAGCGCGCGCTTCATCGCCTCGCTCACCACCGTCATGCCTTCGATGCGTGGGCCCGCTCCAGTCGTCACCTCGACTCGCAGCCGCGCGACCTCACGGCGCAGACGCCGGTGCTGCAGCGCGCGCTCGAGCGCGATGATGATGGCTTCGAGCTTCGCCGGCTTCGACAGGAAGTCGTACGCGCCGGCTTTGATCGCCGCGACCGCCGCTTCGTAACTGCCGAAGCCGGTGAGCACGATGAGCGGCGTGTCGGGGTGGCTGTTCGCCAGGCGCTCGGCGAACGCGAGGCCGCCGAGGCCCGGCATGTTCAAGTCCGTCAGCACCACGTCGATGTCTTCGGCGTCGAGCTGCGTCAGCGCTTCTTCCGCACGCGCAGCCGTCACCACGCGATAGCCGCGCTGCGCGAGCCCGAGCTCGAGCGTCGAAGTCAGGTTGGCGTCGTCGTCGACGATGAGCACGCGGCCCGTCATGCGTCACAAGGGGTAGCACGCCCCGTGCCCTGCCGCTCGCTGAGTGCCAATCGCGCAAGCGAGTGTGTCGAAAAGAAACACTCGTGTCGGGACGACGCAGCGCCTCTGCACCTCGCGCACACAACTTCCGGCACGCCAGACGCAATGTCCGTCGCCGCTGGCCGGAAGCGGAGCCCCCATGACCAACGTGCGACGGGTCCAGGAGCCCGACGCCCACTCCGCTTCCGGGCCGGCGCCTTCCAGATCAGCAGGCAAGCCTGCTGAATTGGTCGTCATCGCAGTCGCCGAAGACGACGACGAGCTGCGCTGGCTGCTCTGCGACGCGTTCCAGCAGAGGGGCTGGCGCGTCATCGAACTGGAAGACACCAGTGAGCTCGATGACTACTTCGAGTTCGTCGAGCGACACGGCGCTCCGCCGGGGCTTCCAGACGTGGTGCTCAGTGATTTGCGCATGCCCGGCGGTTCCGGCCTCGACGCACTGGCTCGAGCGCGAGCAAACGGCGTGACGTGTCCTTTCGTGGTGCTCACCGCATTCCCCGAGTGGGAAGTGGAGAGTCGAATTCTGAAGCTCGGCAACGCCACGATGGTCAGCAAGCCCGCGAAGCTCGCCGACGTCGCGAAGGTCATCGAAGCCGTCACGAAACGGTGATGCGCGCTGGCTCGAGGTGAAGCGTGAACGTGCTGCCCTTTCCGGGCGCGCTCTCGACCGTCAGGAAGCCGTGGTGGTCCTCGAGAATGCTCACCGTGATGGGCAAGCCGAGGCCCGTGCCTTCCGTCACTGGCTTGGTGGTGAAGAACGGCTCGAAGATGGCCGCGCGCACGTCGGGCGCCATTCCCGTTCCATCGTCGCGCACCGTCACCGTGCACCACTTTCGCGGAGTCGAGTCGCCGGGCTTGAGCCCCTCGACCTCTCCCGTCGAGATGGTCACGTGCCCCGAGGTGTTGCAGGCGTGCACCGCGTTCACGACGACGTTGGTCAGCGCCTGCTGCAACAGCACCTCGTCGGCGAGCGCGATGGCTGGACTCTGAGCGTCCTTCACTTCGATGGCCACCTGCTTCTTGCTCGCGATCGGCTCGAGCAGCTCGCGGACGGTGGACGCGAGCGCCGAGAGCTTGAGCGGCAACAGTTCCGGATGACGCGGGCGCGCGAAGACGAGCAGCTGCCGCACCAGCTTCGTCACCTGCTCGGTGCACGTGATGATGACCTTCGCCGAGCTCTGGATCTGCGGCTCGGCGTTCGCGTCTTCGAGAATCAACCCAGCGCGCGCTTCGATGACGTTGAGCGGCGTGCCGAGCTCGTGCGCGAGACCAGACGCGAGGCGGCCGACCGTGGCGAGTCGATCGGCGTGACGCAACTGCTCCACCGCGGCCAGACGTGCCGCTGCTTCACGCGAGGTCTCTTCGCGAGCGCGTTCGAGCTGACGGCACATGGCGTTCATCTCGTCGGCGACCGCGCTCAGCTCGTCGTTGGCGGCGAGCTTCAAGTCGTTCTTCAGCTCTCCGCGACCGACCGCGCGCGCCTTGTCCATCAGCGCACGCGTGGGCCGCGCGACGAGCCACCACCCGAGCACGAACGCCGCCATCGCCATGCCCGCCACCGTCATCAACGCGAGCAGCACGGCGTCATCGAAGTGTTGCCGCACCCACGCGCCTTCGTGTGACGGAGACTCGCTCACTTCAATCGCTCCCGCAGCGCGGCCATCGATGCGCACGGGCTGAAGCGTGAAGCGGCGCACACCATCTGCCGTCGCTCGGCTCGCAGTGATGGGTTGGTCTTCGGCGAGCGTCGCGCAGTCCACCGCGGTCGCGGGCTCATCGACGCGACCATCCAGACACACCCAGCGCACGCGCACGTCGCCGGCGTGCCGTTCGTTCGTCACTTCCACCGTCTTCAATGCGGCGTCGAGCCCTTCGCGCGGAGCGACCAACTCCACGGCGTCAGCGAGCGTCGAGGCGACGAGCAAGTGCGTGCGGTCCATGTCGCGCTCGAAGTCGGCCTGTCGGTCTCCGAGCTGCCGGTACTCGTGCAGCGTGATGATCAGAATGACGACCAACAAGAACGCCAACGTCAGGCGCGTGACCAATCTCATGCGGCGCAAGCTACTCCCGCTGTCTCGCGGCGAAGTGGGGCGCAATTCCTTCGCGGGCGGAGCGGCGACTTCAGGAGTACGAAGAGCGCATGCCGTGGAGCAAGACACCCACCTGGGTGCTCGCCGGAGGAGCCTGGCTCGCGTTCACCGCCGGCTTCGTGAACAGCGTCGGCTTTCTGGGCGCGGCGCACGGCGGTGTCACGCACGTCACGGGTCAAGTCACGCAGGTCTCGCTCACGCTGCGTGATGGAAATCTGCTCGCGACGCTCTCTGCCGCCGCGATGGTGCTCGCGTTCTTCGTCGGAGCCGTCATCTCTGGCGCCATCATTCGCAGCTCCGAGCTGACTCGACGCGCGCGACCCTACGTCGCAGTGCTGCTCATCGAAGCGGCGTGCCTCTTCATCGCCACCTTCCTCGCGGTGCGCGGGTCGAGCGCGGCGTTCCACTTCGTCGCGCTGGCGAGCGGCATGCAGAACGCGCTCGCGACCTCGTATTCAGGAGCGGTCATTCGCACCACGCACATGACCGGCATCGTCACCGACCTCGGGCTGTTCGTCGGGCACGTGCTCCGCGGCGCGAAGGCCGAGTGGGGTCGCATCAAGCTGCTCGCGCTGCTGCTCTTCTCGTTCGTCTTCGGCGGCGCCATCGGCGCGGTGACCTTCACGCAGCTCGGCGCGTGGACGACGTTGCTGCCGGCCATCGGGCTGTCCATCGGCGGGCTCGCGTGGCTGCCGTTCTCCGAGCCCGCTCAGAAGAACTGATACACGCCGAAGCTCAGCCCGACGGCTGGGCGACCCGTCAACGTGACGGCGACGTCGGCGCGAATTCCGGTCTTCACCAGGCGCGGACTCAAGAGGCGCAGTCCCCCTCCGACTGAGAAGAGTGGAGTGACCCCCAGGCTCGTGTCCGCCAACGCGCCGTCGACGAACGCGGCGGCCATCAGCGCGACCCACATGGTGTCGAAGATGATTCCGCGCGCCTCGACGTTGGCGAGCGCGAAGCGTTGCGTGCGAACGAGCGAGTCGGCGTAGCCGCGAATGAGGTCGAGTCCGCCGAGTTGAAATCGCAGCTCCGTCGGAGCGTCCGTCGACAGTCCGCCCTGCGCGCGCACGGCGATGTTGAAGCGCTCTCCGAGGAGCTTGAACCACAGCAGTTCCATGAAGAGCTGCAGGTACACGGGCTCTGGACCCGACGACGCAATGCCGAACGTCTCGCGCAGCTCGAAGCTCCAGCCGGTCTGACGCAGACGCACGGTGTCCACGCGACCGAGCCGTTGGAACCACGTGAGCTGTCCCGCGACGAGCTCGGGCGGCAACACCGGCGGCCCTTCGAGCGGATTCAGGTACTGGTCATAGAAGACCTCGAGCTTGATGCCGGTGCGCGTGACGTCGTTGAGCTCTCCGCTCAAGTCGACGGTGCCTCCGAGGCGACGGCGCACGTATTCCGGTCGCGGACGAAACAAGTAGTCGACCTGCACGAGCCCGATGAGCCGCTTGTTGAAGAGACGTGGGTCGCGCAGCCAGCCCTGACCGCCGTTGTAGATGTCGAAGCGCTCGTAGCGGACGCCCCATTCGAGGAAGCGACCGAACCAGTTCACGTCGTTGGCTCCGACGCGGAACCACCAGCGGCCACCTCCGATGCCGAACGAGAAGAGCGGGTTGAGCGAGAAGCGCTCTTCGATGTCGTAGATGGCGACCACTCTTCCGTCGCGCTCTTCGAGCTTCGCGTCGACTCTCGAGAAGAGATCGATGTTCCACAGCCGCGTGGTGCCGAGTTCCCAGTCTTCTCTGGTGACGACCTCTCCGGCGCGCCACGGGAGCTCGCGGAGCACGACGAACTCCTTCGTCCACGAGACGCCCTTCACCTCGATGGAGTCGATGCGCTGCGGCCAGACGTCGGTGGCGCTCATCGTCAGCGCGAGCACGGCGAACATCATGGCTGCGCGGAGACCTCGAGCACCGAGCGGTAGAGCACCTCGAGGCCACGCGTGAGCTCTTTGATGGGCAGCCGCTCGTGTTTGCCGTGCATCGTGCCGAGGAGTTCGGCGTCGATCTCGAATGGCACGAGTCCGTACGCCTTCGTTCCCTTCGGGCGCGCGAGGTTGGAATCGGTGAAGCCGGGAGAGATGGCCGGGCCGACCACGATGTCCTCGCGACCGTGCCGCAGATTTCGCTCGAGCGCGACGAGGAGCGGATCATCCGTCGCGGATTCACTCGCTGGTTCGGACGAGATGACCTCGAGCGTGATGTCGTCTCCGTCTTCACGCAGCAGGCCGCGAAGCTCTTCGAGGAACACTTCGGGCTTCGTGTTCGGCAGCACACGGCAGTCGACGATGGCGGCGACCTTCGACGGAATCACGTTCGGTGCGCTGCCCTTCCCTTCCCAACCGGTGACCTGGCAGGTGTTCGTCAGCGCAGCGCGCGTTGCGGGGTTCGCCATCAACTTTCCGGTGACGAGCAAGTCGACCAGCGACGGATGCGAGAGGACGAAGCCGGTGAGGCCGCCCTTCTGCGCTCCGACGCGTGCGAGCAATTCGTACAGAGAAAGATGAATGGTGGGTTTTGGCTCGCGCGCTCGGATCTTCGCGACGGCACGCACCAGCGCATCAGTCGCGCGACCCGGAGTCGGTGTGCTGCCATGACCCGCGGCGCCCTTCGCGACGATGCGCAGCCACAGCGTGCCCTTCTCGGCGACGGTGATGGGGAAGACGGTCTGGTTTTCGAAGAGCAGGCCGCGCAGACCGATGCCGCCTTCGTTGATGAGCACTCCGCAGTCGAGCTCGTTCCAGTGCTTCTCGGTGAGCAGGTGCATGCCGGCGTTGTCGACTTCTTCGTCGGCGACCGCGAGGAGGATGACGTCGCGCTTGAGCGGCACGTGCTGTCGCGCGAGCAGAATCAGCGTGAGCGCTTCGATGGCGCCCATGCCTTTCATGTCGAGCGCACCTCGGCCCCAGACGAAGCCGTCCTTCACGGCTCCGGAGAGTGGTTGCGCGTCGGGCGGCCACTCATCGTCTTCGGCGGTGACGACGTCGAGGTGCGAGAGGAGGCAGAGCGGTTTCTCGCTCGGAGCTCCGGTCGCTTTGAGTCGCGCGACGAGCGAGCCGCGGCCCGGAACGAACTCCCAGGTCTCTGACGCGATGCCGACCTTCTCGAACTCTGCCGCGAGGAACTCTGCGCCGCGCGTTTCGTTGCCGGGCGGATTGCGCGTGTCGACTTGCAGGTAGCGCGAGAGGAAATCGACTGCTTCGGCGCCGACAGCCTTCCAATCGACGGCGTCTCCGCGCGCAGCGATGGAAGCCGGAGCCGGAGCCAACACGCGCGGCGTTGCGCATCCAAACAGCGCGAGGAAGAGTGCACCGAGTCGTAGAACTCGGGCGCAGCTGAACGACTCTCCCTCACCCCAACCCTTTCCCGCAGGGGCGGGAGAGGGAGTTCGCATCACCATCACGACTTCTCTGCGCATCACTGACGGCGGACGCGACGACGCGCCAGCGCGAGCAGTGCGAGGCCAAGAACGAGCGACGGATCCACCGTGGTGCAGCCGCAGCCCGGCATCTGACCGTCGCCGCCGCCACCAGCACCGCCACCCGTCGCAACTCCACCGCCGGTCGCTCCACCACCCGCGCCACCGCCAGTCGCCATGCCGCCGCCCGTGGTGCCACCGCCACCGCCGGTCGCGCCGCCACCACCGCCCGTGCCCATGCCCGCGTCGTCCATGCCGGCGTCTTCACCACCATCCATCTCTCCACCATCGGTGCCGCCGTCGACACCACCGTC
>JAEUJS010000315.1 GCA_016792935.1 Archangium sp. | reverse complement strand
GAGGTCGCCGGCCTCAAGGCCGCCATCGAGCGTCTGCAGGGTGAGCTCGCTGAAGTGCGTGCCGCCGAGGCGAAGTGGAAGCAGGCCGCCGGCGAACACGAGCTCAAGTTCAGCGACAGCACCGTCGAGCTGCAGAAGCTCAACGCGAAGATCACCGGCCTCGAGGCGCAGCTCGAGCAGCGCGAGGCCATCACGCAGCAGGTTCGCCTCGAGCTCGACGCGACGCGCGGCCGGGTGACCGAGCTCGAGCAGTTGCTGCGCGTCTCGCGGGAGAACGCCGATCGCCTGACCGCGGTGATCGAGGCCGATCAGGAGCGGCTGCGCGAGACCGAGTCGCGCCTCACGAAGGAACGCGATGCGCTCGGTGCCGAGCTCTCGACGACCCGCGCAGAACGCGACGAGTCGCGCGAACAGCTCGCGGGCACCGAATCGGAGCTCGTCGAGACCGGCAAGCAGCTCGCCGATCGCAAAGAGGCGCTCGCTTCGACCGAGAGCAGGGTCAAGCAGCTGGAACAGTCGCTCTCGCTCGCCGAATCGCGCGTGAAGGAGCTGACCGACGATCGCGATCTGCTCATCATCGAGCGCGACGATCTCCGCGGTGCGCTGAGCGATCTCGAGAAGGTCCGTACGGAGCAGGGCAGCCAGCTCGGCCAGCTCACCTCTCGCGGTGACGATCTCGCGAACAAGCTCTCGGAGACCGAAGGTGCTCTCGCTGCCGCGCGCGCTGAGCTCGCCCGGACCCAGACCGAGGCTTCCCAGCAGGAAAAGGTGCTGCGCGGCACGTTGGACGAGCGTCTCCAGGAACTCGAGCAGGAGCGCGCCTCGCGCACCGCGACCGAGTCGGCGCTCTCGGATCGCCAGAAGGAACTGGAGCAGGAACGCGCGTCGCGCGCCGAGACCGAGTCGTCCCTCTCGGATCGCCAGAAGGAACTCGAGCAGGAACGCACCTTCCGCGGCGAAGCAGAGACCTCGCTCGAGGCGACGAAGAAGACCCTCGATGACGTGGAACACCAGCTCGCCCGCGCGCGCGAAGAACTCACCGCGTTGCAGGACGAGCGCCAGCGCCAGGTCGGCGGCCTCGAAGGTGAACTCTCCGCCGCCAAAGATCGCGAGCAGGCGACCGAGCTCGCCCGTCACGAGCTCGAGACGAAGTACCGCACGCTCGAGGCCGACGCGAAGCTGGTCACGGATCGCGCGGGTGAGCTCGAGGAGAAGGTTCGCGGGCTGCTGACCGATCTCCGCGAGGCGGAAGAATCGGCGAAGCGCACGCAGGTCGAGCTCGAGAACCAGCTCGACATCGCGCGCACTGATTCGAAGTCGGCGGCTGAATCGGCGGCGCGGTCGAAGGGCGAGGTCGAAGGCCAGCTCACCACCGCGCGCAACCGCATTGCCGAGCTCGAGACCGAGCTCGCTGTGCTGAACGATCGCGTGGGGGGGCTCTCGGCCCAGGTCGAGCGCGCTGAGGGTGGAACGCTCGAGCGTGAGCGTCGCCTCGCCGATCTCGCGCAGGATCTCGACAACTCGCAGGGCGAACTCCACAAGGTGCAGGCCGAGCTGACCTCGCGTCAGGACGAACTCTTCGCGCGCAACGCCGAGCTCGCTTCATCGCGTGAACGCACCACCACGCTCGAGGCTGAACTCGGAGAGCAGCGCTCGCGGGCGACGGCGGCCGAGTCGGCGCGTGATGAGCGCAAGGCGCAGGTCGATCGCCTCGAAGCGCTGCTGCGCGAGCGGGAAGAGGGCCTCGGGAGCAGCACCGCGCGCATCCTCAAGCTGGAAGAAGAGAAGACGCTCCTCTCGCAGTCGCTCGCGACGGCGATGAGCGAGGCCGAGCACCAGAAGATGGAGCTCGAGGAGTCTTTCACTGCCCGCGCGGCCGAGCGCGAGATCCTCGCTGAGCTCGAAGGCAAGCTGCAGGCCGTCACCACCGAGCTGAACGGCATCCGCGGCGCCGAGGTGAAGGCCGCGCAAGACGTGGAAGCCGCGCGCGCCGAACTCGAAGCCACGCGCCTCAAGGCCGCCGCGTCGCTCGACGAGAAGCACGCCGAGTCGGAAGCGCGCATCCAGGCCGTTCGCGACGAGAACCAGAAGGCGCTCGACGCGCAGGGTGTCGCGTATCAGCAGTCACTCGAGACGCATCGCAACGAGGCGCAGAAAGCGCTCTCTGCTCGGGAAGATGAGCTCAAGAAGCTGATCGCCGCCGCCGACGAGAAGGCCTCCGAGGCCGAACGTCAGCGCGCACAGTTCGAAGCGACGCTGGCCGAGCGCACCGCCGCGGCCGATGCCGCGGCTCAAGCTGCGCGTGAGGCCCAGGAAGCGCTCGACGCGAAGCTGCGGGAATCGGTCGGCAATCACGAGCGCGCGGTCGCCGAGGCGCAGACGCACCTCGACAACAGCAAGGCGCTTCAGAGCGAGCTCGACACCATTCGTCAGGAATTGATCACGCTGCGCGCGTCGCTCGCGCAGGTCGGTGGTGAGTCGAAGGCCGCCACCGAGGCGCGCAATCAGCTCGAGGCCGAGCTGGAGCGGCTGCGTCAGCGCATTCCTCCGATGGAGATCGAGCTCACCGAGCTGCGCAACACCCAGCCCGAGCTGTTGCGCCTCCGCGAGCGAGTTCCATCGCTCGAGACGCAGCTCGCCGGCACCACGAACAACCTGCAGATGATCGTGGCGTCCGAGCGCGACCTGAAGCGCAAGGTGATGGATGCCGAGGTCGCGATCGAGCAGGCCCGCGCGAAGGCGGCCGAGCTCGAAGGTGCCCAGCTCGACAGCCGCACCACGCGCGGTGAGCTCGAAGATCAGCTCAAGGACTTGAGCGATCGCACCTCGATGGCCGAGGCGGAAGCCGCGCGGCTGCGTGAAGCGCGCTTGCTCGAGCAGGAACAGATGGCCGAGCTGCGCAAGCAGAACGCGGTGCTCGAAGCGCAGGTGGCCGAGGCGGCGCGCGGCGGGGCTCCCATCAGCGACGAGGAGAACGCCAGGTTCCGTCGCCGCGTACCCGAGCTCGAGGCCGAGCTGGAGATCGCGCGCGTCAATTCGCGCAACGAGATCGAGACCGCGCAGAACGCCCAGCGCAACGCCGAGGAATTGTTGCTCGCGCTGCGCGTGAAGTACGGCGATCTGCAGCACCAGCTCGCGCAGGCCAACGAAGACGTCAACGAGGCGAAGGCCGAGACCGAACTGCTCGAGCAGGAACGTGAGCGTTTGGCCACCCAGCTCGAAGCGCTCGAGAAGGCGATCAAGGCGCGGCCGTCTGCTCCGCCGCCGCGCGCGCCGACCGCTTCGTCACCGTCGCGGGTCACCGTGCCTCCCGTCGCACCGGTTGCGCCTCCGCCGATTCCCGTGGCGACCAAGCCGGCTGTTCCTCCGCTGACCGATCACTCTCCTGAGGTGTACGAGCTCGACGTCGAGGCCGACGACGATTCGGATGCCGAGGAGATCGTGTTGCTCGAGGACGAAGCCACCGATCCGGGCAGCAAAGACCCACGCAAGAAGTGACCGCGCCTCGGTAGGCTGCGCCTGTGCGTCGTTGGCTGATCGCCATCGCTGGTGCCGTCCTGCTCGCAGCCTTGCTGTGGGCCGTGATGGACGACGCTCCCGCGTCCACCGATTCGAACGCAGCGAAGAGCGATCCCGCGGCCGATTCGCCTCCACCTCCGAAGCCGGTGGGCCTCAATGGCGCTCGTGTGGCTGGAATCGTGGTGCGTGACGGCAAACCCGTCGCCAAAGCCCGGGTCACGCTGCGCGCCGCGGGTCCGCTCGTCACGTTGAGCATGGAAGACGGGCGCTTCCTGTTCGAAGACATCCCCTCGGGGCAGCTCTACTTGTCCGCGAGCAACGCTGAGGCCGCGAGCGAAGTGCTGGGGCCGCTGCAGGTGGCGAGCGGCACGAAGCTCGATGACCTCGTGCTCAATCTCGCTCCCGCGGTGAACGTCGAGGGACGGGTGATCGACTTGCTCACGCAGAAGCCGATCGCGAAGGCGACGGTGATCACGCCCTCGCACGCCGGGCAGACCGACGCGGAAGGCCGCTTCGCGGTGACGGGATCCAAGAATCAGATCTGGCTCGACGTTTCGGCGCCGGGGTTCATCTCGCGCACCGAGTGGGTCTCCCTCGAGCTCGCGCGTGCGGGCGGAAAGCTCGAGGTCGTGCTCACGCCGTCTTCGCGCCTCGAGGGTACGGTGAGCGAGAACGGTAAGCCCGCTCCGGCGGCGACGGTGTGGGCGGAGTTCGCGGAAGGCGGTCACCGCGGCGAGCGCTCGGCGATGGTCTTCACCGACAAAGAAGGGAAGTTCTCGCTCGAGTGCGGCGCCGGCGCGTTGCAGCTCACCGCCGTCACCGCGACGGGCACGCGCGTCCGCGGTCCGTTCGTGCGCGTCGCGGTCGGAGAGAAGAAGACCGGCCTCGTGCTCGACGCCGCTGACGTGTCGCACGCTGAAGGTGTGGTGATGCTCGATGGAATGCCGCTCCCGGCGGCGCAGGTCACGGCCATCGACGCGCAGACCGAAGAGTTGAGCGGCATCGCGACCACCTCCCCCGAAGGCAAGTTCCGCTTCGAGTCGCTCGCGCTCGGAAAATATGTGCTGCAGATCCGCGCGACCAAGTCAGCCGACGAGTCGGCTGGGGCAGCGGCGCTGACGTCGACCGCGGGGCCCTTCGAACACGACGGCACGGGGCGGCTCTGGCAGGTCACGTTGACGGGCGGGAAAGCGCTCACCGGGCGCGTCGTTCCGCCCGGAGCTGGCACGGTCGTTCGCGTTCGCTCTGGCTCCTGGTCTGGTCCCAGCGCGCAGACCGTGACCGACGCCGAAGGAAAGTTCCGCTTCGAGGGATTGCCGCAAGAGCTGGTGTCGCTCGACGCCGAAGGCCCCGCTGGAGCCGCCACTGCACGCGCGAAGCCGGGCGACGAAGTGGTGATGA
>JAEUJS010000256.1 GCA_016792935.1 Archangium sp. | reverse complement strand
CGACGCCGCGAACGGCACCGAGCTCGGCCGCCGCGACGGTGTCCACCTCCAGGCCTCGGTGACGGGCACCGGGTACGTGTTCGACATGAACGCCATCGCGTCGACGGGCGACACCACGCTCACCGACATGAATGATCAGGCGACGATGGTGCTCGACAACGCGCGCTTCCTCGTGCCGTTGCCGCGCCTCGATGGCATGGGTTTCACCCGCGGCGCCTTCGCCGACGTGCGCACGCGTGATGCCGGAGCGCGCGTCTTCTCAGCGACCAACGACTTCCAGTTTCAGAGAAGCGATCGCGGGTTCGAGCAGGCCAACGTCTACTACCACCTCGATCGCGCGCAGGCGCACATCCAGGCGCTGGGCTTCATGAACGTGAACAACCGCGTGCAGGGAGCGATCGTCGATCAGCAGAACTCCGACAACTCGTTCTACACCTCGAGCACGGGGCGCGTGAACTTCGGCCTCGGTGGCGTCGACGACGCGGAAGACGGAGAGATCGTCCTCCACGAGTACGGCCACTCGATTCAAGACAACCAGGTTCCGAACTGGGGCGGCGGCGACGAGAGCTCGATGGGAGAAGGCTTCGGCGACTACCTCGCGGCGTCGTTCTCGATGACGTTGCCGGCCGATGCAGGTCACCCGCAGCTGTCGGATCCCGCGTGCGTCGGAGATTGGGATGGAACGGCGTATTCGATGCTCACGCCGAAGTGTCTGCGCCGCGTCGACGTGGTGAAGCACTGGCCCGAGAACGAATCGAACGAAGTGCACGACGACGGAGAGTTCTGGTCGGCCGCGCTGTGGCGCATGCGCGCGCAGCTCGGAGGTGACACCACCGATCGCCTCGCCATCGAGACGCACTTCCTGCTCGGCACCAGCGCGTCGTACTTCACGGCGTCGAGCGCGTTGTTGATGGCTGATCAGAACGTCAACATGGGCGTCAACCAGACGTTCATTCGCCGCACGTTCATCGCGAATGGGTTGTCGCGGTTGCTGACGCCCCCTGCTCCGATGGGAGTCGTCACCAGCATTCCGATGAGCGTCGGGCCGGTGCGCGACACCAACGGCAACTACCGCAACGACACCGACGAGGTGCGCACCATCACCGTGCCGGGAGCGCAGGGGCTCATTCTGCACTTCACGCGCATCGAGCTCGAGACCAACAACCAGTGCGTCGCGCAGGGCTGCGACAACATCTACCTGACCAACGCAGCGGGAGATCTCTTCCAGTTCTTCAGCGGCAGCTCGATGAACGTCACGAGCAACGCCATCGTCGGCGACACGGTGAACATTCGCCTCGTGAGCGATCCGTCGCAGGTGCGCTTCGGCTACCAGGTGGATCGCGTCGATGTGCTCGGCGCTCCGCCAGATGCGTCGGTGGTGTTCGACGGCGGCATGGACACGTTCGATGCGGGCCGGCCAGACGCTGGACGTCCCGATGCCGGACGGCCTGATGCGGGTCCGCCTCCTCCTCAAGACGCGGGCGATTTCATTCCCGACGCGAGCGTTCCGCCGCCCGACGCTGGCACGAGCGATGGCGGCACGATGATGCAGCAGCGCCCGGTGTTCATCGGCAAGGTCGGCATCGAGTCGCTGTCTCCAGTCGTCAGTCGCGGCTGCGGCTGCACCTCGGGAGCAGAGCTCGTCGCCGGACTCGTTCTCCTCAGTTTGTTGCGGCGTCGGCGTTCGTGACGACGATCCCCTCTCCCTCGGGGAGAGGGTCAGGGTGAGGGAGCACACTGAGCTGTTTTCTCAGACCTGTGGCTCTCTTCTGCTGATGCGCGCACTCGCTCTGGTCGGCCTCGCATTCCTCAGCGGTTGTCAGGGCTTGGCGACCGACATGCCGATGGAAGACGGGGGCACTTCCGAGACCGGCGGCGGCAGCACCGCGACGGGCGGAGGCGGTGGTGCTTCGGGAGGCGGGCAGGGGCAGGGCGGGGGGAGCGCCACAGGTGGTGGTGTTGCGAGTGGCGGCGGCGCAGCGACCGGCGGCGGAAGCGCAACGGGCGGTGGCAGCGTGACGGGTGGAGGCCGCGCAACCGGTGGCGGTGGCCCGCCCGGCGGTGGAGCTGCCTTCGACGCCGGAACGGATCGCATCCCGGTCTTCATCGCGGTCGGCAAGCAGTACCGCCGCGCGATCTCCTGTGACGACGGGCGCACGTGGGCGAGCGACGTCGCGGTCGACGACGCGTGGCCGATGAACGAGCGCTACCGCTGCTTCTCCGGAACGTTCAACCTGCCGGACGGTGGAACGAACAACACCGACTGCGATCACAACGAGTACTCCTCGACGTCGCTCGCGTACGCGAACGGAGTCTTCGTGCAGACCACGGGCTGGGGCGCACCGGGTCGCATCTGGCGCACCACCGACGGCGTCGCGTGGAACCAGGTCGACATGGGCTCCAACATGACCGACGTGATGTTCGACGACGGTCGGTTCATCACCGCGACGCGCGGCAGCAAGCGCTCGGACGATCTCGGTCTGACGTGGCAGATGAACGGAGACATCGACGTCGCGAACGGCAGCAACACGATCTGGAACGTGCGCGGCGGCATCGCAGGCGGCGGCGTGTTCCTCGTCACTGCGCAAGACGGCAGCAACCTCGACTTCGCGTACAGCTCGAATCGCGGCATGACCTGGCAGCGGCCCACGATGCAGGGCGGAGGGCGCGTCGACGCGTGCGGCGCCGGTCACCCGGCGTTCGGCAACGGCATCTTCGTCACCGTGTCGTGGAACATGGGGATGAACGCTTCGATTGTCTGCCGCTCGACCGACGGCGCGCAGACGTGGACATCGACGACGATTCCCGGCGAGTACATGGAGTCGCGCCCGATGTGGACCGGCACGGAATTCATGGTGTGGAGCAGCGGCAAGGTGCACCGCTCCGCTGATGGCGCGATGTGGACGTCGATGAACACGCAGACGCGTCGCAACGGAATGTTGAGCGGCGGGCCGAACATCGGAGCGGCCGCGCGCGCGGAGAGCGGAACGTTCGTCGCGGTCAGAGGCGGTTGGCAGGTCTGGTACGACCAGCAGCGTTTCTACCGGAGCACCGACGGCATCATCTGGGACGAGCTCGCCATGGGTGACTACGAGCAGGGGCATCCGGTGACGGCGATGGCGGCGGGCTTCGCGTCACGCAGCGCGGTGTGCCCGTGACAAATTGAAGTAGGTGTCCCCCTCTCCCTCGGGGAGAGGGTTGGGGTGAGGGAGCAAATCCTCTATCTCTCCGCCCATGCGCCTTCTCCAATTCCCGTACTCGCCGTTTGCCGCGAAGCTCCGCACGATCCTGAAGCTGAAGAGCCTGCCGTGCGAAATCGTCGACGTTCCGTACCTTCAGCGCGGTGAGCTCGTGAAGCTCACCGGAGCCATCTACGTGCCGGTGCTGCAAGACGGAGAGACGGTCATCTCCGACAGCGCTCGCATCGCGCGCTACCTCGACGCGAAGGGCGGGCCGACCATGTATGGCGATCCGCTCGCGGTCGTGCTCGAGCAGTGGGCCGACGAGTATTTCGAAGAAGTGGCGTTCAAGCTCGCGTGCCCCGGGCTCGAAGAGAAGATGGGACGAGATCAAGGCGACGAAGCGAAGGCGCTGTTCCGGTTGATCAAGGAGCGCCGCTACGGAAACGGGATCATCGCGCAGTGGAAGAAAGACGAAGCGCAGTGGAAGGAACAGACGCTCTCGTTGCTCGCTCCGATCGTCGACACGCTGAAGAAGCGCACGTGGCTGCTCGGTGATGCGCCGTCGATCGCCGATGCGGCGGTGGCGAGTCAGCTCACGATGGTCGAGTTCGCGTTCCCCGAGTTCGTCGCGCGCAACGCCCCGTCACTGAGCGCCTGGTACGCGAAGCTTCGTCACTGAAACGCGCCGTACCGCGGGGGCCGCTTCGAGGGCTGACTACGGGCTGGTGAGATCGAGGACGAAGGTCAGGTCGCTGGACAGGGCGTGCGTCTCGAGGTTCGCCGGGCTCGCGCTCAAGCTGAAGAGCACCCCCAGGTCGAGGCAGTTGCTGGCGCTGACGCCCACCGCCGCGCTCGTCTTGTCGACGGGCAGCGCAGAGGCCATCTTGATCGAGGTGAACTTGAGCTCCCTCGCGCGGCTGTCCACGGTGGCGGTCGTGCCAGAGGTGCCCACCTGGCCTTCGGTGCCCGTCACGCGGAGCCGCGCGACGACGTCGCGCGTAAGGGTGGCGGTGCTGCACGCCGCGATGGGGAGGTTCATGGTCAGGCCGCAACTGGTGGACACGTTCGCGTTGGTGGTCGCCGTGCCCGTGCCCTGAATGCGCAGCGTCAGGGAGTTGCCGCTCACCGTGGTCGTCACGGTGCCGGTGGTGGTGCCCGTACCCACCGTGCTGGTCGCCACCACCGGATCCGACGTGAGGGCCCGGCCCACCAGGAGCGCCGGGTTCGGTTGCTCGTCCTTCGTGTCCACATCGACGGTGCCGTTGCTGGCCAGCCGGGTGGTGCAGTGGGCACTGATCAGCGGGGGCGCCGCGGTGCCGGGCAGCCCGCCCGCCCAGATCCAGGTGACCATCAGCGGGCCTGTCGCGCCGCCGCCGCCCCCCGCCGAGCCGCCGCCGCCGCCGGTCTCGGGGTCGATGGGGTCGATGGGGTCGAGGTCACAACCCGAGGCGAGGGCAACGGCGGCGAGGGAGATCAGGTGCAGGCGCATCGCGCGATGGTCCACCAACACGTCTCCGCCACTCAAGCGCAATCCCTGCGCGGCCTCGGGCGGCGGCATGCGCACGCCGGAAATTCGATGGCGCTTCTGGCATTTCGACGCCTCCGGCACCGTCCCCCGGCATCGAAGTCTCGACCGACCTCGACGTGTTCCACGGAGCGCCCGCAGGACTCTGAACTACAGTGCACGCCGTGCACTTGATCTTCGTTGCGATGTCCGTCCTCGCGCAGGTCGACCCGCCACCTCCTTCCACCGGCAACGAGATGCCGCGTGCGCAGCTGAAGCAGCGGCTCCCGACGCGCACTGAAGCCGACGCGGAATTCTCCAACCTGCTCTTCGCCGCGAAGGAAGCAGATCGCGACTGCTCGACCATCATCACGCCGCGCACGCGCCTGCTCCTCGTGCTCTCGCGCCCGACGCTCGACGCGGTCGATCGCAACATCGAGGGCTATCTCCAGCTCGCGCGCTGCGCAGAGAAGCAGAAGTACTTCGCGCTGCTCCGCGACCTCGGCCAGATGATGGTGAAGGCGCGCGGAGAAGAAGGTCACCCCGAGCTGCTGGCGCGTGCGTTCCTCGGGCTCAACGCTCCCGACGCGGCGCTCAAGGTGCTCGAAGTCTCCGGAGAGCGCGCTCCCGACGACCCGGAGCTCGCGCTGACCGCCGCGAAGATCTACTGCCGCACACGCGATTGGACGAAGTGCCTCGAGTCCGCGGAGAAGACGGTGAAGTTGGTGAAGAAGCCCAACTCGCCCGAGGGAAAACAGACGCTCAACCGCGCCCACAAGTACCGCGCGCGCGTGTTCCTCCACACCGGCAAGTTCGATCTCGCGAACAAGGCCATCGCGCTCTCGGAAAAACTCGGCGGCGACGCCGAAGACCTCGGAGAAGTCCGCAAGGCGATGGTCCCCGCGAAGCAGTTCAAGGTCGTGGTGGAAGTCGAACACCAGGGCCAGGTGCCGCTCGGCATCTACCACCTGATGGGGAAGAAGGCGGCCGACGGGCTCGTCACCGTCTACCTCGCGAACGTCGGAGACGACCGGCAGTTCCGCGTCGAAGTGAACATCGACGGAGTGACGACGCCCATCACGCAGATGGAGACGGTGCTCAAGGGTCAGCCGATGACCTTCGAGCTGACGCCGCGGCTCGCGTCGAGCTTCGACGTGCTGAGCCTCGCGACGCCGCGGCCCGCGCAGTTGGATCTGAAAGTGGTCGCCATCTCGAGCAAGGGCGAGCAGGTGGTGTTCCAGAAGAGCGCTCCCATCGAGCTGCAGCCGCGCGACTACCTGCCGACCGCGACGTGGCTCGACGAGGAGAAGGCGCTCGCGGAAAACCACTTCAACTACATGGCTGCGTGGGTGACGCCGAACACCAGGGCGGTCGAGGCGTTCCTCACCGAGGCGAAGTCACGCGCGCCGCGCAACACGTTCTCAGGTGAGCAGAGCGCGACGATTCCGCAGGTGCGCGCCATCTACGACACGCTCAAGGCGCGCGGTGTCTCGTACGTGATGAACCCCGAGATGCTCGATGGCACCGGCTTCGGTCAGCGCGCGCGTCTTCCCAACGACGTGCTCGCGTCGACCAACGCGCAGTGCCTCGAAGGAGCGATTCTCTACGCGACGCTGCTCGAAGCGATTGGGCTGCAGCCGGCGATCATCATCGTGCCTGGTCACGCGTTCGTCGGCTGGAAGGCGACCGCGGGCGACGTCGAGGTCGCTTCAGCGTGGACGCCGCCGGTCGTCGCAGCGCCGCCTGCTGCGGGACCCGCGGAAGTCAGCGACGTCGATGGTGGTGTTCCGCAAGCGCCTCCGCCTGACACGGATGCGGGCGTGCCGAGTGACGGTGGAACGGTCGCGGTCGCGACGGCGAAGCCTGCGGTCGTCGATGCTGGTTCGAAGACGCCCGTGATGCCCAACCCCTTCACGCGCGCGAAGACCGCGAAGTGGTTGTTCCTCGAGACCACGATGACGCACGACGCGTCGTACGACGCTGCGGTGTTGATTGGTGGCCGCGAGTACGACGGCGCCACGTTCTACGGGCGCGCGAAGGTGTTGATGGTGCCCGAGCTGCGTCGCCTCGGCATCGCGCCGCAGCCGTTCTAACGAGAGAGGAGCGCGGTTCGATCGCTCCGCTGCCGAAGTCACCCGAGCGCGTGATCCGCGATGTTCGGCGTCACTGCGCACGGTGACGTGCGATGCCTCGCTCGCCGACCAGCCACACGTCGGTGCCAGTGCCCGCCCACACCGCTTCGACCGAGCGCGTGCCGCCCGTACCGCTCGCCACGTCGCGCAGGCGCACGCCGTCCCAGTGCTTCACGAAGCCAGCTCCGACGATGAACACGTCGTTGGGGCCGCGCCCGTGAATGTCGAGCACGGTCGCCGTCGTACCGGTGGCCAGCGGAGCGAAGCTCGTGCCGTTCCAGCGCGCGACGAACCCACCCGCACCGCCGACCCACACGTCGTTGGTGCCGGAGGCCCACACCGCGTGGAGCGTGCCAGGTGCTCCCGTGGTGACGGTGGCCCACCCGGCTGCAGTGCGCTGCCGCGCGCTGGCGCCCACCACCCAGCCCGAAGTGGGCCCGAAGGTGAACACGTCGTTGATGACGCCGAAGCCGCTGAGCGTGTCGAGGGTCCAGCTCGTTCCGTCGAAGCGACGCAGCCGCTCGTAGCCGACGACCCATACGTTGGAAGCGCTCGAGCCGTGCACCGCCATCCACGTGGTGAACTGCGCGGGCGCGTAGGCGACCACGTTCCACACCGTGCCGTCGAAGCGGAGAATCGTGAAGTCCTGCCCCACGGCGTACACGTCGTTGGCGGCCGAGCCCCACACGCCGTTCAAGATGCCGTTGCCCCACAGGCCGACGACGCCGCCCCATTCGAACTGTGAACCGTTCCACCGGCGAAGGCGCCCGCGCAGCTGCGCGTCTTCACCCACCAGCCATACCTGGTCCGCCGAGGTGCCCCACACGTCGTGAAAGTCGAGCGCCCCCGCGGTCAACGGCGTCAGCGTGCTCGACGCAAAGCGCGACACCGACGCGGGCTCGACGAAGAACGTGGGCCCGCCGAACGGCACCTGACTGACCCCAGACCAACCGCTGCCGACGCTGTTGGTGCGATCCGTCCACGAGGTGCCGCTGCCCGAGAGCGTGCGTTGCCCCACCACCCAGCCGTCGCGAATACGCCCGAGAAACGCGTTGCCCACCGTCGACGGCAGCGTCACCGGCGCCGACCAGCTCGAGCCGACCTTGTTGAGCAACGTGCCCTGGAAGCCGACCGCGGTGTGGCCTCCGACGTCGGGGGCGATGGCGCGCAGAGTGCCGATGTTGGTCGGCAGGGTGTTGGCGGTGATGGAGGTGCTGCTGAGGTTGAACGCCACCGAGCCGGTGCCACTCGAGCCCACGGCGACCGTGCTCGACGAGAACGAGACGCCGGTGAGGCTGACGCTCGTGCCCGCATCGCGCACCGACCACGCAGTGCCGTCCCACAGCGCGACGGTGCCTCGATCGCCGACCGCCCACATGAACGTGTCGGTGCCGTCGAGCGCGCGCAGGGTCTCGCGCGTCCCCGCATCCATCGCGCTCCACACACCGGCGGCGTGGCGCAGCACCGTGCCGTTGCTGCCCACGGCCCACACGGTGCCCGCCGTCGTCAGCTTGAGCGCGTTCAGCGTGGCGTTGGTGAGCGGGGGCGAGCGCGCCCACGTCCCTCCGTCGTAGTGCACGAGGCTGCCGTTGGTGCCGCTCACCCACACGTCGCCCGCGCTGATGGCCACGATGTCGGTGAGGGTTTCGTCGTCGATGAGGTTCTCTTCGCAGAAGCACTCCGCGGAGCAGGGCCGGGTCTCACCGCGGGTGCACACCAGCGGCACACACGCACCGGCGCTGCAGCCCCCCGGGCAGAACGTGTCGGTGGGCGTCGTGCCGCACGCGCCGTTCGCGCAGCCCGCGGTGAAGGTGCGCAGCGTCGAGGCGTCGGCGCACGTCGGCCCGGGCGCGGCGGCGCACATCGTCACCGTCTGCTGGTAGCTGCACACGCCGCTGGCGCACGTGCCGGGTGACGACCAGGTGCGCACCGAGTCAGCGCCCACGCAGGTGTT
>JAEUJS010000233.1 GCA_016792935.1 Archangium sp. | reverse complement strand
ACGACATCGCGGCGACCGTCGAGGTGCTCGGCCCCGGCAACCGCCCCGGCAGCGGCACGGCCTCGAAGGTCACGGTGAACCGCTCCACGAACGTCGCGAGCACGCGCGTCACCTTCACACCCGAGGTCGCCGGGCGGTGGACGTTGGTCGTCAGCTTCGACGGCCTCGGCGCGCGCACGGTCGAGGTCGACGTGTTGCCGAGCTATTCCATCGTCGACGCGAGCGTGCTCACCGTGCCGCCGAGCGTCGAGTGTCCGCGCGGGCCGTGGGTGATGGCAGACCAATCGCACGTGTTCTGTGAACAACCCGACGCGTCCATCGCGATGTTCACGCGCGAGGAAAACGCCACCGTGTCCGTCTTCGGCGGCATGCACCTCGTGGTGGTCGAAGACGTGGTGTGGATTCTCAGCGCCGACGGCACGCAGCTGCAACGGCACCAGTGGCTCGACGGCGGCCTCGAGCTCACCAACCGCTGGGACAACTTCACCAACTCACGCATTCGCGGAGAACACACCCGCACCCTCGCCGTGCGCGCGCAGCCGGGCTTCGCGGTGCGCGCCGTCGATGCGGATGGCGGCGTCGACCAGGCGCAGCGCTTCAGCACCGGCGCCTTCACCGAGAACTTCTTCTCATACGAGGTGGACTCGCAGAACGCGGTGGAAGCCGACTTCATCAACACCAGCACCGGCGTGGTGGCGCTCGAGCCGCGCGCGAAGTGGCAGGCGAGCTCGTTCCCGCAGCCGGGCTCGTCGATGATGTTCCGCCGCCCCATCAATCGCGTGGTGCCCGGAGGCATTCGCGTCGACACGCCCGGCGTGGTGCGCGTGCACCCCGTCGAGCCGATGGAACGCGCTCCGATGTGGGTGACCAACGACGCCGGCACGCTCTATTTCCGGGTGAGCCCGGGTGGACTGTCGGTGTCGTTGTGGCCCAACGTCCCGCTCGTTCGCGCCACTGACGACTTCCTCATCCTCGCGCAGGCCGATGGCGGGGCGCCGTACTGGTTGGTTCCGCTCGACCGATGAAACGCTCTCTCGTTCTCCCCCGGCTCGCCCCAGGTCGAGCCTTCCTTCTGCTCTCGCTCCTCGCATTGAGCGCCTGTCCTCCCCCGACCGAGGAACAGTGCGCCGGTCCCGCGGGTGACGATGCGGGTGTCATCATCAGCCCCATTCCTGGTTTCCCCGCCGTGGGTCAGCCGCTGCGACGATTGGTGACTGGGCCCGTGACGACGTGCCGCACCAGCGTCGAGGCGAGCGTCGAGGTCATCGCTCCGGGGAACGTGCGCGGCACCGGCGTCGTCGAGAGCGTGAGCTTCATGCCCGTGCCGCTCACCGCGACTCCGCGCTCGGCGGTGCTGGCGAGCGTGGCGTTCACGCCCGACGTCCCCGGGACGTGGACGTTGAACGTCAGCTTCGATGGGCTCGGCGTGCGCACGGTGACGGTCGACGTGTTGCCGTTCTTCTCGGAGCGCGACGGCAGGGCCTTCATGCTTCCGCCGACCGTCGACTGCCCGCGCGGTCCGTGGGTGCTCTCGAATCGAACGCACGCGCTGTGCGAGCAAGTGCTCGACACCACCATCGCGGTCTTCCCGCTCGACGGTGATGGAGGCGTCGTCACCCTCCCGGGCCAACACCTCGTGGTGGCGCAAGACGTCGCGTGGTTCTTGAGCGGCGACGGCAGCCAGCTGCAGCGCTACGCGTGGGACGGTGGGCTGCAGCTGACCGACCAGTGGGACAACTTCAACGCGGTGCGCGTGCGAGGTGAACACTCGCGAACCATGGCCATCCGCGCCCAGTCGACCAACGCGGTGCGCGTGGTGGAAACGGCGACGTCGGTCGATCGCGCGCAGAGCTTCTTCGGCTCCGAGCTCACCAGCTCCATCTTCACGTTTCAGCCCGAGACGATGGCCATCGACGCCGAGCCCGCGGGAGCGTCTGGGCTGCAGGCCATCGAGCCGCGCGTGAAGTGGGTTCGCGATTTCTCGGTCGGCACGGCCAGCTCGACGCTGTTGATGCATCGCACCGCGGGCACCATCGGCGTCGGAAGCGGCGGCATTCCCATCGCCACCCCGGGCCTGCCGCGCGCCGCACAGCTCGAACCGTTCGAGCGCATCCCGATGTGGATTCCGACGAGCGCCGGCATCGTCTACTTGAAGCAGGGAATCAGCGGGCTCGAGTCATCGGTCTGGCCCGCCAACACCGTGCTGGTGCGCGCGACGGAGAACTTCGTGGTGCTCCAGCAGGCCGATGGAGGGCCCAACTTCTATGTCGTTGACCGGTGAAATTGGCCAACAACCAATTGATTTCATTGCGTCACTTGCGCTTCCGCAACTTTTGACGCAACGTGTCGACAACTCATCGTACCTTTCTCTACCCGACTGATTCGGCCACGCATGACCTCGCCAGCGGACAGCCTCGAGTCGTTCATTCGCTCGGACGAGCTGCTGGACCCGGCGTACCCGGTTGGTGTTCCGGGTTTTGCGCCGACACCACCGCTTCCTCCCACTCGGCATTCGCTTGCGGACAAGCCTTCGCGACACCAAGCTGCCGCGCTCATGTTGCAGGAGCCCACGCCGGAAGCGCCGCTGCCGTTCGGGCGCTACCAGCTGATCCGCCGAATCGGAGCGGGTGGCATGGGTGAGGTGTTCCTCGCGCGTGAAGGTGGCGAGGCTCCGCGCGCAGTCGTCGTGAAGAAGGTGCTGCCGAACCTGGTGGCGAACCGCGCGTTCGTGGGTCGATTCCTCGATGAGGCGAAGGTCGTCGTGCGCCTCAAGCACAACAACATCGCGCGCGTGTACGCGATGGGTGACGTGAACGGCGAGTACTTCCTCTCGATGGAATACGTGCAGGGGAAGACGGTGAGCCGCTTCACCAAGCGCCTGCGCGACCGCAAGTTGGACATGCCGCTGGGCATCGTGCTCTTGCTCGGAGAGCGCGTGTGCCACGGCCTGCAGTACGCGCACGACGCGAAGGACGAAGCGGGAAATCCGCTGCACCTCGTGCACCGTGACTTGTCTCCCGCGAACGTGTGCATCAGCTACCGCGGCGACGTGAAGATCATCGACTTCGGCGCGGCGCAGAGCACGCTGAAGGAAGAGCAGACCGCTCCGCGCGTCGTCATCGGCAACCTGACGTACATGGCGCCCGAGCAGGCGAAGAAGCAAATCGTCGATGGGCGCGCCGACATCTATTCGTGCGGCGTGATGTTGTGGGAACTGCTCTCGTGGCACGCGTTGCCGCAGAAGGGCGACCCCATCGAGCGCTGGCGCAAGGCCGCGAACCCGTCGTGGGAAGCGCCGTCGCAGAACATGCCGTCGCTCCCCAAGGAAGTGGACGACGTCATCCTCCGCGCGCTCAAGAAGGAGCCGAAGGACCGCTACAACACCGCGACCGAGTTCGGCGAGGCGCTCAAGAAGCTGCGCATGAAGTACGCGCCCGAGGTCGGAGAGAAAGACATCGGCGATTTGCTGGCGCGCGTGTTCAGCAAGGAAAAGTCGGGCGAAGACGCCGTGCTGCACGAGGCGGTGTACGGGAAGACGTTGAACATTCCCGACGCCGACAAGACGCGGCGCGTGCAGCTGGTGCCTCCGACCGCGTTGGCGTTCGAGCACACCGCGGTGTTGGCCTCGGCTGACTTCGTTCCGCAGGACGACCAGGACATCACCGACCCGGGTCGGGAAGACCCGCAGCAGGCGGTGAACACCGCGAGCGGCGAGAAGGGTGACCCGGGCACGCCGACGCCGGCGAAAGACCCGCGGTCCATCAAGCCGATCGGCCTCGAGGCGCGCTCGCGGCGCACGTCGTTCGGCGTCACCTTCAGCGAAGTCGAAGAGCCCGTCATCGAGCAGTCGCTGGTGCAGGAAATCGACGCGAGCGACGACTTCATCGACCCGATTTCAGACCCCGAAGCCGACACGCGCGCCAATCTCGCGGGAGCGCGGTGGAAGACGGCGGTGTTGTTCGGCGGCATCTTCCTGTTTGCGATTGGGCTCGGCTTCCTCGCGGTGTGGCTCGCGTTGAAGTGATTGAAGTGACGCTGCGGTAGCGTTCCGGCATGGCCTGGAAAACTTCGCCGCGCATCGACGTCAAACTCGCTCGGCAGGTCGTGAAGCTGAAGCACAAGGGCGTGAAGTTTCCCGGGTTCGCGACCTACTTCGAGGAGCAGCGCATTCTGTGGTCGGCGCAGGCGGCGGAAGATCACCTGCCCTGGTACATCGCGCACGCCGAGCGGGAAATTCGCGAGACGCGGCGCGATTTGCTGAAGGGCATCGTCGCCATCGCCGGAGTGCTCACGTGGAAGGGGCTCGACGCCGACGCCATCTTCGCGGAGCTCGGGTTTGGTCCGGCGAAGTCGTTCAAGAAGTTCGACGACGCGACGCTGGCCAGCGAAGCGCTGCGGCTGCGGTCGGGCTTCTATCGGAAGAAGCGCGAGCACCGGCACGCGGTGACGCTCGGTGTTCGGCTCAACGCCGAGAAGATTCAGGACCGCCTTCGGTCGCTTCCCGGCATGCGGAAACGCCTCGCTGGAGCCAGGGTCACCGCGACGGCGCGTGTGAAGCGGTGGAAGGTCGCGCTCGAGAAGTTCCGAAAGAGCGCTGAGCGGGCGGGCGTGAAGATCCGCGGGCTCTAGCGGCCGGTGTCATATCTCACTGAGATATGACATCCTCGGCGCGTGGCGAAGAAGGCGACTTCCGACACCGCGAAGGTCTTCTGGTCTGGCCGCAGTCAGGCCATTCGCTTGCCTCGCGAATACCGGCTCTCGGTTCGAGAAGTCCGCATTCATCGCGAAGGAAAGAGCATCGTGCTCGACCCGGTCGACGAGCCCACTGACGAAAACGGTTGGCCGCTTCGATTCCTGAAGTTCTTCCGGGGGCTCGAGGTCGATGAGCGCCTCGACCTCGGCAATCGCAACGCGCCGCACGAGCGACGGAACCCGCTGAAGTGAAGCGCCGCTTTCTCCTCGACACGAACATCGCCTCGTTCGTCATCAAGGGCTCACGCCCCAAGATCATCGAGCGCCTGTCGAAGCAGCCCAGAGCGAACGTCGGAGTCAGCGTCATCACTGTAATGGAGTTGCGGTTTGGACTCGCGCGACTCGAGGACGCCCAACAGCTCGAGCAACGCGTGAACGAGTTTCTCTTCGCGGTTCCTGTGCTCACGCTGCCGGAAGACATCGCCCTCAGCTACGGCAGGGTCCGCGCCGCCCTCGAAACGCATGGGAAGGGCATCGGTCCACTCGACACCATCATCGCCAGTCACGCCGTTGCGCTGGGCGCCGTACTCGTCACCAACAACCTGCGCGAGTTCGGGCGAGTGAAGGGGCTGCGGCTGGAAGACTGGACCTGACGCTCCCCGGCACGCGGTGCCGTAGTCTGCGCCGCGATGATTCCCTACCCGTCTGCTTCTGGCGCTGCGCCGAGCCCTTCGAGCGCAAGGAGCTCCGTCACTGCTGAAGCCAACGTTGGACCGTGTCCGCTCGGCGCCGGCTTCTGCGTCGTCGACGAACGCTTCGCACAGCAACTGCTCACCACACACGAGCGCTGGTTCGAGCACCCACGAGAGACGAAAGACGAGTTCACCCGCGACATTCCCAACGTCGGTGAAGAAGGGCTGATGCACCTCGACGACGCGGGCGTCGCGCGGGTCGGCACCATGATGTTGCCGGGCATGATTCTCATCGGGCGCGTCACGCAGCGCTCCGACGGCACGCTGCTCTCGCCCGAGGAAAAGCTGCTGCGCGCCATCTTCGGAGAGAAGGCCGGCGACGTCGTCGACACTTCGCTCCGCGTTCCGCCCGGCGTCTTCGCCGAGGTCGCCACCGTCGAACCCGGCGCCGAGAAGACGCGCGTGCGAGTCACGTGGCTGCGCCCACTCGAAGTCGGTGACGTGCTCGAGCTCGACTCGGGGAAATTCTCGGTCGTGAGTGAAGTGAAAGCGCTCGGCGGTCTCGACCTCGCATGGAGCGGCGGCACATCGCGCGTCCGCGTTCGCAAACACGCGCTCGCCCGCGACACGATGTTCGCGCGGCACATCGGGCCGTACGACCTCGTCACGCAGCAGCCGCTCCGCGCGAAGGAGTCGTGGGGTGGGCAGGTCGTCAGCGAGAACCTCGTCGAGGCGTTGTCACGTCGGGCGCCGTGGCTCGCCTTCGAGTTGCTGACGCTGCGGTCTGACGCCGTGCTGGAACGCACGCGCGCCTACGAGTCGCTGGTGAAGCAGACCAACCCGGGCGCCGAGTACGTCGAACCGCCGCACGAGACGTCACTCGATGAAGCGGCGCCTCCGCCACCGAGCACGAGCAGCAGCGGCGCCAGCGGCATGAAGGACATCTTCAACTTCTTCGAGAAGCCCAGAGACCGCGGCACGGCGGCCGGAGAGATGGTGCACCTGCTGAACGTGTGGCTGCGCGCGCTCGGGCTCGAGGTCGACTTCACGCGGCGGCAGGTCACCGTCTCGCGCGCCACACCCGACTCGATTCGCAACAGCGCCAGCGGTCAGGTGAGCACCGTCGCCGAGCTCGACTCGCAGAAGTTGTTCGGTCCACGCCACGACTACAAGTGCGAGTGCGGCAAGTACACGCGCATGAAGGACCGCGGCGTCGTGTGCGAGAAGTGCGGCGTCGAGGTGATTCAGAGCAAGGTGCGCCGCTCGCGCTTCGGCTTCATCGAGCTCGCCTCGCCTGCGCGTCATCCACTCGACCCGTCGTGGGAACTGACGGTGCTGCCGGTGCTGCCTCCCGACCTGCGACCTGCGGAGTTCTACACGCTCAACGCCGAATACGGCCGCGTGCTCGAGGCGCGCACCTCGAGCGAGGTGCAGAGCGCGCTCAACACGCTCTTCTCGACGCTGGTCGAACGAGCCAACGAGCGCTGGCGGACCCGCACCTTCAGCCGCGCGGTGGACTACTCGGGCATCGCGCACCTCACGGTCGATTCGACGCTCGCGCCGGGCACGTGCCGCTTGCCGCGCGCGATGGCCAACGAGCTCTTCCGCGCGTGGGCGTACGGCGTGCTCGAGTCGAAGGGCTACGTCACCACCATCAAGAGCGCCAAGAAGATGCTCGAGAAGGAACGGCCCGAGGCGCTGCGGTGCATCGAGGCGGCGTGCACCGGGTGGCCGCTCGTCATCGCCAGCGAGACGCAGCTCGTCGCGCGCGCCATTGAGGTGTGGGACGCGCCGGCGGTGGCGGTGGATGAAGCGACGGCGCAGTTGCTCGCGTCGAGCGCGGTGCAGGTCTTCGTGCCGGTCACGACGCAGGCGGTGTTGGAATGCATGCCGACTGGTGCTGGCGGCGCCGCCGGGCTGAAGCCCCTCGAGTGCCGTATCGGCACGGCGAAGACGTCGACCGTCGGTTGGCTCTCGGGTGCGCGCATCGACGGAGACATCGTCGCCGCGGCGATGAAAGCGACCGAGGCGGACCCGCTCGAGGATCCGCTCATTCGTCTCACGCTCGGGTGGTGGCCGCCGTCGCAAGACGCAGCGGTGCTGACGCAGTGGGAGACGGCGCGCCGCGAGTTCGAGCGCGGCCATGCCACTTCGACCGTGCAGGAAGAGACCGCCGCCGTCGAGCAGCAGGTCAATTCGCAGCTCGACCGCTCGGTGGACGAGCTCGAGGTGTCGGTCGCCACGTACAACGCGTTCCAGAAGCTGGAGCTCAAGACGCTGCGCGAGCTGGTGCAGAAGACCGAGGCGCAAATGCTCGAGACGCCTGGCTTCGGTCGCAAGAGCCTCAAAGAAGTGAAGGAGATTCTCGCTGACCTGGGGCTCTCGCTCGGCATGAAGCTCTGACAACGCGCGCTCACCCGCTCCCCGAGCGAGAGGAAAGTGAGGCGACCAGCGAGGCGACAGCCTGCTCGAACGCGTCGTACGGACTCAGGCCCGCGCGCTGACCGCCCTCGGCCCACCAGAGAATCGAGCCGAAGCCAACGGCGAGCAGACTCGCGGTCACCAGCTCCGCCGGCGTCTTCAACCCCGGCACGCGCGCGACGAGCTTCGTCAGGTCGCGCTGCAATTCCTCGAGCATCGGGTGCCGCAAGAGCGACGGCGTGGCGTTGATCAACTTCAGCCGCCGCCGCGCGAGCTTCGCCACGCGAGGCTGTTCCAGCCACCGCAACGTCGGCGTCATGATGAGCCCCATCAATTCCGGCAGCGTCAGGCGACGCGCGCCGAGCTCATCCATCCGCTCGTGCAGGCGATCGAGCACCCCCCGCAGGTCGTCCCACACCAGGTCGGCCTTGCTCGGAAACTGACGAAACACCGTGCGCCGGCTCACCTTCGCCGCGTCAGCGACGTCTTCCATCGTCACCCCGTCGAAGCCCTGCTTCTCGAACAGCCGCAGCGCGACGACACACACGCGCGCACGGTCCACCGTGACCGGCCGGCCTCGTTTCGGGGCGATTGCGTTGCTTTGTGGCACTCGGTGCCATATATCGACCTCAGCGATGAAGACCAAGTCCAAGTGTTCGTGGTCACGGGTGGTGGAAACGGCATCGGTCGCGCCCTGGTCCTCGAGCTGCTGAAGCGCGGCGCGAAGGTCGCAGCGGTCGACATCTCCGAGGCGGGGCTGAAGGAGACCTCACGCCTGGCGAGCAGCACCGTGTTGTCCACGCACGTGGTCGACATCAGCAAACGGGAGCAGGTCGAGGCGCTGCCGAGCGCGGTGCTCGCGCGTCACGGCGCAGTCGATGGCGTCATCAACAACGCGGGCATCGTGCAACCCTTCGTGCCCATCGCGCAGCTCGACTACGCGGTCATCGAACGCGTCTTCGGCGTGAACTGGCTGGGCACGCTCTTCATGACGAAGACGTTCCTGCCGCATCTGCTCGCGCGCGAGGAAGCGCACCTCGTGAACGTCTCGAGCATGGGCGGCTTCATGCCATTCCCCGGTCAGACCGCGTACGGCGCGTCGAAGGCCGCGGTGAAGTTGCTGACCGAAGGACTGCAGGGCGAGCTCGCCGGCACCTCGGTGCACGTGACCGCGGTCTTCCCGGGCGCGATCGGCACCGACATCTTGAAGAACTCCGGCGTCGAGGGGTTGGGCGAGGCCAGTGACGCAGCGAACAAAACGCTGCCTCCGGAGCGAGCCGCAGAAATCATCGTCGACGCCATCGAGAAGAACCGCGTGCGCGTGATGGTCGGCAACGACGCGTGGGCGCTCGACTGGTTGACGCGTCTCGCTCCCGTCCGTTCTGCGTCGTTCATCGCGAAGCAGCTCAAGAAGCTCACCAGCCCGAAGGAGAAGCCATGAAGTTCGAGCATTCGACGGACGTGTTGATCATCGGTTCGGGCGCAGCGGCGATGACGACGGCCCTCACGGTCGCCGAGCGCGGCCTGAAGCCACTCGTCGTGGAATCGACCGCGATGCTCGGTGGCAATTCGGCCATCAGCGGCGGCGGGCTGTGGATTCCGAACAACCACGTCATGAAGCGCGAGGGCCAGACCGACAGCTACGAAGAGGCGCGCAGGTACCTCGACGCGTGCGTCGGTGAGGTGGGGCCGGCGTCTTCTTCGAAGCGGCGCGAGGCGTTCCTCACGCGCGGACCCGAGATGGTGAAGTGGCTCGAGGACCTCGGCTTCAAGTGGGTCTTCGCGAAGGGCTATTCCGACTACTACCCCGAGCGCGCTGGTGGAAAACCGAACGGGCGCGGCATCGAAGGGAAGAAGTACGACATCAAGCGCATCGGCTCGTGGGCCGACAAGCTGCGCTTCGCCGTGCGTGCGCTGCCGCTCTACACGTCTGAAGTGAACAAGATGGCGGTGTCGTTCCGCACGTTCAAAGGCTTCTTCACCGCTGCGCGCGTGGTCGGACTCGAGGCGACGTTCCCGCGGCTGGTCGGCAAGCAGCTCGTCGGGCTCGGCAATTCGCTGATGGGTCAGCTGCTCGAGCTCGCGCTCGCGCGCAACGTCGAGTTCTGGCTCGAGAGTCCGATGATCGAGCTCCTCGTCGAGAAGAGCCGCGTCGTCGGCGCGGTGGTGAAACGCGAAGGCAAGTCAGTCACCGTCGAGGCCAAACACGGCGTGATGGTCGCGTCGGGCGGCTTCGAGAAGAACGCCGCGATGCGCAAGAAGTACCAGGGCGAGCCGGTCGGCGCCGAGTGGACCTCAGGCACCGAGGGAAATCTCGGTCACCCGATTCAGCAGGCGAAGCAAATCGGCGCCGCGCTCGCGTTGATGGACGACGCGTGGTGGGGACCGACGATGGTGAACCCGCAGACGGGCGCTCCGCAGTTCATGTTGCAGGAACGTTCGCTGCCGTTCTGTTTCATCGTCGCGAAAGACGGCAAGCGGTTCATGAACGAGTCGGAGTCGTACGTCGACGCAGGCCATCACCAGTACGAGCGAAACAAGAAGGTGCAGGCGATTCCCGCGTGGCAAATCATGGATTCGCGCCACCGCGAGTACTACCCCTTCGGCATGGCGATGCCCGGCAAGGGCGGCACCAGGAAGCTGCTCGAGCTGGGCATGTTCGTCGAAGCGCAGACGCTCACCGAGCTCGCCGAGAAAATCGGAGTCGACCCGAAGGGACTCACCGACACCGCGACGCGCTTCAACGTGTTCGCGAAGAACGGGAAGGACCTCGACTTCCAGCGCGGTGATTCGGCGTACGACCGCGTGTACAGCGACCCGCGCGTGAAGCCGAACCCCAACCTCGGCGCGGTGGAGAAGGCTCCGTTCTATGCGGTGAAGGTGTTCCCGGGAGATCTCGGGACCAAGGGCGGAATTCTCACCGACGAGTTCGCGCGTGCGCTGCGGGAAGATGGCTCGGTCATCGAGGGCTTGTACGCGGCGGGGAATTGTTCGGCGTCGGTGATGGGCCGCACGTACCCGGGGCCGGGTTCCACGCTCGGGCCGGCGACGACGTTCGGCTTCATTGGCGGGAATCACATCGCGGACAAAGCCGGTGTCGTGAAGAAAGCTGCATAAGCTCGGTCGCATGACGACTGAGGAGCTTCAAGCGCTCGTTCGCCGCAGCCACGACCAGCACTTCACGCACACTGAGCTGCGAGAGCGGTTGAGAGACCTCTCGAGTCAGGTCTCGCAGCTGATTCACCACCGCGACGCTACGCACCTCGCGCAAGAAGCGGGCGATACGGGCTGGGCGGTGCTGCAGCTGTGCAACGAGCTGAAGCTCGACTTCGCGACCGCGGTGCAGGGTGCGGTGCGAAGACTCGATGCGACTGCGAAGGGCCGGCGCGTGGCGCTCATCGGCACGTCAGCCAACCCCATCACCAACGCGCACCTCACCATGGCGCTCGAGATTCTCGCGCTCACC
Source organism: Archangium sp. (assembly GCA_016792935.1). Taxonomy (GTDB): domain Bacteria; phylum Myxococcota; class Myxococcia; order Myxococcales; family Myxococcaceae; genus Archangium_A. The sequence continues at coordinate 13,413 of JAEUJS010000233.1, read as the reverse complement.
GACGTGCACGAGGTGTGGTTCTACCTGGTGGGCGAACACCCCTGGGGCAAGAAGCTGATGCCCGCCGAGCACCGCCTCGAGATGGTTCGTCGCGCCATCGCGCGGTACCCGAAGCTGCGCGCGTGCGACTTCGAGATGGTGCACGGGCCGCGCATCTACGAGAAGACGAACGAGACGGCGGAGGTGCTGCGTGACTTCTTCGCTCCTGCGTTTCCCGAGTACCAATTCTCGTGGGTGATGGGGTCCGACGTCGCGCAGACGTTCGAGAAGTGGAAGGGCGCGGAGTGGATGGCCGCCAACATGCGCATGTGGATCATCCATCGCCTCGGTTACGACTGGGACCAGGCGAGCTCGATTCTGCGCGACAGCAAACACGTGTACCTGCGCGAGAACGTCGTCACCTCGAACATCAGCTCGTCGCTCGTGCGTGAACGCGGCCGCGGGTACGAGCACGAGAAGCTCATCGCGCTCGTGCCCGACGTGGTGTGGGACTACCTGGTCGAACACCGGCTGCTGGACCCTGAAGTGCTTCGCTGAGCTAGCGTCGCGCGCATGCGCACCGCACTGCTGATCGTCTCGCTCGTCGCGTTCAACGCGTTGGCTGACTGCTACTCCGACTCCGAGTGCGGCGGAGGCGTGTGCCGCGGCGGCAAGTGCACCACGCAGGGCGGGCAGTGCTACTCCGACTCGGAATGTCCCGGCGGCGTGTGCCGCGGCGGCAAGTGCACGACGGCAGGTGGCCAGTGCTACTCGGACTCTGAATGCGCGGGCGGTTCGTGCCGCAGCGGCAAGTGCACGACGGCGGGCGGCCAGTGCTACTCCGACTCGGAATGCGGTGGAGGCGCGTGCCGCAACGGCAAGTGCACGACTGCGGGCGGCCAGTGCTACTCCGATTCCGAGTGCGGCGGAGGCGCGTGCCGCAACGGCAAGTGCACGACGGCGGGCGGCAAGTGCTACTCGGACTCGGAATGTCCCGGCGGTGCGTGCCGCGGCGGCAAGTGCACGAAGTAGTCAGTGAACCATGAGCCGCGGACACGGACACGAACATCACCCGCATCACCACGGCCATTCGGTCGAGAAGCACCTGCAGGTTTCGGTCGCGGGCTACGACGCAGACATCAGACGCTTCGTGCCGCACTACGACGAGGCGCTGTCGGTCGTCGCCGAGGTGCTGCGCGGCTTCGACGGTGAGGTGCTCGATGTCGGCACGGGGACCGGAGCGCTGACGTTTCATCTCGCGCGCGCGTTGCCCCAAGCGCGCTTCACCGCGCTCGATGTCGATGCCGCGATGTTGGACCAGGCGCGCTCACGACTGCTCGAGTTTGGGAATCGCGTCTCGTTCGTGAAGGCGTCGTTTCTCGAGGCGAGCGGGCCGCGTGATGCGGTCGTGGCGTCGCTGTCGCTGCATCACGTGCCGGAGCGGGCCGAGAAGGTGCGGGTGTACCGCCACCTGCGGAGCGTGTTGCGTGAGGGCGGTGTGTTGATCAGCGCCGACGCGATGGTGCCGCGTGACGCGGTCGCTGCGAGGCAGCTGTGGGAAGACTGGACCGCGCATCTCGTTCGCGGTGGTGATTCTCCCGAGGGCGCGCGCGAGCGGTTCGAGTCGTGGAAGGCCGAGGACTTCTATTTCTCCGTCGCGGATGAGTTGGCGATGGCGAGTGAGGCGGGCTTTTCGTCGGTGGACGTTCGCTGGCGGCGCGGTCCGCTTGGAGTGCTCGTCGCGCATCGCTGAGCGCGTTGCGGAGTGCGGAGTGCGGAGTGCGGAGTGCGGAGTGCGGCGCAACGTACGGGCGCGCCGACGCGGGCGACGACTGCAGACTCTCGTCACATCAACGTCGCGATCGGTCTGCCTCGGCCGCAACGCCGGTGAGCGGCACGAAGCGCACCGGAAGAATCGCGCGTTCGCTGATCACTCCTGCGCGATCTCGCTCCACCAACATCAACTCCATCGCGTCCGGCGTACCGATGGGCGCCAGCAATTTCCCTCCGCGCGCGAGCTGATCAATCAGCGGCTGTGGAACTCTCGCTGCTCCAGCTGTCACGATGATCGCGTCGTACGGCGCGTGCTCAGCCCAACCCGCATAGCCATCACCGACGCGCAGCTGCACGTTCGGCACTTCGAGGCGCTTCAGCGTCTGCGCAGCTCGTTCCGAGAGCGGCGCGAGAATTTCCACGCTGAAGACCTGCGCACCCAACTGCGAGAGCAACGCCGTGACGTAGCCGCAGCCGGTGCCCACCTCGAGCACGCGCATGCGCGGACGAATCGCGAGTTGTTCCAGCATCCACGCCACGAGCGACGGCTGCGACGTCGTCTGCTCGTAACCAATCGCGATGGGCGCGTCGTTCGACGCGAACTTCCGACGCTCGGGCTCGAGGAACTCGCGACGGTCGACCAACTGCATCGCCGCCTCGACGCGTGAATCGGTGAGCGTGAGGTCCGAAGCCATCGCGAACCATTCTGCTCTCCTCAGCGACGAATCGTGAGGGCTTCAGCGCGGGGAGAGCGAGATGCGAACCGAGGCCCCGTCACCCTTCTCGCCACGCACTTTTTTCGGCACCGCGAGAAGCGTCGACTTCGACTTCGTGTCCCACCACACGCTCGTGTCCCAGCTCACGCCATCCACCGTCGCGCGCACCGGCGTGCGGCCCCAGCCATGTGTCGGCGGTGGTGCGTACTTCTTCGGCACCTTCGCGAAGTGCCAACCACCAGGTCCTGGAAACCGGAACAGCCGCGCGCTGAACGCCATCACCAGACAACCTGGCACCGCCGCTCAGTTCTTCCAACCGTCGCGCTCACGTCGCCAGCGCTGCCCGTTCATCACGTATTCCTCGAGCTGCGAGAACCACGGCATCCACTCGAGCAGCTGCGGTTCCAACGCGCCGTAGCCGAGCACTTCGAGCGACTCGAGCCGCCACGGCATGCGCTGGCCAATCACGGCTCCGAGAATCGCGGTGCTCATGCCGCGCACCTCGCGCAACCCGGCCATCGCCGGCGCCGCGAGAAACGCAGTCACGCGCGGCAACGACACGTTCCACTGCAACGAGCGCAGGTCGATGGAGCGCACCGAGCGCCATGTGGAGTGATTGGTGAACTCGGCCGCGCGGTCACCGCTCAGCCGGCACTCGACGACCACTCCCTTCTCGAAGCGCAAGCCGTCGGTGCGAATCGCGCGCGCGAGTGGACCAAGCCACGACTTCGCCCAGCGACGCACGAGCTCTCCTTCTCGCTGCCGCTCCAGAGGCAACAGCTCACGCTTGTGCTGGAGCACCAGAAACTCGCCGCGTGGGTCTCCGTACGAGCTCAGCCAATCTGCAGTCACCAATCGCTCTTCTTCACTCAACGACTCGAGCGGCTTCACCGGCGGCAAGTCGAGCGGCGCGACGTTGCTCGGCTGCGCGAGGGGCAAGGCTCCACACAGCTCGGCGGCTTGCGTGACGAGCCAACGACGCGATGCAGTGGTGCCTCCGCGCTGTGATTGCACGAGTGAGGGAAGCCAACTCCGCGCGCGTGGGTCTCCGATGCTGGCCAGCGTCGCGAAGACCCGACGCCACACGTGGCGGTACTTCGGCGCCGCGAGGTTCTCTTCGAACTCGAGCGCGGTCCGCAACGCCTGCGCGACACGCGGGTCCGGAGGAAACGCACGCATCGCATCGAGGTGCGGTCCGAAGCGGTCCGACGTCGGAGGAGGCAACGAAATGATCAGCGACGTGAGCGCGGACTTCGCCAGCTTTGGCAGCGCCACTTCACGACGTGAGTTCTGAGGACGCGCGAGCTCATCCTCAATCCGTGGCAGCCACGCAGATCGAAGCAGATGCTCGTGCAGCGAATCGATGTTCAGCGCCAGCTGCTCACAGCGACACGTCCGCCACTGCGCCAGCGCTCGTTGGAGCGTGCGTTCCATGGTGGAGGCCTCGACTTGGTGGAAGTGGCGATCAGCAACATTGGAGCCGTCGGACGACACCCGGCTAAATGGCTGACTTTCTTAGTGATTCCGACCCCTTACGGGGCAATAAACCCGATTTCTTGCACGTCCGTTCGAAGGACGGGGTCACACCCATCCTATGATTCTGGTCCTCGTTCTCATCGCCTCGGTCGCCGCCTGGATGGCGCTGGAGCGCAACAACGAGCTCTTCGTTCTGCACTTCCGCAACGGCGAGATGCGCCTGGTGCGCGGCACGGTTCCGGTTCGTCTTCGTCAGCAGCTGACCGAGTCGCTGCGCAACCTGAACGCCGGCGAAGTGAGGCTTCGTGTCACTGAGCGTTCGCGCAGCGCGCGGCTCACGGCGGAGTGGTTGAACGCGGCTGATCTCCAGGTGCTCCGCAACGTGTTGCAGAAGTACCCGCTCGCGCAGCTGCGCACCTCGGAAGCGCCGAGCGCGAACCGTTTCCTTCGTCTCTTCGGTGTGAGCTCGCTGGTGTGGCTGTTCGGCACCGCGGACGACTGAAGCTGTTTCCCTTACCCAACGCCCCAGGGGGCTTTGCTCATGTTCTACGCACTGATTGCCATCGCGGCTGGCATCGCGTGGCTCGTTCTCGAGCGCAGCAACGAGCTGTTCGTTCTCTCGTGGCGCAACGGTGAGATGCGACTCGTTCGGGGCTCGGTCCCCGGGCGACTTCGCATCGACATCGGCGACGCGCTGAAGAGCATGAAGGTGAAGTCGACCAGGGTGCGCGTCACGCGTACGGCGCAGGGCACGACCATCACCGCCTCGGGGCTCGACGACTTCCACACGCAGCGGCTGCGCAACATCTTGCAGCTCTTCCCGCTCTCGCAGCTGCGTTCGAGCACCGCGCCGACGCAGAACCGGTTGCTGCGCGTGTTCGGCTTCAGCTCGCTGGTGTGGCTGTTCGGGTCGCGCGACTGCGACGAGTGAGCTCCCTCAGGCTTTGATCTTCTCGTTCGTCGGGTCGTAGAGCGGCTTCATCGAGGCGACGGCCGGCCACTTTTTGTCGGCGATCTCGACTTCCCACGTGCCGCTCTCGAGGAACTTCGAATCGACGACCTCGGCGCCGCCTTCGATCATCGCCAGACCGACCGCGCCGCCGAGCGTGTGACCGTACGAGCCTGCGCGCACGTAACCAACGCGCTTGCCGTTTCTCCAAATCGGCTCGGCGTGGAACAGGAGCGGCTGCGGGTCTTTCACCAGCACCTGCACGATGCGGCGCTTGAGCGGTCCTTCGTTCTTCTTCCGCAGCACCGCGTCTTTGCCGATGAAGCCGTCGGGCTTCTTCAAGTCCACCGCGAAGCCCAGCCCGGCCTCGAGCACCGAGTCCGTGTTGTCGATGTCGTGGCCGTAGTCGCGGTAGCCCTTCTCCATGCGGCACGAGGCGAGCGCTTTCAGACCGGCGTGCTTCAAGTCGAACGCCGCTCCGGCTTGCACGAGGCGGTCGTACACGTGCACCGCCTGCTCGCTCGGAATGTAGAGCTCGTAGCCGAGCTCACCGAGGTACGTGATGCGCACGCACAAGACGCGCGCGAACCCGATGTCGATTTCACGCGCGGTGCGGAACGGGAACGCTTCGTTCGAGAGGTCAGCAGTCGTGATGCTCTGCATGAGCGCGCGAGAGCGAGGCCCCTGCACGTTGATCTGCGCGTAGCCGCTCGTCACGTCACACGCGAACGCGTGCGCATCACCGAACACCCGCTTCATGCGCGTCAACACGTGGCGGTGCGCGGTGTCGCTGGCGACGACCCAGTAGTTACGGTCATCCAACTTGGTCACCGTGAGGTCGGCCTCGAGCGTGCCGCGCTCGTTCATCCACTGCGTGTAGGTGATGCGGCCGGCTTCTCCATCGACGTCGTTGCCGCTCAGTTGATTGAGCAAGCGCCCCGCGTCACGACCCTCGACGCGAAACTTCGCCATGAACGACATGTCCATGAGGATGACACCCTCGCGTGTGGCCTTGTGCTCCGCGGCCCAGTTCGGCCACCACTTCATGCGACCGAACGAGAGCTCGCCCGGGTCCGGCTTCTGTCCCTTGCCCGCGTACCAATCAGCGCCTTCCCAACCACTCACATCTTTGAAGTACGCGCCTTCTTCGACGAGCCGATGGTGGAACGCCGGCTTCTTCGCGTCGCGCGCAGTGGAGAACGACTTCGTCGGGTAGTGGCACTGGTACACCATGCCGAGCGATTCGACGGTGCGCGTGCGGCGGTACTCCGGGTTCGCCTGGTACGGATGCAGGCGGTCGGGGTGCATGCCGGTGATGTCGTAGCCGGGGTCTCCGGTCATCACCCACTGCGCCATCAACTTGCCGATGCCGCCGCCGGTGAGAATGCCGATGGAATTGAGCCCACACGCCGCGAAGTAGTTCTTCACCTCCGGCACTTCTCCAACGAGCGGACGCAGGTCGGGCGTGAAGCTCTCGGGCCCGCAGAAGAATTTCTTGATGCCCGCGGTCTGCGTGATGGGCACGCGGCCCATGGCGCGCTCGAGGTACGGCGTCATGCGTTCCCAGTCGGGAGGAATTTCGCCGAACGAAAAATCTGAAGGGATGCCTTCGATTTTCCACGGAGCGCACACCGGCTCGAACATGCCGACCATCAAGCCGCCGCCCTCTTCGCGGAAGTAGCCGTAGCGACCCGGGTCTTCGAGCACGGGCCAGTTGCGATCGATGCCGGGGATTTGCTCGGTGATCAGGTAGTAGTGCTCGGCTGCCTGCAACGGCAACGAGATGCCGTTCTTCGCCGCGAGCTGCCGGCCCCACATGCCCGCGCAGTTCACGACGTAGTCACAGGCGATGGTGCCGTGCGGCGTCTCCACGCCGACCACCGCGCCGTTCTTCACGAGCACGTTCAGTGCGGGCGTGTCTTCCAGCAGCGTGGCGCCCTTCAACTTCGCGCCCTTCGCGAGCGCCATCGTCACGTCGACGGGGTTCGCGCGGCCGTCTTCCTTCACGTAGAAGCCGGCGAGCACGTCGTCGATGTTGGCGATGGGGAAGAGTTCCTTCACCTGCGACGGCGAAATCTCGTGCACGTCGACGCCGCACAATCGATTGAAGGCCGAGACGCGGCGATATTCCTCGAGGCGGTCCTTGTCGGACGCCACTTCGATGAAGCCGACGGGATTGAAGCCGGTCGCCTGGCCCGTCTCCGCTTCGAGTGAGGAATAGAGCTTCGCGGTGTACTTGCGCAGCTCGGTGCTGGTCTCGCTGGTGGAACCGAACGTCACCATCAGGCCGGCCGCGTGCCACGTGGTGCCGCTGGTGAGCTTGTCGCGCTCGAGGAGGACGGTGTCTTTCCAGCCGAGGTGCGCGAGGTGGTACGCGACGGAGGTGCCGATGACGCCGCCGCCGATGACGACGACGCGCGCGTGTTTGGGAACGCCAGGAACGCTCATGCGCGAGCGCTTAGCGCAAAGTACGCTTCAGTTCGCGGGGAGCGGAGCCACGCCGATGCCGCCGTCTTCGGTGATCACCGTCGCGAAGTTCGGGCCGATGCGCAGCACGCGAGCGCGCGGCCACACCGAAGTGACGATTCCTCCGTCGGGGCGCGCGTCGAAGAGCACGGTGTACCCATTGCGGCTCACGTCGACGAAGAGTGGCCAGTGCGCCTGCGGCTCGAGCGCCGGAATTCCCAGGCGTGCGTAGTGGCCGAGCTGCGACTGGACGATCCCAACCGCCGTGGTGGCCGAGAAGCGGTCGACTCCGGTGATGAGCGTGCGCGTGAACGGCGTGGGCGCCTGGTGCCAGAGCAACTGTGAGTCGAGCCCCACCACGTCGGGGATGCACTCGGTGCACACCGCGGCGCCTTGAGTGCCGGCCTGAATCGTGCCCGCCGCGAGGAAATAGACGTCGAGCTGCGGGTCGGAGTTGGTGAACGTGCGCTCGACGCGCCCACCTCCAAACCTGACGGCGACCAGCGTGATGCCCGTCACATCAGGCGAGCGGCGCAGCGCGACGGTGCTGGTGTGAAAACCGCGCACGGGCGGCCCGCCGAAGCCCGGCCACTGGTTGGTGACGGTGAAAGTGCCGTTCTGCTTCTCGCGACGTTCGAGCACGCCGGCGTCGGTCTCGCTCCACAGCACCTCGTCGACGGCGACCAACTGCGTGCCGTCGAACGTGAAGAGCCCGCCGTCGGCCTCGATGACCGCGAGGCGCTGATTCTCGCTCTCGCACGCGATGGAGCTCGCGCTGACGGGCCACGCACGCCCCACACACGTCACGCCCGCCGGAAGCGGCACTGGCACGGCATCAGCGGCAGGAAACGGAGTGATGGTCCTCGAGTCACCACGCGCGCCGAGCTCGGCTCCGAAGTTGACGCTCACGCTGTACGCGCCGGGTCCGGGCGGACTGAACGTCACGGTCGTCTCGACGTGATCATCCGCCCCAGCGACCACCGGCGTCGCCTCGAAGACCACGGGCTCACCATTCGGACCCTCGACCTCGATGGTGGCGGCGTCGAGCGCATCGCCCTCGCAGGTCGTGAAGGGCGCAATCAGTCGAAACGAGAGCGCTTCGCCGGGGACGCTGACGTCGGGTTCGGGCCATGTCGTCGGAGGTCCGCCGCCGACGCGTGGGTGGTGTTTCTCGATGATGCCACCCGCGGAGACGCGCTTGCGCACACACTCGTCGGGTCCGCCCTGCGGGCACGAGGTGGTGAGCAGGAGCGTGACGATGATGAGCTGACGCACGGTGCTTTCGACACGTGAAAGGCTTCGAGTGAGACGCCGCTCCTGAACCTGATCGGCCGCTCAGTCCCAGCGCAGTTGCCAGTTGGCGCGCGCGTCGCCGGGCTTCGGCTTCGCGGTGCCGCTCGCGATGTTCTTCCCCGCGTCGTCGAAGAGGCGCATGTCGTACTGCGCGTCGGACTTGGCGTGCATGAAGTAGACGGTCTCGCCGTTCACCTTGCTGCTGGTCGCTTCGATGGTGCGGCCCGGGAAGTCGCGCTTCAGGTCGTCGTACTCGGCCTTCAGCTTCGCGTTCGGGAGCTCGGTGCGCTTCAACACCAGCGCGGTGCCGAAGTAGGGGCGGTTCATCGGCTCGTTGGGGCCCCCGAAGTATTCCTTCTTCACGAGGTCGACCCACGCCTTCGTTCCCGGCTTCTCGTACGGCTTCACGTCGAAGACGGCGACCGACTTGCCGGCGTACTTCTGCGCGAACTCGACGAAGTTGCGCGCGACCTTGCTGGCGTTCTTGAGCTCGTCGCCGGTGAGCTGGCCGTCTTTGTTCTTGTCGGCTTTCTCGAGCGAGGTGATGGCGCCTTCGAGGACGCCCTCGACGCCGCGGATGCTGTACGGACCCGGGTTGTCGGGCCAGCTCAAGCGGTCGAGCGCGGAGCTGACGAAGTTGCGCGCGGTGTAGTTGTCCTTCACGCGAATGCGTTTGGACTCGTCGGTGCTGACCGCCTTGTCCTTGTCGATGTCCAACTTCTTGAGCAGCGACTTCGCCAGCGGGAGCGCCTTCTTCACGTCGTTGATCTTGATGTTGGCCATGCGGCGGACCTTACTCTTCGGCCATGCGCGTGCTCATCGTCTTCTTCGTCACGAGTGTGTTGCTGTTGGTCGCGTGTGGCCGGCCGTGTGCGACGGCGAAATGCCCCGACCAGTGCCTCGACGAAGCGGGGCGCTCGAACGGGACCAATGGCTTTGCGGACCGTGCGCCAGCGCAGCAGGGCTCGTGCGGTTCGAGCGTCGCGTGTTCGCAGGGCTGCACGTGCAATGGGACCGGCGATGGCGGCACGCCTTCGTGTCTGTGCACCGGAGCGATTCCGGCGAATCCCGGGTTCTTGTGCGTGTCGGCTCCGAGCTGCGGCTTCGTGTCGTGCGGCGCGCATTGCTCGTGCGCTGATGCGGGCGCGGGTCTGTGTGCGTGCAACTGATCATTTCTTCTTCAGCTGCGTGACCTGATTGCGGCGGTACTTGTCGACGAGGCGCACCATCAGCTCGCCAACCGGGAGCGGGAGAATCAGCAGCAGGACGAGGAACACGGCGCGAATGACCGTGAGCACGCCCCGCCAGAGAAAGCGGAAGACGCGAAGCAGCATGGGAGTGTGGTGGTGAGAGGTGAACGAGTTGCTGCGAACGGGCTTCGGTTCGCGCGCTCAGTTCAGCCAGGCGCGGTGCAGCAGAAAGCGCTTCTGCGTTGCGACGTTCGGTGCGGCGGGAGCAAAGGCGTCAGTCGTCTTCGCGGTGCTGCTGCGCTCGACGCTGATCAGCGACGCGTGCGCTGGTGTCTCGACGTCACGCAGGCGGCGTGTGCCGTCGATGGTGACTTCATCGCGCGTGTTCGTTTCGACCAACGGCACGAAGACGCCGAGCACTGAGAGCAGTGCCAGTGCCAACCGTGACCAGAACGTCGAACGCACGCTCGAAGTGTAAGCGTCGCGCGCGGCCTCTGCACGCCCCGGCACTGCCTCCGTCGAAGAGACGTCCGAAGCCAGCACACCGACCGCAGAAGCACACTCCTCTCCCCCAAAGGGGGAGAGGCCGGGAGAGGGGAAATCCGCCTTACCCCACCCACCCACGCAGTCTCATTTCCGAGACGATGGCCGCGAGCACGGACGGAAGCTCATGCTCCACTTGCTCGTTTCGGAATCTGAGAATTTTCCAACCCTGGTCCTCGAGTTCCTTCGTGCGCACGGCATCTTCGTTCGCTTTGCGCGGATCCAGATGGTGCGCGCCGTCGAGCTCGACGCCCAGCATCAGCATTGGGCACGCGAAATCGAGGAAGTAGAAGCCCGCGGGATGTTGCCGACGCCACTTGCTGTTGAGAAGCCGGTCGGCTCGGAGCCAGGCCCAGAGGATTCGCTCGGCTTGCGTTGAGCGGCGGCGCAGACGACGGGCTCTCGGGGTGCTCTTCTTCTTCCAGCGCATGGGCACTGCTTGAGCAGAGGCCGTGCCAGCGGGATTTCCCCTCTCCCGGCCTCTCCCCCGATGGGGGAGAGGAGATTGCTTCTGCGGTCGGTGTGCCTGCTTCGGGCGGTCTACGTCGCGGAGGCCGTGCCGGCAGAAGCGCTGATCAGCGAGGGAACGAACCGCTGGCGACCAACAAGTCGAGCCGTGCCTGGCGAGCTGCGTCTTCCGCGAGCGCCTTCGCCAGTTCCGCATCGCGCGCGCGACGCTCGGCGTCGATGACCTCGAGGTTGGTCGTCGAGCCCGCACGCCAGAGTTCGTTCGCGAGGTCGAGCGCGTCGGTCGCCTGCTTCGCCGCATCGCGCGCAGAACGCAGCGCCTCATCAGCGTGCGTCACCGCCTGAAACGCCACGCGCACTTCTGACTTCGCCTGCCGCACCGACGACTCGAGCTGCGCCACTGCGCTCTTCGCGTTCGCTTGCCGCTCGTGCGACTGCCCGTAGCGCAACCCGCCCTCGTACAGCGGCAGCTGCATCACCACGTTCATCTGCCACCCCAGCACTGGAGACGTCGGCGTCGACGGCGCGCTCGTCACCGGCTGGAACACCACGTTCAACAGCGGCACGTAGTCCATCCAGTCCACACGCGTGGCGTCGACCGCGGTCTCGCTCCGAATCTTCGCGGCGCGCACGTCGAGGCGCGCACTCTCCACCGCGTCGATCGATTGCTCGAGCGATGGAGGCGCGTTCAGCTCAGGCTCGCTCGCCACCACGTCGAGCGGAACGTCACTGCCCGTCGCGACCCCGAGCGCTTCTTGCGCGCGAATCAGTGCGGCGAGTGCGTTTTCGAGTTGCTGGTTGCTGACTGAGTATTCCTGCGCGGCGCGCACTTCGTCGATGCGGGTACCGACTCCGCCCTTGAGCCGGTCGCTCGCGAAGCTGAGGTGCTTCTGTGCGGTGTCGCGCGCGGTGGTCGCGGCGAGCACCACGCGTTTCTGCGCGAGCACCGTGAGCCACGCGCGCGCGGCTGCGACGGCGACCTGGCGCTTCACATCGGCAGCGGTGGCCGCCACTCCGTCGGCGTTCTTCGACGCGCGGTACCACTGCGCCCAGCGCGGCGTGTTGAGGAGCGGAAGACCGAGCTGCACGTTTCCCGCGAACTGGTTCGCGTTCTGCAGAATGCGGAACGAGCCGTCGGCCTGTTGCAGCCCGCGGTCGCTTTCGAGGCGCGTGTAGTTCGCGTTGACGTTGAGCGACGGGAGCGACGGTGCTCGTGCCTGCTCGAGCTGCGCGAGGGCGCGCGCGGCGTCTTCGGTCGCGATACGCATTGCGGGGTGCTTGCTGAGCGCGTTCGCGACGGCGTCGTCGAAGGTGACGGGCGCTGGGTCGGTGGCCGCGAGCGCGATGAGGATGAGAGAGATCATGGCGCGTGACTCCCTCCCCCGCCCCTGCGGGAGAGGGTTGGGGTGAGGGAGGAATCAACTGGCGCGATCAATTGGGCGCGCGCGATCGGGAGACCTCTGTGCATCGTCGCGCGCGTGCTCGGCGTGCTCATGCTGGCTTCTCCACCGGAGCGTGAGCCTGCGTTTCGTCTTCGTCGTCTTCGTCCGGCCGGCGGTCCGCGAAGCGGTCGAACCACGTGTAGAGCACCGGCACGAAGAACAGCGTCAGGCCCGTCGACACCGTCAACCCACCGATGACCGCGCGCGCGAGCGGCAAGTTCGTCTCACTGCCCTCACCCACTCCGAGCGCCATCGGCACGAGACCAACGAGCGTCGCAATCGTCGTCATCAGAATCGGACGCAGCCGCGTGCGCCCCGCTTCCACCGTCGCGTCGTGCAGTGACTTTCCGCGTCGCCGCAGCACGTTCGCGAAGTCGACGAGCAGCACGCCGTTCGACACCACGATGCCAATCATCATGATGATGCCCATGAAGCTGTTCACCGACAGCGACGTGCCCGTGGCCCACAACATCAGCGCCACGCCGGCGACGCCGAGCGGCACGCTGAACATGATGACCAACGGGTCGACCAACGATTTGAACTGCGAAGCGAGCACCATGTACACGAGCACGACGGCGAGCAGCCCCGCGAAGCCGAGCCCCTGAAACGCTTCCTGCTGCGCGGCCGCCTGCCCGCCCAGCCGCACGGTGAAGCCATCGGGAGGAGGCGTCTCGTCCAACACCTGCCGCACCGCGCTCGCCACCGTCTCGAGCGACACGACACGCCCCTGCGCTGAACGAATCTGCGCCTGCGACAAGTCTTCGACGCTCCCACGCGACGCGTCGCGCGCGCGCACGTTGATGTCGTATTCGTTGCCGGTCTTCGGGTCGGTCCACGGAATCGGCGCGAACTGGTTGTTGCCCACCAGGGTCGCGAGCACCGTCTGCGCGACCTGCTGCTCCGACACGCCGAGCACGCCCGCCTTCTGCCGGTCCACCTGCACGTCGAGCTGCGGGTAGTTCTCTTCGCGCGACAGCTGCAGGTCCGTCATCAGCGGAGTGCCATCGCCCGCCGACAGCGCACGCAGCTTCGTCATCAGCGTCTTGGCGTACTGCTGCCCCTCTTCCACCTCGTACCCGAGAATCTCGATGTCGATGGGCGCCGCCGACCCGAAGTTC
>JAEUJS010000223.1 GCA_016792935.1 Archangium sp. | reverse complement strand
GATACCGGAGCCCACCCTGCATCGCAGCGGCGATCACGCGACCGTTGGTCTCGAACGCCGTGCGCGCGGTACAGCGACCCTTGCTGCGGATCATCGGACGGGTGACGAGCGGGCCCAGCGTCTTGCACTCTGGACAGACCGCGCGCGCGTGCTCCGTTCCGCATCCACACGTCGTCCACGAGAGCTGCAGCAAGCCGCTCGGGAATTCCTGGCGCGCGTCTTTCTCGAAGACCGAGTGGAACCAGTGCAGCAGATCATCCGGCAAGACCTTCGGAGGCACCGCAAGCCTCGGCAGCACCACGTCCGACTGCAACACGGAGTGACGCGCTTCCGCTCGTCGAAGCAGCGTCGCCAATTTCGTGTGCGTCCCACCGAACGGGTGCACCGAGAGCAGGCTCTGGAAGAACAAGACCGACCACGCGTACCAGTCAGAGCCCGCGTCGAACTTCGGAGCGCTCGAGAGATCGACTCCGTACAACTTCGGGTCGAGGAAACGCTCGTGCCCCACGGGACACGCGAAACTGCCGAACTGCATCGAGTCGGCGTCGATCAACACGGGATGTGTGCGATCGAGCAGCACGTTGCCGTCATTGAAGTCGCCGATGATCACCTGCGCCGCGTGCAACCGCTGAACGATGCCGTGCAGCTCGGTGAATGCGCTCACGAGCGCGGTGTTCGAGAGCACTCCCAGTCGCCACTTGCGTGAGGCGAGGCGCGCGAAGTCGACCGCTCCAGGCACGAGCGCCATGCGGTAGCCGATCGGCTTCCCCGCGCGATCACAAATCAGCTCTTCCGGAAACTTCACCGCCGCCGGCAACCCTCGCGGAAACTGCGTCAGCTTCTGGATCTTCTGATCGAACAGCCGTCGCGCGAGCGCGTCGCCCGGCTCGTGGAACACTTTGAGCGCCGAGGCTCCGTGTTTGTAGACGCGCGCCTCTCCACCTTCGCCGAGGAGATCGGCGTCAGTCACTCTGACGCGCCTTCCTGAGAGGTAGAGGTCCATTCAAAGCCCCTTGGGGCGACGGCGTTGGGGGAAATGCGTCATGGGAGCACGGCGATCGTCGCGTCGTCAGTGAAACGTTCGGTTTCGGAGAGCACGTTGAGGCGCCGCTGCAACGTGAGCGGGTTCTTCGAGGCCTGGAGATCGATCAGCGCGCGCAACCGAACGGGATCGAGCGCGTTGAACCCGTCACTCATCACCGCCACCTTCGACGCGGGGCCGAAGTGGTGCACTTCAGCTGGGTGCTCGCCCGGCGACGTCAGCCGGTAGGTGCAGTAGTTCGGCGCGTTGTCGTAGCTCGCCATGCGCACCAGGCGGTCGTCCATCAAGACCGCTCCGTCGCCCATGCCGAAGACGAGCACCTGCTCTCCGATGCGCACCGCCGCCTGCACCGTGAAGAGGAAGTAGCGCTCGAGCACGTCGCGCAGATCGCCGCCCATTGCGCGCGCCGTCGTCGCGATGAACTCACACAGCGCAATGAACGCCTTCTCGGGAGTCGTCTCGTCGATCGTCTTCTGCGACGTCAGCCACTCGCCCATGAAGCGCGCGCCGAGCTGCGCGCCCACTTCGCACTGTGGCTGCGAGCCACACCCGTCGGTCACCACGATCACCGAAGACGACGCGAAGTGGCCGTCCTGGTTGTTGCGCCCGAGGCGCACGTGTTCGCGACCGATGTGCGTGGCTGAGAACATCATTTCCTCCAACGAGAGAGTTCGTCGACGAGCGCGCGCGTCTGCGGAGAGGGAACCAGCACGCGATCGGCTTCCGCTACTTCAGGGAACGCGCCGACGTGCGTGCGGGCGGGCGCTCCGGTGAGCGGCAGGTAGCCCTCCGGAGTCGCCTCGCCTTCCTGTCCGACGACGCCGAATGCGCCGCTGGCGCCCGCGCGTCGTCGGAACAGCACCGGCCGCCCCGGCACCGACTGCTTCCCCCCACCGCCTTCGTTGCCGAACTTCATCGTCGCCGTCGCGCCGGTCTGCGACAGCTTGAACACCGCGGCCACTCGATCGCGCGTGAGTGGCGTGCCCGCCGTTTGCGCGACGATGAAGCCGCCGTAGCCGTACACCTGCTCCTCGGGCTTCCAGCCGACCTCTTCGCGCAGCGCTTCGAACGCCTTCGTCTGTGGAATGTCGAAGCTGTCTTCCAGGATCTGCACTGGCCGAATGCCGAGCCGCTTCGCCTCGGCGATCGCGAAGCGGTACTGCGCGACCTTGTCGCCCGAGTCGTAGCGAATGGAGTCCCCCTGCCCCTTCCGCTCGACGATGATCTTGTACGCGGTGGGAATTCCGCTCGTGATGGTGTCGAAGGTGTCGAGCAGGAAGCTCGAGCGCTGAAAGCGACGCTCGACCATCGCGCGGAACGCCGCTTCATCGCTCCCGTAACGCTGAATGTGCTCGTGCCCCATCGTGCCGACCGGAGTGAGACCGAGCTGACGCGCGCCGTGCACTGAAGACGTGCGCAACAAGCCGGCCTGCTTCGCGCCTTCGAGCGCCAACAGATGCTGTTCCGGACAACTCGCAGCGCGCAGACCGACTTCGAAGATGCGCGCGGGCGACTTCACGATCTCGACCAACTCCGCGACACGCGCGCGAACGCGAGCGACGTATCCATCCGAGTCGACGTTCACGGTCGGAGCTTTCACGCCCACCGCGTCGAGCGTCTCGAGCACCAACTCCTTCTGCGCTTCGCAGGTCACCGTGGCGACGGCCGCCGCGAGCCCAGCCGGATCGCGCAGCGCGAGCGTCGCGACCTGAATGCGGTAGCTCCACTGCAGCGCGAGCGGCTCGAGCCACGACACCAGCGCCGACGGACCCGTGACGCTGAACACCGGCTCGCGATCGTTGAAGACGGCGAACTTCGGCAGCGCGCTGATCTTCAAGCTGCGATCGGCAAGCGCCGCCTTCACCGCGGAGCCGAGCTCGTAGTCGTTCTTCGACAAGAACTCCCAGTCGCCTGGCGTCGGCTCGGGGAGCGTCTTCTTCACTTCCGCTTCGACGTCGAACGGCAGCACCTGCAGGCCGCCTTTGCGGTGCGAGTAATAGAAGGTCTCGCGACGCAGCGGCCAACCCGCCTCGGCCATCGAGAACTTGTACCCATCGGTGAGCAGCAGCGGCGCAGCCATGACCCGTCCTCTCGACAAGAGAAGTATTAACCACCCATAAAAGAGCCGTCAAGACTCTTTCCCTGTTCCGGGCCCACGACACCACTTGCGGGCTCAGTGCGCAGCGACCGAATTCGAGCTCGATCTCCGAGGCGATTTCAGGGGTTCCAGACGTGGCGCGCAGGGTCCGAAAAACTGGCGGAAAGTGTCTAAATCGCTGATTTCCCGGCTATTTTCTGAGTATCAGTTTCACTCATACGCGCTGTGCAAGTGTAAGTGCGCTCCCGCGCTGCGCTTTCTTCGCGGTCTGTGAATGGCGTTGACGCTCGGTGAGACAAGCGCGCACCTCGTCGTGTCTGGGTTCGAACATTCGGCATACGCCGGGCGCAAGCCCGACCACCAAGGGGAAACAAAGATGAACCGCCAGGCCCAGACCAAGCAGCTCTACGGAAAGTACGGACCCGCCATCTACGCGCGCTGCAAGCGCCTCTTGAAGGACGCGAGCGCCGCCGAAGACGCGACGCAGGACGTCTTCATCAAGGTGCTCAACCACCTCGACTCGGCGCCGGGCGAAGACGCGGTGCTCCCGTGGATTCACCGCATCACCACCAACCACTGCCTCAACGTCATTCGTGATGCGAAGCGCCACGCCGAGCCGGTCGAGCACCTGCCCGAGATCGTCGACGACGAGTTCGAGGACAGCGTGGTGACCAAGAACTTCTCCGATCGTCTGCTGGCTGAGACGCCCGACGAATTGAAGAAGCCCGCGATGATGTACCACGCGCGTGGCATCGAGCAGGCGAAGGTGGCCTCGGCGCTTGGCGTGTCGCGCCGCACCGTGCTGTACCGCCTCGCGGAGTTCACGCGCCGTGCGATGCGCATGCAGGAGCTCGCCGAGCAGGCGTGATCAAGTTGGCGTAAGACGGCATCCAATGCCCATGCGCTCCACCCTGGCCGCTCTCGCTCTGACCGCCGTACTCGTGGGCGCTTCCCCTGCCCGCGCGATCGGCTTCACGGCGGATGCGGGCGGTGGTGTGTGGTTGCTCGAAGCGACCCAGTTCGATTTTCACGTTCGCATCGATCAGAAGCTCTTCGTCGACTGGCTCCACATCGGAGTGCGTCCGGGGCTCGCGCTCACGCTCAACGAGCCCAACCCGCGCCTCGCCATTCCGCTCGACGCGCTCGTCCGACTGAAGATGTTCTTCGTCTATCTCGACTTCTTCGGCGGCATTTATTGGATCCCCAGTCACCTCGACTCGGTGCGCTCGCACCTCGGTGGCGGCGTGGGCGTCAAGATCTGGCGCCTCGAGATCGGCTTCGAGGTCTCGTACTTGAATCCCTCGGCGGTGCTGATGGGCCGCGTGGGCTTCAACATCTGGGATTCGTCGAGCGAGAAGAAGGCCGAGTCCGAGAAGTAGCGCGCTATAAACGCGCGCGGTGCTCTTCGCCGCCGTCAGCCTGTTGCTCCTCGCGCCTGATGCGGGAACACCTGCCCTGCTCGCGCGGCCCGTCGCCCTCTCGGCCAGGAAGCTCGAGGTGCTGAAGAAGGAAGGCCGCGCCCGCTACGAGGGCAATGCGAAAGCGATCCGCGACACGCTGACGCTGACCTGCGACGTACTCGACGTGTTTCTCGCTCCGAATGGAGACGTGACGCGCATCGTGGCCAAAGGAAACGTCGTGGCGATCGATCGCGGTTCGCCACCCAACGGCGTCGCCCCAGAGGGCTTTGCGCGCGAAGCCCATGGCGACGAAGCCGAGTTCTTCAACGACACCGGCGTGTTGATCGCGAAGGGCAACCCCTGGGGCCGACAAGGCGCACGCGAAGTCGATGGAGAGGTCGTCACCTTCTCCACGAACACCGACGTCTTGACCGTCACCAAAGCGCACACGCGCGTGAAGGAACCCAGGGACAAACAGCTCGCCATCGACGCCGACCTCCTCACCTTCGAAGGCGCGAAGAACGAAGCGAAGTGGACCGGCAAGGTGAAGGCCGTGAAGGGCAAGACGACGCTGCTCGCTCCGGAGCTCACCGCGATCTCCGACGAGAAGACCGGCGAGGTCACGCGCGTGAAGGCCCGCGGCGGAGTCGAGGTCACCGAAGGTGATCGCTGGGCGCGCGGCCAGTTCGGCGACTACGACGTGCCGGCGGGAAGACTGGTCGTGACCGGATCTCCGCAGGCGAAAGACGGCCGCACGAAGATGAAGGGCACCAGGGTCACCTTCATGACCGGCACCGAGTACCTCGAGGTCGAGAACGCCGTCACCCTGATCGACGTCGACAAGAAGAAGGTCCCTTGAGCGAGCAGGTCTCCGACGCAGAATTGATGCGGGAAGCCGGCGCCGAGGTGCCGCGCTTCTTGAAGGAGACCGCGTTGCTCGCGGCCGTTCCTTCCATCCTGCTGGGAATCGGTGCGGTCCTCGACGCGTGGGTCTCTCCGCTGCATTCCGTCGCGCCCGCGGTGGTCGGCATCGCCAAGGGCATCGGCTGGGGTCTCTATTTCAAGTGGGTGATGCGTGCGTGCGGCGGCGTCGAGAAGGGCGGCCTCGCCACGCACGTGGTGCTGATGACGCTCGCGTTCGTCGCGGTGGAGTACGGCGACTGGGCGATGTTGTTGCCGGTGGTGATCTGGCTGCTGCCCATCTCCGACTACGCCGGCATGTACGGAGAGAGCATCGACGGCGCGCTCGGCGGCGTGCTCGACACCATCAAGGCCGCGGCGATCTTGTGGTTCGGCGTGATGTTCGTCTCGCTGCTCGCGCTGGTGATGCTCAGCCTCGTGCTCTCGCTGCCGATGAGCCTCTATTCGACGTACGCGCACCGCGAGGGCGCGTGGCTCGCGAGCTTGAGCGGCGGCATTCTGGTCGGCCCGCTGGTGCACGTGGTGATGGTGTTCCGTTGCCGACTCTTCCTCTCGATTCACGGTGACCCGGCGTGAGCGACGGGCTGGTTCACCACCCAACGCCGTCGCCCCAGGGGGCTTTGGTCGCGACGGCGCTCCAGAAAACGTACGGCTCGCGGCGCGTCGTCGACGGCGTGAGCTTCGAAGTGAAGCCCGGCGAAGTGGTCGGGCTCCTCGGCCCCAACGGTGCGGGCAAGACGACGTCGTTCTCGATGGTGGTGGGGCTCGTCACGCCCGACGCCGGCTCGGTGAAGTTGGGCAGCAAGGAGCTCGCGTCGCTCCCGATGCACCAGCGCGCACGTGAAGGCGTCGGCTACCTGCCGCAAGAGGCGTCGATCTTCCGCAAGCTGAGCGTGCGCGAGAACCTCCTCTCGGTGCTCGAGCTGCAGCCGAAGCTCAGCGGGGCCGAACGTGCTCAGCGCGCTGATCAACTGCTCGGTGAGTTCGGCCTCTCGCACGTCGCCAGGTCACTCGGCGAACAACTCTCGGGTGGAGAACGCCGCCGCGCGGAGATCGCCCGCTCACTGATTCCCAACCCCCGCTTCATGTTGTTCGACGAGCCCTTCGCCGGAGTCGACCCGATCAACGTGGGAGAGCTGCAGAAAGAGATCGCTCGCCTACGTGATCGCGGCCTCGGCGTGCTCATCACCGATCACAATGTTCGGGACACGCTGCGCATCTGCAACCGCGCGTACATCATCGTGGGCGGCCGCATCCTCGAAGAGGGGACGCCCCAGGCCATCGCCAGCTCGGAGAGGGCACGGTCTGTGTATCTCGGCGCAGATTTTACGCTTTCCTGAGGAAGTCAGGATAGTTAGAGAAGCGTCAGCAAATTGCTCGCCACTTCTCGTTGCGCATCGCCTACCCTTGGCACAGCTTTTGTTTCCAAGGGGTGACGCGCATGGGTATGGAGCTCAAACAAAGCCTGAGGATGTCGCAGACGCTGGTGATGACGCCCCAGCTGCAGCAGGCGATCAAGTTGCTCCAGCTCTCGCGCATGGAGCTCATCGATCAGATCCGCGAGGAGATGGAAAGCAACCCGCTCCTCGAGCAGCCCGACGAGGTCGAGGGCGATCTGAGCGACAAGGCGCCAGGTGAAGCGTCGCTCGAAGCGGCCAACCTCGAGCAGCCGGTGAACCAGGAAGCGCCGGTTCCCGAGAACGCGCAGGAAGTGAAGCCCGCCGACGGCCCCGCGGAGATCGACTGGGACGCGTACTTGAACAGCTACCAGTTCAACGAGCCGACCACGCCGTCGAACAAGGGCAACGTCGATCTCGAAGACCTCCCGTCGTTCGAAGCGAACATGGTGAAGAAGGAGGACCTCTACGACCGGCTGATGGATCAGCTGTCGGGCCTCCGCATGAACGACGCCGAGCGCCGCATCGCCGAGCTGATCATCGGCAACCTCGACGACGACGGGTACTTGAAGCTGCCCGACGTCGAGGGCGATCCGCTCATTCGTCTCTGCAACGAGGCTGATGTGCCGATGTCGGTGGGCACGCGCATTCTTCGCAAGATCCAGCACCTCGATCCCGTCGGGTGCGGCTCACGCGATCTGCTCGAGTGTCTCTTGATTCAGGTGCAGGCGATGAAGGAGCCGGCCGCTCCCCTGCTCCAGACGATCATCAAGAAGCACATGAAGCTGCTGGAATCGAAGAACCTCCCGGCCATCGCGCGCGATCTGAAGGTGACGCTCGACGAGGTGATCGCGGCCAGCAAGTTGCTCGTGAAGTTGGACCCCAAGCCCGGCCGCAACTACTCGGGCGAAGACGCGCAGCACATCACGCCCGACGTCTTCATTCACAAGATCGGCGACGAGTACCACGTGGTGCTCAACGACGACGGTCTGTCGAAGTTGCGGGTGAGCGACGCGTACCGCCGCGCGCTGCGAAACGGTGCGCTCAACCCGAAGCAGAAGGAATTCGTGCAGGAGAAGATGCGCTCCGCCCAGTTTCTCTTGAAGTCGATTCAGCAGCGCCAGCGCACCATTCACAAGGTGACCGACAGCATCGTGAAGTTCCAGCGCGAGTTCTTCGACAAGGGCATCGCGTATCTCAAGCCGCTCATCCTTCGCGACGTCGCCGAAGACATCGGCATGCACGAGTCGACGGTGAGCCGCGTGACGACCGCGAAGTACGTGCACACGCCGCAAGGCATCTTCGAGCTCAAGTACTTCTTCAATTCTTCCATCGCGCGCACGGGTGGTGACGACATCGCGTCGGAAGCGGTGAAGAACCACATCAAGCAGCTGGTGAGCACCGAGAACGCGAAGAACCCGTACTCCGATCAGAAGATCGTCGAGCTCTTGAAGGCCCAGGGCATCGAGATCGCGCGACGCACGGTGGCCAAGTACCGCGAGGTGCTCGGCGTGCTGCCGTCGAGCAAGCGCAAGAAGTACTACTGAGCCGCGTTTCCAAAATGCGGAGGTCCGAAATGAATCCCCAGGTCCTCGTCGTGGACGATGATCAGCTCATTCGCACCATGGTGCGCGACGCGCTGAGCGACGTGCCGTGTGACATTCACGAAGCCGATTCCGGAGATGCGGCGCTGTCGATCGTCTCGCGCGAGAAGCCGCCGGCGGTGGTGTTGCTCGACCTGATGATGCCCGGCAAGTCGGGGCTCGAGGTCTTGAAGCGCATCTCTGAGCGGACGCGCGTGCTGGTGATGTCAGCGCTCGACACCGAGGCGCTCGTGCAGCAGGCGCTCAAGGCCGGCGCGCACGGCTTCCTCGCCAAGCCCATTCATCCGCTCGACGTTCAGAATCTGGTGAGAGCTGCCCTCGAGGCACCGGGGCGTGCGGGCGATGAGTGAAACCGAGTACTGGCTCGCTGACAGCGAAGCCCGCGTGCTGGGGCCGATCGGACTCGAAGTGATCCGCAATCTGCACGTGCGCGGGAAGTTGACCGACGTGCGCGCGGTTTCGTCAGACGGGAAGAAGTTCGTGCCGCTCCGAGAAGTGCCGGAGCTGCTCAAGGTGTTGTCCACGCCCGTCACCGCCAATGACGCCACGCGCGCGCAGATCGAGACCACCGCGCAGATCCGCGACTGGCTGGCTTCGATTCACGATCGGCCGAGCACCGAGGTCTTCAAGGTGCTTCCGGGGAGCTCGCGCGATACGTGGCGCGCCGCGTTCTTTGCGCTGGTGTTCCGCTACGTGCCCGGGCGTCTGCCACCCGACACCACGCAGGAGCTGCGGCTGGCGTGCGAAGACGCATTCCTCGCGCTCAGTGAGCGCATGGTCGAGGTGGAACGGCAGTTCCGCGCGCCCGCAAGTTCGCCACCTGCGCCGCCTCCGTTGCCAGCCGCTGATCCGCCGCCCTCGGCACGAATTACGCATCGTGGACAATCGCTCTCGGTACAGCTCTCGCTGCGAGCCGGCGATGCACGGCCGTTCACGCAGGACATGGAACACAACTGGCAGACCGATGCGCTCTTCATTCATACGCATGAACGCGTGGTGCCTGGAACGCAGGTGGAATTGGTCCTCTCGTTCGAGGGCCACGTCACGCAGTTGCACGCGGCTGGAAGAGTCATGGCCGCGCGGGTCGGAGGCTTTACCACCCGACTGTTGAACCTCGGAGAAGCGGAGCGAGCGGTGATCCGCACGTGGGTCGCTCGCGCAACGACGAGAAGTTGATCTGATCGGGCATCCCACTGCCCCTGACGGTGTTACCGTTTCGCTACTCACCCACGACAGCACGGAGGCATGGCCGGCCAATGCAAATGAACATCACGTTCCGCCACATCGACCCGATCGACTCGCTGAAGAACTACGCCCGGGAAAAGGTCGAGCGCGTGAACAAGTACCTCGACAAGGCGACTGAGGCGCACGTCGTGCTCTCGCTGGAGCGCCACCTGCACCACGCCGACATCTCGATTCACAGCGGCACCTTCCTCCTGCGCGGCAAGGAGCGCAGCGAAGACATGTACGCGTCGATCGATCTGGCGATGGACAAGATCGAGAAGCAGCTCAAGCGCTACAAGGAAAAGCTCAAACACCACCACGGCCGCGAGCGCGTGCACCACCGCCAGGAATACGTGGAACAGATGAAGGTGCGTCACCGCGTCTTCGAAGGCCACGGCGCCGCCGAGCAGCTGGTCGAGCAGCCCGCGCAGAAGATCGTGAAGACCAACGAGTTCCTCGCGCACCCCATGGGCATCGAGGAAGCCATCATGCAGATGGACCTGATGAACAACGACTTCTACGTGTTCACCAACTCCACCACGATGGAGATGAACGTCGTGTACCACCGCAAGGACGGCACCATCGGCCTCATCGAGGCGTCGGGCGTCGAGAAGAAGTCGCTCGTCGGTTCGTGATCAGGGCTGCTGCTTCGCCGCGGGCGTCGAGCCTGCGGCGGGCGTAGCGGCTGCGACGTGACCCACGGGATCCAACCCGTGGCCGAACGGGAGCCGGGGCAAAGCGACGGGAAGTTTTCCGGGCGTGCCCTTCTCTCCCATCAGCGCGGCGGCGGCGGCTTCGGTCGCCGCGTCGCGATACGAGTAGGTCGCCAGCACCACCTTCGCTTCGTGCACCTGACCGGCGAGGTACGGCGCGCCGAGCACCACCGCGACGACTGGCTTTCCCGACAGCGCCGCGTTGGTCACCAGCTCGAGCTGCCGTGAGTTCACGACACCGACCACCACGAGATCGGCTCCGTCGGCGAGCGCGCGCGTCTGACGCTTGAGCGAATCGCGCACGCCAGCTGACGGAATCGCTGGCACCACGAACGACACCATCGAGGGCAGCCGCTTCTCGAGCGCGAGGACGAGGCTCGGCTCGGCGGAGATGACGGCCACGCGTTGGGGCTTCAGCCCGGCGGCGCCTGCGGCAGAGGGAGCCTTGACGGGGAAGAAGCGCGGCTCGGTGCGAATCAACGTAACGCCGGCTTCGGCGATGCGGAGGGCAAGGTCGCGCTTCTCTCCCAGCTTCGCGAGGCGCTCTTCGAGCGGCGGCAACGGCTCGAAGACTCCGCGGCGTGCCTTCGCGGTGAGGATGCGGCGCACCGCGCGGTCGAGGCGGTCGGGCGAGATCTCTCCACCGCGCGCGGCGTCGAGGAGCGCCATCCACACTTCTTCTTTCTTCTCGAGCCGCCAGGGGATCAGCACCATGTCGGCACCCGCGTTCACCGCCATCACCGCTGCGCGACCGACGCCGTACTTGTGATCGATGGCGTCCATCTCCAGCTCGTCGGTGATGACCACGCCTTCGAACTGCAGCTCGTCGCGCAACACTCCACCGAGCACGCGGCGGGAGAGCGTGGCCGGCGTTTCATCACCGGTGAGCGCGGGCGTCGCGATGTGCGCCGTCATCAGCCCATCGAGGCCGGCCTTCATGGCTTCTTCGAACGGCAACAGCTGACGGCGCACTTCACGCAGCGGCGCGCGCACGATGGGCAGTGCCTTGTGCGAGTCGGCGTCGACCGCTCCATGACCGGGGAAGTGTTTGGCGACCGAGATGATGCCGGCTTCCTGCTGACCGCGAACGAAGCTGGCGCCGAGCTCGCTCACCAACTTCACGTCGTCTCCGAAGGCGCGCAGACCGATGACGGGGTTCTGCGGGTTGGAGTTCACGTCGAGCACCGGCGCGAGGTTCATGTTGAAGCCCAGGCGCTTGAGATCTTCTCCCTGCGCACGGCCGGCCTCGTAGGCGAGCTCGGGCTGACGCGCGGCGCCGAGCACCATGTTCCCGGGCAGCACGAGGTTGCCGTCGCTGATGCGCACCACGTTGCCGCCCTCTTGATCGACCGCGATGAACGGCGGGATCGAATCGGAGAGGAGCGCGCGCACGTCGTCGTTGAGCTGGCCGATCTGCGCGGCGGAAG
>JAEUJS010000221.1 GCA_016792935.1 Archangium sp. | reverse complement strand
CTCCCCGTGCATCTGCGAAAGACGGTGCCCGGTCTGCAACCCCGCCGCGCGGATGTGATCGTCGCCGGCACTGCCGTGTTGCTCGCCGCGATGCGCGCCGTCGGAGTCGAAGAGATCACCGTCAGCGATCGCGGCCTGCGGTGGGGCCTGCTCGCCGACCGCTTCGGCCGCACGGTGAGCGACGCGGGGGCCGGCGGCCCAGATGGAACCGGACTCGCGGGGAAGAAGTGACCGACACTCCCGCCGTGCCGCAGAAAGATCGCTCACCGGCGCCGGGCGCGCTCTTCGCGCTGCTGGTGCTGACGGCGATGAACCTCCTCAACTACGTCGATCGCTACGTGCCGTCGGCGGTGAAGGGGTTGTTCAAGAAGGATCTCGACCTCACCGACACGCAGACCTCGCTCCCGCTCACCGCGTTCATCATCGTCTACATGTTGGCGAGCCCGGTCTTCGGCACGCTCGCCGAGCGCGGCAACCGCAGGTTGTTGATCGCCTTCGGAGTCGCCGCCTGGTCGCTCGCCACCGCCGCCGCCGCGTTCGCACACAGCTTCACCACCTTCATGATCGCGCGCGCGCTGGTGGGCATCGGAGAGGCCGCCTACGCGACCATCGCACCGTCGCTGCTGGCCGACTTCTACCCACCCGAGAAGCGCAACCGCGTCTTCACGCTCTTCTACATCGCGATTCCCGTCGGCTCGGCGATCGGCTTCGTGCTCGGTGGGTTCATCGCCGAGATCTGGGACTGGCGCACCGCGTTCCTCGCCGTCGGTCTGCCGGGGCTGGGCGTTGCCGCGCTCGCGCTGTTGATGAAGGACCCGAAGCGCGGCCAGTTCGACGAAGCCCCGCCCGCCGTGGTGTCGTGGCCCGATGCCATCCGTCGCCTGATCAAGAACAAGGTCTTCTTGTTCGCGGTCGGCGGCTACACGCTCGTCACCTTCGCGACGGGCGGCATCGCCGACTGGTTCGCGGAATTCCTGTCTCGCGATCGCGCCATGAAGTTGAGCGAGGCCGATCTCGCCATCGGCGTCTCGGCGGTCATCGGTGGCCTGCTCGGCACCACGCTCGGAGGCCTCTCCGCCGATCGCCTCAAGGGCAAGACGCGTCAGCCGTACCTGGCGCTCTCGGGGTTCTCGATGATCCCCGCGGTGATCTTGTGCGTCATCGCCATCTTCGTGCTGCGCGACCCGAAGGCGATCGTGGTGTGCATCATCTTCACGCAGCTGTTCCTGTGGGCGTACAACTCGCCGATCAACGCGGTGATCGTGAACAGCGTCGAGCCCGGCATGCGCGCGCGCGCGGTCGGCCTCTCGATTCTGTGCATTCACTTGTTGGGGGACGTGCTCTCGCCGCCGCTCATCGGAGCCGTCAGCGACGCGACGAAGAGCCTCGAGACGGCGCTGATCATGGTGCCGATCGCCGTGGCCCTCGGCGCGACCGTATGGCTCATCGGCTGGCGCACATTGCCTGAGGCCGCGCCTGCGGTCGTCAGTCAGCCGCCTGACGCCACTCCGCCTCCAGCTTCGGCTTGAGCTCGTCAGCGGTGCGCTGAATCTCTTCCTGCAGGCGCTCTCCTTCGGTCAGGAGGAACGTGCGCAACGCAGTGCGGCTGCCGAGCCGGAAGAACGCGAGCACGTCGTTCAACGCCGCGCGCCGACGCTCGATGAAGTAGCGCGTGTAGAGCGCCAACGGCATCGCGGTGACCAGCGTGACGATCATCCCGGGCAGGCCCCACAGGTACCAGCCGGCGGCGCACAACCCCGTCCACCACAGCGGCACCATCACCACCGCCGAGATGAACTTGAGCGTCGCGATGCGATCGCGCGAGACCGGCACCGCCAGCGCCAACGCGCGCAAGAAGAGGAACGGCACCGCGAAGAGCAAGAGGCCCGCGATGAACAGGGGAAAGCCGAAGAACAAGCCAATGAGATTACGGAGGATGAACGCCCGCACCTGAGAGCCTTCGAACTGCACCGCGAGATCGCTCGGCTCGGCGCGCAAGACCTCGAGTCGCGAGCGGTACGAGAGAATGTCTTCCTTGAGATCGTCGAAGCGCTCCGGGTCGTACGAGCGCAACATCGACGCGCCCTTCGCGAAGAGCCGCAGCCGCTCGGGATCTTTGTCGCGGAAGCCGTTGCGCAGCGCGAACAACTTGTCCGCCGTCTGGATGAGATCGAGATCTTCCCAGCTCTCGAGGTTGAGCGTGACCGCGCGCATCGCGTCGCCGACCTTGCCGGTGAGCGTGCGCACCCAGACCTGCTCGGCTTCGCCTTCGAGACCACCCACCGCCTCGACGAGAATCGGCTCGCCGACCTCGATGTGCACCTTGCTGCGAAAGCGCTGCTTGTGCGCGTACGTGAAGCCGATGGGAATGATGCGCATCGCCTGCCCGCTCTTGACCGACTTGAGCGCGATGCGGGCGGCGCCGGTCTTGATGTCGGACAGCTGCGGCTCGGAATGGGAGCGCCCTTCCGGAAAAATCGTGATGGCGCGCTTGTCCTTGAGCGCTCCGGCGGCGGCGTCGAGCGTGCCTTCGTTCTTCTCCATCAGCCCGGGGTGATCCTGCTTGCGGTACACCGGCAGCGCGTTGATGCCCTTCAGGATCCACCCGAGCACCGGCACGCGGAACAACGGCTCACGGGCGAGGAACGTCACCTGGCGATCGGTGATCATGAACACCATCGCCGGATCGATGAGCGAGTTGGGGTGGTTGCCGACGAACATCACCGGCCCGCCGAAGTCCTCCACGCGGCGCGTGACCTCGATTCGATAGAACAGGCTGAGCGCCATCGAGACGATCGATCTGACCAGCCGGTAGAACATCGTTCCCCTCGGTGGCGCTCTTTGAACGTCAGAAGACGCCGATGTTGAAGTGGACCACGACTGGCGGCTCGTTGATGAGCGAATCAGCGGTCAGGTTGTACCCCACGTCGAGCGCGAGCGGCCCAATCGGTGTCACGTAGCGCAAACCGGCTCCGACCACCGGCCGCAGCGCGAAGGTGTCGGGCGCGGCGAGCCACAGGTTTCCCGCCTCGGCGAAGACGCCGAAGTCGAACACGCTGAAGGCCGGGAAGCGCACCTCGAGCTTGCCGACCGCGAAGAGCTCTCCGCCCTGCGACGGCACCTGGCGGCCCGCCAGCACGGTGTTGGCGGCCGATGAACAACCGGCCTTGGTCGCGAGCACGTTGCAGTCACGCACCTGCTGCCGGTAGCGCTCGCGATCGTCCTGCGCGATGAGCTGGTCTTCGTTGAAGCCGCGCACGCTGGTCGCGCCTCCGAGGAAGAAGCGGCGCACCGGAGGCGTCGTCGAGCCTGCCTGCAGCGGGAAGATGCGCCCCGCGCGCACCGAGACCGCGACCACCACGCGTTCACCGATCGGGATGTAGCCCGTGGCCAGCCCGCTCACTTTCGTGAAGTTCACCGTGACCGGCTTCTCGGCTTCGTCGATGGCCGAGATGGCGCCGGTGAGTTCCCCCGAGGCCTGCAGCAACAAGCCGCGGCGCGGCGTCAGCGGGCTGTCGCGCAGATCGAGCGTGGCGTTCATGCGGCCGCTGTGCAGCGTGAAGACGCCGAACAGGAACCGCAGACGTTCCTGGTCGACGAGGCTGGTGGGCGGGATCGCCGAGAGCGCCCCGCCCGTGCGCGCGACCGAGGTCCATTCCAGCTCGTACTGCAGGGCGAGGGTCAGCTTGGGCCGCAGCCAGTCGATCCGCGCGGAATCGAAAACGTGGGTCCAGTCGAGGGTCGGCACGCCCGCCACGCGCGAGAATCGGAACTGAGTGCGGAAGACGCGCTCTCCGACGAAGTCGAGCCGCAGACCGAAGCCCGTCGGCATGATCGACTTGAGATCGAGCGACGCGTTGCCACGGAAGCCGATGCGCTCGAAGACGGTGGTGTCGCCGAGATCGATCAGATCGGCGAGCACCAGACCCGAAGTGAAGAACAGGTTCGCCTGCGCGCGCCCGGTGAGCGTGATGCCGCGCCCGCCGATGTTCGAGATGCTGCCCTCGACACCACCGCGAATGCCGTCGGCGTAGAAGTAGCCGAGAAACCCTTCCGCGGCGAAGAGCGGCTTTTCCTTCACCTTCAAGATGACCGTCTTGAGCGGCTCGGGGCGATCGGGCGCGAGCATCTCGACCTGCACGTTGCGGAAGATGCCCAGCGAGTTGAGGTTGGCCTGGGTCGAGAAGAGCGACTCCGAGTCGAGCGGCAGCCCTTCCTTCATCGTCGCCTGGCCGGTGATGATCGACTCCACCGTGCGGCGCTGACCCGACGGCACCACGGCGCGCACCTTCACCTGCGGGCCCGAGTTCACGGTCAGCAACGCGTCGGCCTGCTCCCCCGTCTCGTCGAGCTCGTACGACGCGGTGACGTCGGCGAAGAGGTAGCCCTTGCGCCCGAGCTCACGCGTCACGCCCTGCTCGAGGCGTGAGAGCTCTCCGGGTGAAAACGGAGTGCCCAGCGTCACCGTGCCCATCGCGTCAGACGCGAAGCCCGCTGGCAGTCCCCTGGCCTGCACGAAGCGGAACGCCGCGCGCGGCCCCTCGGTGATGGTGAAGCGCCCTTCTGCGGTCTGCCCATGCACCTCGGCGCCGGCGAAGGTGACCGAGGCGCGCAGGTACCCCTTCTCGCGGTACTGCACCGTCATCGCCTTGGCCGCTTCGATCCACCCGCTCTCTTCAAACACCGTGTCGCCCGCGGGGTTGGGCACCGACTGCGCGAAGACCGCGCTCTGGCGGCCGTGCACGTCGGTGGGGTCTCCGTTGGAATGCACGTCGAACGGCTGCGGAGGGCCGAACGTCTCCATCACGCGCCGCAACGTGAGCCGCAGCTCGTCGCGCGAGATGGCCTTCGCGCCGTCGAAGTCCACGCGCGTCACGCGCACCGGCAGCCCTTCTTGAATCGAGAAGCCGAGGGCCGCGTTGCCACCGCCGCGCCGCACCTCAGAAGCGGTGACCTTCACGTCGAAGTAGCCGCGGAATCGGTAGAAGCGCTCGATGCGCGCCGCGAGGCGTTCGGCGAGCGAGGCGTCGAGCGTCTCTCCCCCGTCGTAGGCGATCACCGCGCGCAAGCCCGAGTCGGACAACGCGCGGTTTCCCGAGAAGACGAGATCGTATTTCGGCCCGCTCACCACCGGGAGCACCACCTGTCCGTCGTCGGTGACCTCGGGGAGATCGATGCGCGCTCGGTAGAAGCGCTGCGTGCGGAAGAGCGCGCGCACCCGCTCGAGGCCGTTGTCGATCTGGTTGAGATCGAGCACCGCGCCGGGCTTCAAACCAAACGTGTTGATGACGTCGACCAGCGGCAAGCCGGGCTCACCGGACAACACCACCGAGCGCAGGAGCACGGGCTCGCCCTCTTCGATGATGAAGCCGGCCGTGATGGTGCCCTCGAGCAACACCGCCTCGGTGCGCACCTTCGCCTTGCGATAGCCGCGCCGGTGGTAGAGCGCGCGCACGTTCTCGGCGGCCTGCTCGAGTCGTTCTGGCCAATATTCCGCGCCCAGCTCGAGCTTGGTCGAGGCGAGCACGTCTTCTCTCGTCACGCCGCGCGCGCCCTCGACGAAGAAGCCGCCCAGGTTCTGCCGAGGCACGACGCTGAAGATCACGTCGACGCCCGTGGCCGTCTCCTCGGTGAAGACCTCGATGTCGGCGAACTTGCCGGTGGCGAAGAGCGCCTCGATGGATCGCGAGATGGCGCGCCGCGAGAGCGCCTGCCCCTTGCGCACGCCGATCAACGACTGCACGCGAT
>JAEUJS010000203.1 GCA_016792935.1 Archangium sp. | reverse complement strand
ATCAACAGCGCGCTGCAGCGCGCCCGCTCGACGCTCGCGAGCCGCAACCTCGCCGTCGCACGCGGCGCGCTCTCGAACGAGCAGTCGAAGGTCGTCGAGCGCTACGTCGACGCGTTCTTGCGTTACGACGTCGATGCGCTCGTCTCGCTGCTGCACGACGACGCGACGTTTTCGATGCCGCCGTTCTCACTGTGGCTCCAGGGCCCGGCGAACGTTCGTGCGTGGCTGCTCGGTCGTGGCTCGGTGTGCCGTGACTCGCGCCTCGTGCCCCTCGACACGAGCGGCGCAGTCGGCTTCGCCCAGTACCACCGCGCCGCACCCGACCGGTACGACCCCTGGGCCGTCGTCGTGCTCGAGCTGCAGGGCGAGCGCATCGCCAGCTGGAGCTCGTTTTTGGACAAATCGCTCTTTCCCCGCTTCGGCCTGGCGCCGCACCTAAGCGCCCGCAGCGACTGAAGATTCAAAAGAGTTGAAAGGGCACCGATGATTTTGCGCGGGCGGTCGAGTCCAACGACCAAACCCGCTGCACAGGAGCCCAACATGTCTGCCACCGTCGCCCATTTCGAAGTCGCTGAAAGCCCTGCCACCCCGAAGTCGGTCTGGTTGGGCCGCGTTCTGAGCGGTCTCGCCGCAGCCTTTCTTCTCTTGGATCTCTCGCTCAAGCTCGTTCACAACCCGATGGCGATCGAGACGTCGGGCGCGCTCGGGTACCCGGCCGAGACGGTCTTCCCCATCGGCATGATCGCCCTCGCCTGCTGGGTGCTCTACGTGATTCCCCGCACTGCGCTCATCGGCGCCGTGCTGTGGACGGGGTACCTGGGCGGCGCCGTGGCCACACACGTGCGCGTCGGCAACCCGCTGTTCACGCACATGCTCTTCCCGCTCTACATCGCGGCGCTGCTCTGGGGCGGGCTGCTCCTGCGCGACGCGCGCGCGCGGAACCTCTTCAAGTGACCCTGCGCAAGACGAAGCTGCTGGCTGCCATGACCGGCAAGGCGAGCGCTGCGAAAGCGGCAGACGGCGATGAACCCGTGTTCGCGTACATCGCCTGCCTGCCGCAGCCACAGCGCCGCATCGCCCGTGACCCCCATCGGCATGGGCAAGGCGACGCGCGGGTAACCGTCCGGGCATCAGTGGTTGAGCGGCGTCACGCGGCAGCGGCGCGGGCGATCCACCGGTGCGGCAGCAGGTCGTCGATCTTCGCCGAGGGGTGATCGCCGATGCGCGTGAGCACGTCTTCGACGTACGCGAGCGGGTTCACGTCGTTCGCTTCACAGGTGGCGACGAGTGAGTAGAGACCGGCGAGCTTCTCGCCAGCCGCGTCGTTGCCGACGAAGAGGAAGTTCTTCCTGCCGAGAGCCACTCGCCGCAGCGCGGACTCGGACGGGTTGTTGTCGAGCGGGATTTTCGCGTCTTCGAGGAAGTGGCCGAGCTCGGCCCAGCGATTCATCGTGTATCGGATGGCCTCGCCGAGGGGGCTCTTCGGTGGGTGCAGCTTCTGGGTGTTCACCAGCCAGACCTTGAGCTTCTCGCGCACTGGCGCGCTCTTCGTCTTACGCAGCTCCAGATGTGCCGGCGTGCCCAGCAGCCCGGCGACCTGAGCTTCACGCTCGACGCGGTAGAGCTCTCGAATGATGTCGAGCACCTCGCGCGCCTCTGGCGCGGTCGGCATCGCGTCGAAGAAGTAGCGGCGCACGTGCGCGTAGCACGCTGAGCGTCGACGCCCGTCGACGTCGCTCACCGCGTTGTAGCCCGTGTACCCATCAGCCATCAGCTCGCCGCGCGTTCCGCCGAGCACCCGCTTTGGCGTTTCGCTGCTTCGCGACGGCGCAAAGACATACGCGATGAGCGGGTCCGGCGCTGCCGTTCGGAAGTTCCACATGTAGCCCGTTCGGCATTTGCCTTCGGCCTGCACCTTCTTCGAGGTTTCGTCTGCGTGCACGAGCGACGAGTTCCGAATCAGCTCGAGCAGCCGGCCAGAGAGCGGCTCGAGCAGCTCGGCCGCGCGCAGGAAGAGGTCGGTCATCGTGCTTCGGGCAACCGGCACTCCGATGCGCTGGTATTCCTTCTCGAGCCGGTAGAGCGGGATGCTGTCGGCGCACTTCGCCGTCACCAGGTGCGCGACGAAAGATGCGCCGTACTGGCTCTTGTCCAACCACTTGTCGGGCCCATGGGCGGCGACGAGCACGCCGCATTCGCACCGCAGCACCTGGCGCACGTGCTCGTGAGCGATGAAGTGCGCGGGGACATATTCGTACACCGTGCTCGTTCGGCTCGGCATCACCGAGAATTTCTCTGCGGCGCACTCGGGGCAGTGACGATCTGCTGCGGCCACCTCGTGCACCGTCCGGACGCGCGTGAGGTTCGCCCTCGACTTGCGGCGCTCGGCCCGCTTCTTCTTCGCCTGCTGCGCGTCTGCCGGCTTCCCGCCGCGCAGCTCTTTTTCGATGGGCGGCATCTTCTCGGACTTCGGGCCGAGCACCCGTCGCGTAAGCGCGGCCAGCTCTTGCTGCATCCGCGCGAGCGAGTCCTTCAGCCCGCTGACCTCACCCTTGAGCGCCTGCGCTTGCCCTTCGAGCGCTTCGGCTTTGTCGCGCCACTCGCACTGGTGAGCCTTCCTATGCGGGCGGACCGCCATCGGTCAGGAAAGATCAAACTTCCCTGCTTTTGTCGATCCCCCTCCAGCGGGTCCCACTTCTTCGGTCGGCGCACGTGACTGAGCTCGATGCCGTCGAGCAGCATCGCCAGCTGAGTCGCGTCGAGCTGCGCACCGACGGCGCCCTCGTGAAAGTTGGGCAGCTTGAAGCGTCCCTGCTCGAGGCGCTTGTAGAAGACGATGAAGCCGCCGCTGTCCCACGTGAGCACCTTCACGCGATCTCGCCGACGCGAGACGAAGACAAACAGGTGGCCCGCGTAGACGTTCTCGCCCCACCCGGTGCGCACGATGGCGGCAAGCCCGTCGATGCTGTTCCGCAGGTCGATCGGCTGGGCCGCGAGCAGAATTCGAACGGCGCGAGGTAGCAGCAGCATGGGCTCAACCGAGCGCGGCGACCAGCTCGGCCAGGTACTCGGTGTCGGTGCCGATCGCGAAACGCACCACGGCACCGCTCGGCAGCTCGACCACCACCTCGCTGGGCTTCTGCTGCCGCGCCTTCGGCGCGGCCGACGCTACTACCGTGACGGGAAGAAACTTCGTCTCCGGTTTGGACTCGATTTGGACGTGCTTTGCCTTCTTGTAGAGCCAGTACCGGAAGGTCTCGAGCGAGACGTTGTGCTTCGCGGTGAACTCCTTTTGCTGAAGTTCGCTGCCACGGAATTCTTCGACCAGCTTCAGCCACTCAGTGGGCGTGGGGAAACGCATCGCCCAAGCCTGACGTGATCGGGACCGCGCTCAACCACTGATGCCCGGACGGTTAC
>JAEUJS010000139.1 GCA_016792935.1 Archangium sp. | reverse complement strand
CAATACGCGTGGGCGATGTCGAGGAATCCATGAAGACGCTGATCGCGATGATCGTGATTTTCGGAGCGATGCGCGCGGAGGCCGTGTGCGCCATCACCGAGCCCTGCGTCTGCTACCCGCGAGGGAGCGCACCAGCACTGCCGGGGACGATCGTCGGACACGTCGTGTCAATCGCCGGTGCGAAGACCGAGTTCGCCGTCGATTCCGCGATCGGTGCTGTCCCGGCAGGCACGTCGATTTCGGTTCCTCGCATCGACGGAGACACGATCGATTCGACATGGCTATTGATGTTCGACGCCGGTGGGATCTGGAAGCGACTCCCCGTGCGGAGCGACGGGAACATCACGTGCGCGGGGCTGTCGACGGATGAAGCGCGCGCCGCGTTTGCCGGAATGACGTGCACCGAGACGCTCGAGATGCGCGGAATCGGTGGAACGTGTGGCGGCGGAGGCACGGCGCGGCGCGGGTTGTCGTGCACGTCAGCGCCGCTCGCTCCGCTGCTCGTATTGGCGACAGTGGCTCTGCGACGGCGACGTGCGCGATGAGAGTTGCCTGCTGGGTGTCGATTGTCCTGTCGGTCTCGAGTGGGTGCGCGCGAGAGCCATGCATTCCGCAGGCGAAATATGACTTCTTCGCGCGTCGTGCGGCGAGTGGTTCTGATGGCGGAAGCTGCGCACTGCAACTGAGCGGCACTCTCATCTCGAAGACGCACACCGAAGCCTCGTTCGAGGTGAACGGCTTCACCGGCTCATGCTCCGTCGGTGAGATCGACAATCGGCCCGAGTACGCGTGCCAGGTCGAGCTGACGTGCACCGGAACTTCCGATGCCGGGAGTGTCGCGTGGGGCGCATTCTCGTTCGTGTCGCCAGATCCGAATCGCGGATTCATCGACGGCTACGGCGGCTTGCCTGACGACATTCTCATTCCGGTCAGGTGGACCGAGACCACCGCGACGTCTTGCACGAGCGATTACTCGTGGGCAGCCGCGGAGGCCACGCGATGAGGGCGCTCGCGATCACGATCGCACTGGCGGCGTGTGTGTGGCCGTGAGTGGGTTTGTCCAGACGTGCAACGATGCGGGCCGCAGCAGGTGTGCGATCGCGACGGGGCCATTCTCAGTCGTCTCGGCGTTGCTCTTGTCGTGGCTTTGGCGACGTCGGCGGCGGGGCTGACTACAGCCACTTGGCGAGAGCGGCGTGCGTCTTCACTTCGCCCTGAAGCCCGGGCGCGCTCTTCAGTGCGAATGCCTGCAGCCCGCGCGCGTTGCACGCTTCGACGACTTCGCGCTGTCCACGCTCATCAGGGCAGAACACGACGGCGCCATCTCCTCCGCCAGCTCCGCTTTGCTTGCCTGCACAGCCGAACGTTCTCGCCAGACCGAGGATGCGCTCGATCGCCTCGTGCTTCGTCTCGGCGAGGCTCCACAACAGCGACTGGAGTTCTTCACACGCACTCTCGACCGCCGCGAAGTCGCGACGAAGCAGACCGCGTTCCAGAACGTCGCCTGCCGCGTCGGATCGCTCGACGAATCTGCGCCGCTCGTCGGTGGTGAGGCGTGCTTCGATCGCTTTCACGAGTGAGGTCGTCGACGCGCTCGCTCCACTGAAGACGTAGACCATCGGGTAGACCGGATCGCCCACGCGAGAGACGTCCACTGGCGTCGATTGATCGAGTCGCGCGACGAGTCCGCCCTTCGATGCGCTCTCGAGCAGCGCTTTCAGATCGTAGCGGCGGTAACGCACCACTCCGCCGGCGAAGCTCGCTGCGACGTCGCCTCCGCTGCCCTTCCCGCCTTGCGCATCGGCGTGGGAGAGCAACGCGAGCTTGAGGGTGTCGAAGTCTCCATCGAGCGCGACACGTGCCGCTTCGGTCGCCAACACCGCGGCGCGCGCGCTGCTGCCCAGGCCGAGCTTGTGACCGTCGATCAGCGGAGACGGCTCGAACGCGACCGAGAAGCCGGGGCCTTCCGTGCCGATCACCCGCAGCGCGAGATCAATCGCGTACGCGGTGAAGCGAAACGCGTCTGGCACCGGCCCTTCCCACTTCACGCCTGCGGGCGTCGCTGCTCCGGTGAGGCGCCCGTCTTCGAGCACGATCTCGACCGTGCGATCGGCGCGACTGCGGATGAACGCGTGCGTGCGTGGCTCGACCGCCGCGATGCGCGCGACGCCTCCCCACAGCACCGCGTACTCCCCGCTGAGGAAGAGCTTTCCGGGGGCGGAGAGCGTGCGCTCGGGGAATCCCATGCTTCGACCCTACGTGACGACTGAAGAAACTGAAGAAATACAGCAGGCGTGTCGAAAGGACGCACATGGCAAGGGTGTTGTTGGTCGACGACGATCTGAACGTCTTGCGCGGGCACGGCCGCATTCTGCGCAACGGCGGTTATCAGGTCGAAACCGCCAACTCCGGGGAACACGCGCTCGAGCTGGTCGCTGCTGGTGACTTCGACGCGGTGATCCTCGACGTGCGCATGCCTGGGATGGATGGCATCACGTTCCTTCGGCTGTTGCGTGAGCGCGCGTGTGAAGTGCCCGTCATGTTGTTGACGGGCTCGCTGACCGCCGAGAACGCTGCGACGGCGATCAATCTTGGTGTCGCTGGCTGCCTCGTCAAACCGATCAACGCGCGCGAGCTCACCGATGGACTCACGCACGTCGTGCGGCCGCGGGTTCTGCACTGAGCCGGTCGAGCACCTGAATCACTTCGACGAGTTCGACGAGTGAAAGCGCGAGCTCCGCGGCATCTGGAGCGCGACGCATTTCGATCATGTCGTACAGGCGTGAGATGCGGAGCGAGCCGAGCGGCCACTGTGCGGCGTCTGGCTCGAGCTTCACTTGTTGCGATCGAACGTCACGATGTCCGGCTTCCCACAGCGCGCGACCGTGATTTTCGAGAATGCGGGCGACTTCGAAGGCGTCGCGCCGCGAGAGGAGACAGCGTTCAGGCTCCGGTTTCCGACCCCCGAGCCGAGAGCGCGACCACTTCCTCTCGACGTTCGATGATCAGCATGCCGCGGAGCACGATCCAGACACAGATGGGCGAGTTCATGTCGCTGACGACGCTCGCTCGTCTGGGTGTCTGACTTCGTCACTTGTTCAGGCGCTGGCACGACCAGCTGCTGCCGCCCGAGGAGACGAGCGCTTCTCCGCTCGAACAGCTCGGGAGTTCAAAGCGACGCTCACAGCTCCAGCCTGAGGAGCCGTTGCTGCGGAGCGTGTCTCCGCTCGAGCAGCGGGGCATCAGCTTCTCGGGATCGAGGCAGCGCCATCGGCCGAAACCTTCGCTCTGCAGGAATTCGCCTGAGCTGCAGGTCGGGAGCACGTTCTCGGCGCCCCAGCCTGAGGCGCGCTGTTTCTCGAGGAGCGAGTTGAGGGAGGCACAGCGATAGCCCTGGCTGGAGCCGTTGGAGACGATCAGCTGGCCGTCACTGCATTCCGGGAGTGTGGGCGAGCCGGCGACGATCAACGAGAGCAACGCTGCGCGGGAGATGTTGAGCATAGGGCGCGTCGTACGAATGAGACGGTGCGGAAATTCACTCCTCACCCCAACCCTCTCCCGCAGAGGCGGGAGAGGGAGGTCGCGATCAGCGCCAGCCGAAGGCCATGGCGATCTTCGCGGCGTAGCGCGCGTTGTTCTCGAGCAGCGCGAGGTTGGCTTGCAACGTCTTGCCCTTCGTGCGCGCGACCATTTCCCCGAGGAGGAACGGCGTCACCGCTTTGCCTTCGATCTTCTTCTTCTTCGCGAGCTTCAGCGCCGCATCGAGGTGCTTCTCGACGTCGGCCTGCTTGAGCGACGTCTTCGCCGGCGGCGGCAGCGCGAAGATCATTCCGCCCTGCTTCAGATCGCGCCGCGCGAGGATCATCTCCGCCGCTTCTTTCGGATCATCGACGCGGTGTTCGAGCTCGAGGCCCGTTTCACGCGAATAGAAGCCGGGGAGATCGTTGGTGCCGACTCCGACGACGGGAACGCTCAGCGTCTCGAGCAGCTCGAGCGTGCGCGGGAGATCGAGGACCGACTTCGCTCCGGCGCACACCACCGCGACCGGCCACCGCGCGAGCGCGGGGAGATCCTGCGAGATGTCCAGGTGCTCTTCGACGCCGCGATGCACTCCGCCGAGACCGCCCGTCGCGAAGACGTGGATTCCGGCAGCCGCGGCCAGCTCGCAGGTCGCGCTCACCGTCGTTCCGCCGCTCAGCTTTCGCGCCACGGCGATCGCGAGGTCTCTCGAGCCGATCTTGTGGAGGTTCTTTTCGGTCGTGAGGCGCCTGGTCTGCTCTTCATCGATGCCGACGTGGAGCACTCCGTCGAGCACCGCCATCGAGGCCGGCACTGCGCCTTCTTCGCGGACTGCGCCTTCGCAGCGTCTGGCTGCTTCGACGTTGTGCGGGTACGGGAGACCTTGCGCCAACACCGACGTTTCCAGCGCGACGAGTGGCTTGAGCGTGCGGCGCGCTGCGGCGACTTCTGCAGAGAAGACCAGCTTCACGCGCGGCGCTTCTCCACCACGAGATTGAACTCTTCGATCTTCTTGTCGAGCGTCGGGCGCGAAATGCCGAGCGCCGCCGCCGCGCGGATCTTCTTTCCGTTCGCCTGACGCAACGCCTCGCTGATCGCATCGCGCTCGAGCCGTGAGATGCGTTCCGCGAGCGTCTGCACAGACTGCTCGGCCGCCGCACCCGTCTGGATTTCCGGAGGGAGATGCAGCGCAGTCACTTCCGCGCCGCCGTACAGCAGCGAGAGGCGCTCAGCGACCAGGCGCAATTCCTCGACGTTGCCGGGCCAGTGGTGATCACCAAGCAACCGCCGCGCATCAGGAGAGAGCGTGGGCGGCTCCTTGCGACGCGTGCGGTGCACTTCCGCGCAGAACCACTCGAAGAGCTGCAGCACGTCGGGCTTTCGCTCACGCAGCGGGAGCGTCTCCAACTCGAGACCTCCGAGCGCGCGACCGAGCTCCACGTCGAGCTCTCCGCGCGTCTGCATCGCCTCGAGCGAAGCACGCGCCGTCACCATCACGCGCACGTCGACCTTCTCCTCGCCACCCTGCCGCGCCGGAGCGACCTTCTTCGCGATCAACCGCGCCAGTCGCTCACTCACGTGTCGAGGCAGCGCTTCAATCGCCAGCAGCAGCAACGTGCCGCCATCCGCCTTGAGCAACGCCGACGACTGCGGAGGCACGCCCGGCGCGCTGGTCCTTCCGAAGAGCGCTTCTTCCGTCTCGGTCGCGCTGCGGCGGCAATCGACGACCACCAGCGGCCCGAGCGCACGCGATGATCTCGAGTGAATGTAACGAGCGGTCTGCGTGCGACCGGAGCCGACCTCTCCGTGCACCACCACCGTGTCCTGCGACTGCGCTGCGCGACGCGCCTGCTCGACGGTCTTGCGGAATTGGCGGCTGCTCCCGATCAGCGAGACGACGGGCGCCGTTCCATCTTGCCGGCTGCGCACGCTGGTCACCGCTTCACCCGCCAGACGACCGAGCGCCGCGATGGTGCGCTGCTCTTCAGCGCCGAACGCTTCAGGACGTTCCGCGAACAAAATTCCGAACGGAGCGCCACCGCTCGCGATCAAGGGCGCACAGAGGAGGCCCTTCACGCGACCGGCTTCTTTTCTCTCCAACGCGCCACGCACGAGCGAGCGAGGCACCTCGACGGACTCCGCTCCGACCACCGCGGCCGTCATCAGACCTTCGGTGCCCCCGAGCAGCGCCGCGGCGCGTTCGGCGTTGACTGACCGGCCGAGCTCTTCGGCAGCGTGCTGCAGCACCATCGCCTCGCTGGTCGCCGAAATCAGCGCCACGCCTGCGTGGTACAGGCCTGCGACCGCGCCGACGGCGGGAATCAATTCTTCGACGGGCGACGAGGTGAGTTCTCCGTCGGCCTCACGATCCGACAGCGACGCGCGCGCCGACGGCTCGAAGAGGATCGTGGAATCGCCGACCTGCAGGCGATCTCCGGGGAGCAGCACGATCTCCTGCTCGAGCTTCTCTCCGTTGACGAGCGTGCCGTTGCGCGAGCCGAGATCACTCGCCTTGGCGCTCGCCTCCTCGATGAACAGGCGAACGTGTTTCCGTGAGACCTTCGCGTCTTCCAACGAAATGGTGCACGACGGGCTGCGGCCGATGAAGACCTCGCCCTGCACCTCGTGTCGGCGACCAGCCTGCGGTCCGGTGAGCAACAGCAACGCGGCCATCTCGTTCGTTCCTCTGCGTTCTGCGCGTTAGGCGGGGCGCTCGAGCTTCAACAACCGCTCGAGCTCCTCCGGCTCCATCTGACGGCCTTCACGTGACACCGCGAGCGCGTTGATCTGCGAATCGTCGACCTCGACGTGCGAGCCCTTGCGCCACTCGGTGGTGCGCGTGCCGCCATCGACGAGCTTTCCGATCAGCGCCTCGTCTTCCCACTGCACGACCTCGACCCACAGCTGTTCCTGCTCGGCGTTGCCTTCTTGCCCCTCGGGGTGCACCTCGAACGGAGCGCGCACCAGGAACGTCAGCGGCTCCATCAACCCCTTGCGCATGTAGCGGCCCTTGAAGAGCGGCAAGAGGCGCGTCGCGACCGACGCCTTCTCTTCGGCTTCCTCTTCCGACTCTTCCTCGAAGCGATCGCGGTAGTGCTTGAGGATGTCCGACATCTGGTGCCTGCCATCGGAGTTCACCACCGACACGAAGTCGGCGTTGTGCCCGGTGAACGCGTCGGGATCGGTCTGGTACAGATTCGCGCGCGCATCGCCGGCGGGGATGAGCTGGAAGCCCATGCCGACCGACGTGGAGATCACCTCGCGCACCTTCGGCCCCTGACCGAACGCGAGATCGGTGCACAGCTCCTGGAAGAACGTCTCCGCGGCGGCGAGATCTTCCTCGGTGATGTGGAACATCTCGACGTCAGGCGACGCGAACTTCGCCATGCCGTGCGTGTGCACCCACGTGTTGCGCTCACCGGTGCCGAGTTGTTCGGCGTGCGTGGTGATGTGATCGCGAATGTCGAAGTCGAGCTCGGTGATCTCCTCGACGTCCATCGGCGAGTGGAGCTTGTACGACGTGATGTCGACGCACACGCCTTCCACCAGTTCGAGCAGCGTGCGCACCGTCCACAACGCTTCGAAGGCCGCTACGCTGGCCTGCGGTTTTCCGGGCTCGAAGGACACCCGATAGAAGCCGGTGGCCTTTTCCAACGTCGTGCGCAGCTCCGGAGTGCCGGTGAGCAGATCAGGCGTCCACCCGAGCGGAGTGAGCCGTTCCTCGAACTTCACGTCGACGCGCG
Source organism: Archangium sp. (assembly GCA_016792935.1). Taxonomy (GTDB): domain Bacteria; phylum Myxococcota; class Myxococcia; order Myxococcales; family Myxococcaceae; genus Archangium_A. The sequence continues at coordinate 3,799 of JAEUJS010000139.1, read as the reverse complement.
AAGCGTCCGCCCGCACCGAGAACAGCGCGCCGTCTTCACCGAACACGACCTTCACATCGTCGGCCTCGAAGGCCTCGGTGATGATCTCGGGCGCCAGCGCCTCGGCCGAGTCACACGCGACGATGTAGATCTCGCGAAGCGCGCTCATGGCTTCAGAGATGTTTCTCGATCTGGCGGAAGAGATCGACGCGATCGACGAGGTTGGTCAGGTAGTCGAGCGTGTCGGTCGGCAGCACGAGCACCGGGCTCATCGAGTAGCGCGTGAACCAGTCTTCGTAGAGCGCGTTGAGGCGGTTCAAGTACGCGGTGGGAATGTCCTGCTCCATCTTGCGGCCACGGAGACGAATCCTCTGCTTCAACGTCTTCACGGGGCAGCGCAGGTAGATCATGAGATCGGGCGGCTTCAGCGCGGCGGCCACGTTCTCGTAGAGCTCCCAGTAGGTCTGCCAATCGCGCTTGTCGATGAAGCGCTGACGGAAGAGGTTCTTCGCGAAGATCTCCGCGTCTTCGTAGATCGTCCGATCCTGGAGTGAGGTGCCGGTCGATCGCTCGAGCTCGCGGTGGAGCTTGAACTTGTGCGTGAGGAAGAAGATCTGGGACCGGAAGGCCCACGTCTTCATGTCCTTGTAGAAGTCCGCGAGGTACGGGTTCTGGTCGTTCGGCTCGTAGAAGGGCTTGAGCCCGTATTTCTTGCAAAGGAACGCGGTCAGTTCGGTCTTTCCAGCCCCGATGTTGCCCGCGATGGCGATGAACTTTTGCCCAGACACGAAGGAAGACGACTTACTTCGCGATGTGGCGGTTCTCCACGAGAGTTTGGAAGGTTCCGACGACGGGCGGGAGCCCGGGGAAAACCGTCGCGCGAGTGCTACACAGCGCCAAAGTGGCCCGGTCTTTTCTGCTCCTGTCGTGCCTGTTCGCGCTGACGTCCTGTCAGAGCGCGTTCGACACGTTCATGCAGAAGGGCGACGCGGCCGCGAACCAGAACAAGTGGACCGACGCGCGTGATGCGTTCGCTGAGGCGGTGAAGGTGAATCCGCAATCGGCTCCGGCGCACGCAAAGCTGGGCGTCGCGGCATGGCTCGCCGGAGATCGACCGCTCGCTCTGAAGGAATGGGGAGAGACCGTCGCGCTCGAGCCCACCAACGCCATCGCACTCGAAGGACTCGGTCGTGCCTCGCTCGAAGTTGGAGATGCTGGCGCAGTCGTGAGCTCGCTCGACAAGGTCACCAACCCGACCGGGACGCTGCGGCTCACCCTGGTGCGTGCGTTGCTCGCGCGCGGCGCTGATGGAGATGTAGTACGCGCGCTGGAGCTCGCCCGGGCCGCGCTGACCGAAGCGCCGACCGACGCCGAGTCGCAGTACGTGCTCGGCTCGTCGCTGATCGCCGTGAAGAAATTCGCCGACGCGCAGGCCACGCTCGATGAGCTGCAGCGCCAACACCCGAAGTCGGCGCTGGGAAGCTATGGGCTGGCTCGCCTCGCCGCCGCGCAGAGCCGCTCGACCGACACCATGCTCCACCTGCGCGAAGCGAAAGAGGTCGCGGGATCGAGTTGGAACTCGGACCGGGTTGCGGCAGATCCTGCCTTCGCGTTTCTGGCGGCGACGCCCGAATTCAAGGCCCTCGTGGGGAAGTGATGCTTCGCAACCTGTTCTGCATCTTCATCGCTGGCGTGTGGACGGTGATTCTCTTCCCGTTCGCGATCGGCGCGATGATCGTCACGCTCAACCCGTCGGCGTCGATGTACGTCGTGCAGCGCTGGTGGTCGCCGGTGTTGCTGTGGGCCGGTGGCGCGAAGCTCGAAGTGCTCGGTGCCGACAAACTGAAGCCCGGTCAGCCGTACATCTTCGTCAGCAACCACCAGAGCACCATCGACATCCCGGCGCTGTTCGTCGCCATTCCGATCGATTTTCGCTTCGTCGCGAAGAAGGTGCTCAAGCACGTGCCGTTCCTTGGCTGGTACATGTCGCTCGCGAAATTCGTGTTCATCGATCGCGCGAATCACCGCGACGCGCTCAAGTCGCTCGAAGAAGCTGGCGCGCGCATTCGCGGAGGCATCAGCATCGTGATGTTCCCCGAGGGCACGCGCAGCGACGACCGCAGGGTGTTGCCCTTCAAGAAGGGGCCGTTCGCGCTCGCATTGAAGGCGCAGGTGCCGCTGGTGCCGATCGCGATCGAGGGGTCGGGCGTGTTGATGCCGAAGAACTCGTGGGACATCACGCCCGGGCCGATCAAGGTGTCGATTGGTGAGCCGATCGATCCTGCTCCCTTTGGTGAAGACCGCCTCGCGCTGATCAAGGCCGTGCGCGCAAAGGTGATCGAACAGAATCAGGCGCTCGGAGGGCGTGGTGGCAACGTCGACGACGCAGTCGCCGCGCGTGGGAAAGAAGGCACGTCGTGAAAAGCGAAGGTGCGCTCCCTCACCGCAGCCCCTCTCCCCGAGGGAGAGGGATCGTCATCACGATCGCGTTCGTCATGCTGAGCGGCTGTGCCACGACCTCAGGCGGCGGAGCGAAGCTCTCACCGCGCGAGCAGGCACAAGTCCTCCTCGCGCGCGGAGATGGAGCTGGCGCCCTGCCCCTCCTCGCCGAATTGCAGGAGGCCGCTCCGAACGATCTTTCGCTCGCGCGCATGGTCGCCGAAGCGCACGTGAAGGCCGGCTCGTCAGACGCATTTCTCACCTCGCTGGCGACGAAGGACACCGCCATCAGCCACTACCAGCAGGGCCTCGTTCGCTTCGCGCGATCAGCCGACGCGAGCGGTCCCGCGATCGCCGAGTTCAAGCGCGCCGCGGAGCTCGCTCCTGAAGAGCCGGAGTTCACCTACCGCCTCGGCGTCGCGCAGCTGGAGTCAGAACAGTACGAAGCCGCGCGCGCGACGCTCGAGACAGCGGTGAAGGCGGCCGGCGATCGCTCGAGCTGGTCGCTGCCGCTCGCCAAAGCGCGCTACCGCACTGGGGAGAGCAAAGGCGCCATCGAGGCGATCCGCGCGGTGGTGACGGGTTCTCCGAGCGCGGCCGACGTGAAGACCGCGCGCGCGCTGATGGATCAGATCGCTGATCCCTTCGCGGGCTTTCCGCGATCCGCGAAGCCGCAGCTCGAGCAGGCGATTCAGTGGCTCGAGGTCTCCGACATTCCGCAGCAGGCGCTGGTCTCGCTCGAGGAATTGCTCCGCGATCACCCCGACGAGGCGATCCTGCACGCGTTGGTGGGGCTCGCGTGGGCCCGCCTCGATGACGCTGGCCGCGCGGTCGATGAACTGAAGCGCGCCATCGAGCTCGCTCCGGAAGATGGCAAGAACCACCTCTACCTCGCGCAGATCTACGAGAGCCGTCAGCGCCCGAAGAACGCCGAAGAGCACTACTTGAAGGCCATCGAGCGCAACCCGGTGCTCGAGCAGGCGTGGCTCAAGCTCGGAGACGTCGCCCTCGAGCGGCAGGACTACATCAGCGCGCGCAAAGACTTCGAGGTGGTGACGCGCCTCGTGCCTGAGAGCGCTCCAGCGCACGGAAAGTTGGCGCTCGTGCATCAGCTCGACGGCAACTGGCCCGCGGCCGACAAGGAGCTCCACGCCGTCCTCGACAAGGAACCCGAGAACGTGGAGTTCATGTTGCGCCTCGGCGTGCTCCACACCGAGCGCTTCACGAAGGCCAAGACAATGGATGAAAAGAACTCCGCGTCGACCGAGGCTTCGAAGTGGTTGGCGAAGGTGCTCGAAGCGCAACCCGAGAACGCAATCGCCTCACGCGCGCTCGAACGACTGAAATTCCGCTGAACACGATACGCTGAGCCCGCCTGTGA
>JAEUJS010000127.1 GCA_016792935.1 Archangium sp. | reverse complement strand
CCCACGGTGCCGATCATCACGCGCTACGAGTTGACGCCGTGTGATCGCGGCGTGCGCGCGCGCACCGAGATCCTGAACGGCACCACCAACACCTACACGTGGGCGCTGCTCGACGGCTATTACTGGTCGGGGCGCGAGTCGCTGCCGTTCACTCCGAATCCGGGCGCGGGCTTCGTGCATCCGTCGTTCGGCCTCACCACGCTCAACACCGCGTTCCGCTCGTTCCCGTACATGGCTGCGGCTGGTCACTCGAACGACGAGAAGATCTCGGCGATCGCCGCGGTCAGCTGCACCGAGGCGACGATGGAAGGCTTCCAGAGCGATCAGATCTCGGCCGCGGGCCTCGCGCGACAGGTCGTGCCTCCGCGCGGCTCGCTGATCTTCGAGCGCTTCATCGCGCTGGCTGACTCGAAGGGCGTCTCGGGCGCGATCGATCTCGCGCTCGACGTGCGCAAACAGATCCTCGGCGACCAGTTCGTGAAGGTCACCGGCAAGGTCGAGCGCATGGGCGGCGTGGGCGTGAACTTCAACGCCGAGCGTGAGGCGAGCGTGCTGATCGTCGAAGGCCCGCTGGGTGCCGGAGACGCAGGAGTTCCCGCCACGCAGATCGTCCCGCGCGCCGACGGAACGTTCGACGCGTTGCTCCCCACGGGTCGCACGTGGGCCGTCGAGGTGCACTCCCTGGGTCGCAAGCAGGTCGAGCGCGCGTTCGAGAACGTCTCCAGCGAGACCGATCTCGGCACGTTCACCCTGCCCGCCACCGGAGCCCTCACCTTCCGCGTCGAGGAGCGCGCGACGACCATGGGCATCGACGCCGAGCTCTTCCTCGTTCCGACCAGCGATGAAGAAGCCGCGAAGGTCGTCGGCACGCTGCACGGTCGCTTCACCACGTGCTCTCCATGGCTCGGCCCGCCGCCGGGAGCATCTCCCGCGTGCAACCGCGTGCTGGTGAACAACGGGAACGCGACGGCCGAAGTGCCGCTCGGCTCGTTCGACATCTACGCGTTCCACGGTCCGTTCTGGTCGATCGCCAAACAGAGCGTCACGGTGACGGGTGGACCGCAGACGGTCTCGTTCTCGCTGACCCGCTTGCCGATCAAGCCGGCTGGAGCGTTGTCGGCTGACTTGCACGTGCACGGCTCGGCGTCGTTCGACTCGTCGATCCCCGACGTCGATCGCGTGCTCTCGTTCGCGGCGAGCGATCTCGACGTGATCATCGGCACCGATCACGAGGTGATTCAGAACTACTCGACGATCGTCACGCAGCTCGGGCTGCAGAATCGCTTGAGCACCGTCATCGGGCTCGAGACCACGGGCCACATTCCGTTCTTGATGGTGCCGGGCTACGGCTTCCCGCTCGTCATCGGCCACTACAACATGTGGCCGCTCAAGTACGACCCATCGCTCCCGCGCAATGGCGGTCCGTTCGACGAGCGCGTCGAGCCCGGCGAGCTGTTCGAGAAGACCAAACCGATCTTCACCGGAGAGCCGCTCATCGAGCTCAACCACCCGTGGGCTGACCCCGAGTTCGGTCGTGATCTCGGCTTCCCGCGCGCGATCTTGATGGATCTGCGGAAGGACCTTCCGACCGGAGACGACGGCACGCGCATGGGCGTCTTCGTGCGTACGCCTGCGGGCTCTTCGTTCGCCAACGACGGGCACCACGCGCAGGAAGTGATGAACGGATCCGACAACGGGCTGTTCCTGCAGTACCGCGCGTTCTGGCACTACACGCTCAACCAGGGCCGCGTGCGTACCGGCACCGCGAACTCCGACTCGCACTCGCTGACCGACAACACCGTGGGCGTGCCACAGAACCTGGTGTTCGCGGCGACGACTCCGGGAGCGACGTTCAACATCGACACCTTCAACCTCGCGCTGAAGGCCGGAAGGTCGATGGGCACCAATGGCCCGGTGATCGAGGTCACGCTCGAAGACGGAGCGACGATGAGCTCACCGTCGACGACGGTGCTCAAGCCGGGAGCGGGCGCGCAGGTGCACGTGAAGGTGACGGCCGCTCCGTGGATCCCGATCGACGAGGTGCGCTTCGTGGTGAACGGCGCGGTGAAGAAGACCGTCGGCAGCTTGCCGGTCGCGGCTGATCCCTTCGCTGAAGCCGGCAACTTCGTCGTCTACGACGCGCGCGTGCCGCTGTCCGAGCTGACTGGGGGCATCACCAGCGATGCCTGGCTGTCGATCGAGGCGGGCCGCTCGCTGCCGGTGTTCGGAGATCTCGGCGGTGGTCTGAACGGTGAGCCCGATGGCGTGCCCGACACGACGGACAACAACGGCGACGGGGTCGTGAACGCGGCCGACGTGAAGGAGGGCTCGAAGATCGGGCCGCTGACGGACCTGACGAAGCCGGCGCGTGGAGCGGCGGGTTACGAATTCTCGGCGATCACCAACGGCGGGTATCCCTCGGCGTTCACCAACCCGTTCTATCTCGACCTCACTGGTGACAACGCCTTCAGCGCCCCCGGTGTGAAGGGCGGAGGTGCCCTGTGAACGCACTGCTCATCGCGCTCGTGGTCGCTGCGGGCGGAGAGGGTCAGGGTGAGGGAGTATCGAAGCAGTTGGCGCAGGCGGAGGAGGCGAAGCCAGCGGAGGAAGCAAAGCCGACCGATGCAAAGCCGGCCGATGCGAAACCGACGGAGGCTGAAGCGAAGCCCGCTGAGGTCACGACGAGCGCGAGCACCGACGACTTCGACGCCGCGAAAGACTGCGGCCGCTGGCGCGCACGCGGACTCAACGAAGGCCCCGTTCCCGTCGGCTACGCGGAAGCCGACATGGCGACCGGCCGCCGCGTCTGCCCGCGCACCGAGATCGGCCTCGGAGGTCGCTTCGGGGCGATCATCGACACGCCCGACTTCTACGGCGCCATCGGCGCGCAGGGCGTGATCTACGGCTCGTACGCACTGCGCGACACCACGGAGCTCTTCGGCACGCTCGAGTTCTTCTCGTTCACCTTCGCGCAGAACGCGGTGCCGACCTCGACGCAGATCACGCTCGGCGACGCGACGGTCGGCGCGACGCAGATGATCTACCGCGGCGATCAAGTGTTGCTCGGCGTCACCTTGCGCGCGCTCTTGCCGACGTCGTTCGCGGTTCCCGGTTCACGCGTCATCGGCGCCGAGCTCGGGGCGAACGCATCGTGGCGGCCGGTGCGCTGGCTCGAAGGTCACGTGTACCTCGGCAGTGACTTCTCGATCGGCCTCTCGCGTGCGGCCTCGCTGCCGCGCGGTGGAGCGACGCTGATCGCCGGCGTGCAGCTCTCTGTGTTCGACTGGGCGGCGCTCGTCGTCGACGTGAACGGACACATCGGTCCGCTCTCGTACCTCGCGCCGAGCTTCGGGTTGCGCTTCAAGATCTCCAGCTTCGGCATCGAGCTCGGCGGAACGTTGCCGCTCGTCGGAACGGATCGTCACGACTTCATCGCCGGGCTTCGTCTGAACTGGCGCATCTGAGCCGTGCGTCCGAGTGATCCGAACGGTGGATGGGTCGGTCTGCCGCCGGTGCCCGGGCAGGCTCCGATTCCGCCTCCGCCTGCTCCGAAGAGCCAGAACACGAATCTGAAGTGGCTCCTGCTGCTCGTGCCGGTGCTGCTGTGCTGCGTGTGCACCGGCGGAGCGTCGGTCTGGGGCATGGGCCTCTACACCGACGAGGTGTGTGATCACCTGAAGAAGGCCGAGCGAATCACCGACGTCACGGGCCCGATCAGCAAGTGCAAGATCAACTACGGCCCGACGATGGAGCTCACCGACTTCGACACGTTCGTCTTCGACCTCTCCGGCCCGACGGGCAGCGGCATCGCGTACGTGCAGTCATCCTCGGGGCCAGACGGCAACGAGGTGTTCGAGGGGATCCTCTTCGTGCCGAAGGGCGGCGACGAGATCCTCGTCGAGGGCAAGCGCCCTCCGACGAAGTAGCAGCGCTAGGAAGTCGAAGCCTCGCTGGGCAGCGGCTCCGTGCTCACCGACCGGGCCTCTGGCTTCGGCTTGCGCATGACGAGCACCGTCGCCACGACGATCAGCGCGAGCGCCGCAAACATCTCCGGGCCCGCAGACTCACCACCGAGCGCCATGCCGCACGCCACCGCGATCGCCGGATTCACGTACGAGTAACTGGTCGCGACGGTCGCGCGCGTGTTCGCCAGCAGCCACGAGTACGCGCTGTAGGCGACGAGCGAGCCGAACACCGCGAGGTACACCCACGCAACCACCGACTTCATCGGAGGATCGAGCGGAACCTTCTCTCGCGCGGCGAAGCTCACGAGGCCCATCACCACGCCGCCGGTCAGCATCTGCGTCGCGGCCGACATCAGGCCCTTCGCGAGCGGCAACTTCCGCGCGAGCAGCGAGCCCAGCGCCCAGCTGATCGGAGCGACGAACAAGACGGCCGCCGACCACGGCTCCGCGCGCAGCTCCTTTCCGAAGCTCAGCAGCGCGACGCCGACGAAACCGATCACCAGCGCGATCCACTCGCGCACGCTGACCTTCTCTCCGAAGAAGCGGCTCAACGCTGCGACGCACAAAGGCATCGTGCCGCAGACCACGGCGGCCACCGACGACGACAGGTGCTTCTCGGCCAGCGCCACCGTGCCGTTGCCGAGCACGAACATCAGCACACCGATCGGGAGCGCCATCAGCCACTCCTTCCGCGTCGGCCACGGCGCACCGCGAATCTTCAAGAACGCCAGGAGAATGGTGCCCGTGAGAATGAAGCGCGTGCTCGCCATCATGAACGGCGGCAGCCCTTCGACCGCGATGCGCATCGCGAGGTACGTCGAGCCCCAGATCACGTAGACGGCGGCGAGACAGAGAATGACGAGGCGGCGATTCGACACGTTCGACACGGAGGCGTTCCGACGGCGGGGACGACGAGAACGTGACGGCTAACCGCCGACCGTCACAGATGCAGGCCAATCGTGCGGCGACCGGTACAGCGCGTCGCACGCGAGGCTCGCACACGAGTTCGGCGAGCGTCGTGCGCTGCTCTCCCCGAGGAACGCATCAGCGTCTCGCGCTCACGATGCCGGCCTCGAGCACGTCGAGCACTCGCTCGGTCACGCGGTCTCCACCCGCGATCGGGAGCGTCGCGAGGCCGTGCACGCCCGACCACGCGGCGGCTGACATCGCGTCGAGCTCGGCTTCGGAGATCTTCGGCCCCAGCAGGTCCATCACCGCCGCACGCAGCAACGCCCAGGCGCGCGCGGCGTGTTCGTTGTCTTCTCCCGGCCCGAACATCAGCTGCACCTGCCGGGGATGCGCGCGCGCGAACTTCACGTACACGCGGCCAATCGCCCGCAGCCCCTGCCCTGCCTCGAGCGCGTCGGCGAAGCGCCTCCACGCCTCGACCCGCAACGCCGCGACGAGGCTCGCCTTGTCCGAGAAGTGATGCGCCGGAGCCGCGTGTGAAACACCCAGCGCCTCGGCCACCGAGCGCAGCGACAGCGCCTCGAGACCATCGCGAGCGACCACCGTCCACGCCGTGGCGACGATCGCCGAGCGGAGATCACCATGGTGGTACTGCGAGGCGGGCTTCTTGCGGCGAGCGGCCATTGCACTTCTTCATATCTCGCCAACTTGACACCGACAAGATGAACTCGCTATCAATCTAGTCACTGACAAGTTCACCGAAGGACTCCGCCATGATCTCTTCCGCCCTCCTCTCGACGTTCCACCTCTTCGCGCTCGCCATCGGCCTGCCCGCGGTCGTGATGCGCGGCAAGGCGCTCAAGGAACTGCAGACCAACCCGGCCGCGCTCGAGCGCGTGTTCTTCGCCGACAACCTGTGGGGCATCGCCGCCATTCTGTGGATCGCGACTGGCCTCTTCCGCGCCTTCGGGTCGTTCGAGAAGGGCTCGGGCTACTACCTGCACAGCGGCACGTTCCTCCTCAAGATGGGCCTCTTCGCGGTGCTCTTCAGCCTCGAATTGTTGCCGATGATCACCTTCATCAAGTGGCGCATCGCGCAGTCGAAGGGCCAGCCGATCGACACCTCGCGCGCGGGGCTGTTCTTCAAGCTCAACACCGCGGAAGTCGTGCTCACCATCGCCATGCCGTTCTTCGCGTCGATGATGGCGCGCGGCATCGGCTTCGGCTGGTTCGGCTGAACGGGCGTCAATCTGTACCGGTCGTTACGCATCTGCACCGATACAGTTGGTCCCATGACGCTCCTCTACGATCAGGTCGCTGACGATCTCGCGAAGGCCATCCGCCAGGGCACGTTGCGCGGAGGAGACCGCATGCCGTCGGTGCGTGGGCTCGCGAGACAGCGCAGCGTGAGCGTGGCCACGGTGCTCCAGGCGTACGTGCGGCTCGAGAACGACGGGCTCATCGAAGTGCGGCCCCGCTCCGGTCACTTCGTGCGGGCCCGCAGCGCCAACCCGGTCGCCGAGCCACGCGCTGCGCGCCTCAATCTCACCCCGGCGACGGTCTCGGTGACGCCCGGAGTGCGGGCGCTCATGCAGTCGATGCGCGACCCGTCGGTGATTCCGCTCGGCACCGCGCAGATCTCGCCGTCACTGCTCCCCATTCGGCAGCTGAACCGCATGCTCGCGGCCATCGCGCGCGAGATGCAGGACGTGGGAGCGACCTACGGCGACGTCTCTGGCGTTCCCACGCTGCGCCGCCAGATGAGCAAGCGGAGCGTCGCGTGGGGGCTCTCGCTGCACGAGAGCGAGTTCGTGATCACCGTGGGCGCGATGGAAGCGATTCACCTCGCGCTGCGCGCCGTCGCCAAGCCCGGAGACGCCGTCGCCGTCGAGACGCCCACCTACTTCGGCGTGCTGCAGGCCATCGAGCAGCTCGGCATGCGCGCCATCGAAGTGCCGGCCGTCTCGCGCACCGGGCTCGATCTCGACGCGCTCGAGCAGGTGTTGCGGCAGGGCACGGTGAAGGCGGTGCTGGCGTCTCCGAACGTGTCGAACCCGCTCGGAGCCGTGATGAGCGACGCGAACAAGGAACGGCTGGTGAAGCTCTGCGTTCGCTACAACGTGCCGCTGATCGAAGACGACGTGTACGGCGATCTCGCGTTCGAAGGTCGCCCCCGCCCCGCCGCGCATTGGGACCGCGATGGCCGCGTGCTGCTGGTCGGGTCGATCAGCAAGACGCTCGCTCCGGGGTATCGCATCGGGTGGATCGCCGCGGGCCGGTACCAGGAACGCATCGAGCAGCTGAAGTACGCGCTGACGGTCTCGACGCCGCCGCTGTTGCAGATGGCGCTCGCCGAATTCCTCGGCAACGGCGGCTACGAGCGGCACGTGCGCAAGCTGCGCAGCCACCTGCAGACGCAGGTCGAGCGCACGCGCAACGCGGTGATCGACGCGTTCCCCGAGGGCACGCGCGTGACGTCGCCCGCGGGTGGTTTCGTGTTGTGGGTCGAGCTGCCGCCGAACGTCGACTCGTACGCGCTGCAGGCCGCCGCACTCGAGGAGAAGATCTCGGTGGCGCCGGGGCCCGTGTTCTCTCCGCGCGAACGTTTCTCGAACTGCATTCGCCTCTCGTGCGGCTTCCCGTGGACGGAGCGGAACGATCGCGCAGTGCGCACGCTCGGTCGCCTGACGGCACAGCTCGCTTCGTCGCGACGCTCGGCGTGAGCGGTCAGACGTTGGCGATCAGCTCGAGCACCAACAGCACGAAGAAGACCGGCACGCCGATGAAGGTGAGCAGCGTTGTGACGCCGTGAATCAGCATCGCGGTCTCGGAACGTTTCCGCACCAGCGCCTCGATCGCGAAGATCAGCACCAGCACCATGATCGCGATCGGAATGAAGAGCTGCGGGTGCATCCACTCGATCTCGGCGCCAAACCGCGGAGCGATCACCGCTGCGCCGATCGCCATCGCGAGTAACTCGAGCAAGAGCAGCGCTACGCCGATGCCGACGATCACGTCGATGCCGCGGCCCGTGCCTTCGCGGTTGATCACGCGCGCATCAGCCCAACGAAGAAGAACAGCAACAGGAACAACCCGGTCACGACATCGATCCCGAGAGCGACGGTCACGGCTCGATCCTCAGCCAGAGAGTGCCGCCCTGCGCGATGGCTTCACGCGCCTCGATGCGGAGTCCGTCGACGTCGCGCGCGAGCGATTCCTGATCGAACCCGTCGCCCAACTGCACTCGCCACGCCTCGCCGAGCTGGCGCAGCTGGTCGTCACGCACGCCAGCGAGCGCCGTCGCGAACTGCGGCGGAATGCGACCGATCTGAGTCTCACCGTGAGGCTCGGCCCACTCGAGATCGTCGTACGACCAGAGCTGCCCCGTGAGGACTTGTCCGAGCAGCGCGGTCTGCTCCCAGTCGATCGAGCCGAGCATGTGGCCCCAGGTCTTGAGCAGCTCGTGGCGTGTCGGCTCGGGCGACGCCGCAAAGAGAAAGAAGTCCGTCACGGCGACACCGATCCGCTGATGGCAAAGATCGGCGCGTACATCCCGACGACGAAGCCAATGACGATCGCCCCCGCGACCACGATCTCGATGATCACGCGCGCCAGCATCGCAGGCTCGCTTCGCCGTCGCAGAGCGCCCTCGACCGCGAGCGCCATCGCCCCGAGCGCTGCACCGAGGGGCACGACGGGCATCAGAAACAGCCGCGTCACCAACGGGAGCGTGCCGCCGAAGTCTCTGAACATGGCCGCGAACGTTCGCGACGCGATGACGACACCCAGCGCCTCGAGCAGCAGCAGCACGCCGAGCACGTACGCGACGACGTCGATGCCGCGCGACTTCATGCCATCCCCACTGGCAGCGCGCGTCATCGCTCACCCCACCGGCCGCGTGATGAAGACCTGACCCGCCGCGAAGCCGAGCACCGTCGCCAGGGCGAGCGCGACCGCGATCACCAGCGCCACCACGACCCGCGTGAAGACCGCCTGCTCGGGTCGCTTTCGCACCACGGCCTCGAGCGCAAACAACGCACCGGCGACTGCCAGGGTCGAGGGCATCCATGGCTTCACGAAGTCGACGCGCGTCGCGACCCAGTGATTGCCGCCCCAGATGTGCATCTGCGCCATGACCGCTGCCACTGCTTCAAGCAGCAGCACGGCGACCAGAATCATCGCGATGGTGTCGATGCCACGAGAACGGTTCTCCATCAGCCCACCGGCATCTTCGGAGAGATCATACGTGTCGCTACACCCACGACGGCCGCCACAGGCATCGCGATCGCGATGATCAACATCGCCACCACCCGCGTGAACATCGCCTTCTCGTCGCGCCGTCGCACCAGGCCTTCCAGCCCGAACACGATCGCGGTCGTGGCCATCACGCTCGGAACGAGGGGCGAACGAAACAACCGCGCCAGGAGCTCACCTTGAATCCACACCCCGCGCTGACCGATCAGCGCGCCGACCGTCTCGACGATCAGCACCACGATCAACAACACCGCGATGACGTCGATGCCTCTCGCGCGATCCATGGCGTGCAGCCTACTTCCATGACGCGGGCTAGAAGCGGTTCCGAACGCGATGCAGTTCGATCTCTTCCCGCCTCCGCCGCTCGACACCAGCGCCGATGCAGCGCTCGCTGCGAAGCGACCACCAGGCCTCTTCCTCGGCACCTCGTCGTGGACGTTCCCGGGCTGGGGCGGAATCGTCTACCGCGGCAAACCCACGCAAGACACGCTCATCAAGTACGGCCTCGAGGAATACGCGCGCCACCCGCTCTTCAACACCGTCGCCATCGATCGCTCGTTCTATGCGCCGCTCTCTCCGGACGAGCTGAAGCGGTACGCAGCACAACTCCCGGCGGGATTTCGGTGCGTGATGAAGGTGTGGAACGCGGTCACGCGCCCTGGCCCGCAGTTCCTCGACCCGGCGTTCTTCAACGACGCGGTGCTCGCTCCGGTCGACGCGGCGTTTCGTGATCACATCGGGCCGCTGCTGTTCCAGTTCACGCCGCTCTCTCCGAGCGAGCTGCCACGCCCCAACGACTTCGCCTTCAAGCTCGATCGCTTCTTCTCGCGCCTGCCGAAGACGTTTCAGTACGCGGTGGAGCTGCGCAACGCCGAGCTGATGACGCCCTCATATTTCCAGGCGCTCACCCGCAACGACGTCGCCCACGTCTTCAATCACTGGGAACGCATGCCGAGCGTGGCCGAGCAGCTCGCGCATCAGGGCTCGCTCACCGGTCCGCACGTCGTGTGTCGCCTGTTGATCCCACAGGGCGTCGGGTACGAGGAAGCGCGCGAGGCGTTCGCTCCGTTCGACAAGCTGCAGGCGATCGATCTCGAGATGCGCGCTCAGGCCAGAGCGCTGTGGATCGCGTGCAAGACCGCCGGCCGAAGCCTGTCGATCATCGTCAACAACAAAGCGGAAGGATCGAGTCCTCTGACCGTGCGTGGGTTGCTCGAAACGATCGTCGAGAGCGAGTGACGCGCCCTCACCCTGACCCTCACTTCAGCGAGGCGCGTTGCGCTCTTGCAAACGCGAACAGCGCGTCGGTGGTCGGCCCGCGCAGATCGTCCATCGTCCACTGCAACTTCCCGAGCGCAGCGCGGGTGTCAGCGTCGAGCTTCGCGAGCCGCGCCCGACGGTCGAGCAGCTGATCGCTGAACGGAAACAACGCGAGCGCCTGATCCATCACCTTCGCCGCCTCGTTCGCGCCCATGCGCTTGAGCGCGTCACGTGCGGCGAGCGCATCGTTCCCGCGGCGGCAAAAGAAGTAGCTCACCGGTCCTTCGTCGCTGATCTCTCCGAACGCATGGAGCGCGACCTGCAACGCGCGCTCGTCGCTCGACAACGACTCGACTGGCCGCGCGGCCCAGCGAATGTAGAGCGCCGGCAGTCCTTCCTCCGGCGAGATGCCCTCTTCGAAGATCTCATCGAGTCTCAGATCGGGCGGGATCTCCACCGGCCGGAACGCACCGAGCCCCGCGTTGGCGAGGTGAAAATCTCCAGAGCGCGCCGCGATCCACCCACACAGCTCGAGCAAGAGCGGCGGCGTCGCGTCGTTGATCTCGTTCTCCAGTCGCTCGAACGCCTCGCGCTGTTCGCCCTTCACGTCGCGCAACAACTCGACGCGCTCGACGCGATCTCCGGAAAACGGCGCCGCCACCTTCTCGAACGACGAGGCCAGCGCGGGATGCCCCAGGTCGCGCAGCGCGGCGGGCACGAGCGGCCCGCGATCGCCTGAGCTGTTCGCGAAGAACTGATCGACTCCGCCGTTCGACACCTCGCCGCACAGCTCGAAGACGAGCCACAGCACCTGCTCGGCGCGCGTCATGCGATCGATGCCGACCAGCGAGTGACGCGAGATCAGACGCCGGAACAACATTCCCGGGACGTCGGCGCGCGTCGGCCACTCGAGAAGATCCGCTAAATCCATGAGGCAACTGCGAACGCTGCCTCAGCTGCGCCAGCGGTTCCACCACGATCGACCGGCGTCGCCGTCGCTGAACTGCCGCGGCATGCCGAGTTCCTGCTCGATCACGCCCAGCGCCTTCGCGAAGTGACCCATCGACGCGGGCCGCCCGTTGCGATCGCGCGCCAGGCCCGAGGCGATCAGCTGCTGCAACTTCTTCGGAATCGCCTCGCCGAGGAACGTGTGCAGACCGATCGGCTTCGCCTCGCGCGCCAGGCGACCCATGATCACTTCGCTGAGCTCTCCGGCGAACGGGAACTTCCGCGTCATCAAGACGTACATCACCATCGCCAGCGAATAGACGTCGGCGCGCGGGTCGACTTCCTGCCCCAGCACCTGCTCCGGCGCCATCCACAGCGGAGTGCCCACCACCTGCCCGGTCACCGTCTTGTACGCCTGCGAGGGATCGAGGCCGCGAATGCGCGCGACGCCGAAGTCGAGCACCTTGAGCTGTTCGGCGCCGTGCTCGTCCTTCACCAGCATCAGGTTGTCGGGCTTGAGATCGCGGTGAATCACCCCGACGCCGTGCGCCGCGGCGAGCGCGTCAGCCGCTTGATGCATCCACCGCACGATGCGCGTCAGCTCGACCGGAGACTCGCGCGCTACGACCTTGAGCGAGTCGCCCTGCAACAGCTCCATCACGAAGTAGACGCGCTCCGGCTCGTTCACCAGGTCCTCGACCTGGATGATGTTGGGGTGCTTCACGCGATTGACGGCCTGCGCCTCGGCCACGAAGCGACGCACCTGCGCGACGTCGCGCGCGAGCTCACGCCGTAGCAGCTTGAGCGCCACCTTGCGGCGAATGCCCAGGTTGGTGGCCTCGAACACGAAGCCCATGCCGCCCTCGCCGAGCAATCGATCGAGGCGGTACTTGCCGAGAATGTCGCCCGGCTCGGGATCGAGCGAATACGCCGGACGCTTCGCGGGCTGCACCACTCCGGTCTTCTCGGGAATCGGCTGATGCGGGACGGGCGGGAGTTCTTGCGTCTCGGAAGAGCGCTGCGCCTTCATCTGCGCGCGCGCGTGGAGCCGCATCGCCTCGGCTTGATCTTCGATCGAGATCGCCTCGGTGACCTCAGCCTCCTCGTCCTCGAAATCGGGCGGAAGCGGAGGTGGCAACTGTGGCTCGAGCCGGCGCACCGGCCGCACCAGCGTGGCCTTGCGCGGCTGCGGACCAGCGGAGCCGACACGGCGCGCTGCGTTCTCCTCACCCATCATCTCGTCGAGCGCGGCCTGCAACGCGTCGTCGAGGGCCGTCGCGGAATCTTCACGCTCCGCCGGAGCCGTCACCGCCAACAACTCGCCACCCAGCGGCTCGTCCCCCTCGCCCCACGCCTGCACGGCCGCCACCTCAGCCGGCTCGAATTCGGGCGGCTCGACACCTGGCTCCGAAACGATCGCCGGCGTCTCGAGCGGCACCAGCTTCATCAGCGCCTCGCGCAGCTTGCGGAGCGACCACCGATCGTTGGCGTTCTTCGCCAGACAGCCACGCAGCACCGGTTCCCATTCCTCGAGGCCAGGAAAGAGCGGAGGCAGCGGTGAAACCATGTGCATCGTGCGCGTGCGGTCAGCGTTGCGCTGTGCCGTGAACGGCGGGTCGCCCGTGAGCAGCTCGTGCATCAGCACGCCCATGCCGTACAGATCGCACGCCTGCGTCGCGCGCTGACCCGCGCACCGCTCCGGCGAGAGATATTCCGGAGCGACCAGCACCTGACCCACGGGCACCGAGCGCGTGCCGCGGAACAGCAACAACGCGGTGTCGAGGAGCCGCACGTCGGGCTGATCGCGATCGCCGTCGAGGAAGAGATTCTTCGGAGCGAGGTGCCCATGCACCACGTGGTGGTCGTGGAGGAACTCGAGCGCATCACACACGCGCAGCGCCCAGCGGCGGGCTTCCTTGCCAGAGAGCGGACCGTTCTCGCGCAGATAATCCGCCGCGGTGCGCCCGCTGACCGGAGCGGTGATCATCACGAAGCGCCCATCGTCTTCGCAGTGCGTCTCTTCGACGCTCAACACCGCGGGGTGACGGTGCTGGCGAGCGGCCGATCTCGTGGTGTCGAGAAAACGCCCGTAGAGCTCGGGATCAGCAGTGACTTCCGGGTGGCTCAACTGCACCAGGACCGTCCCCGCTTTGACCTTGCCGAGGAAGGCATCGACGGCTGAGCCCACTGCAACTTTCCGCAGAAGGTGAACGTCTTTCATGACGGACCGACTGTAGAACTACAGCCACACGCGCATGTAAGGGGCTGCTGTATGCGCGGGTGCCGCACGGTGGCGGTCAAGTCACCGATGTGCCGAAACCAGCGAAAAGCAGAAAAGAAAACGCCCGGGCGAATTGCGCCCGGGCGTTCACTGTGACGCGAATCATCGCGGCGGGAGAATCAGTTCGAACGGAACTCGGCGTCGACCACGTCGTCCTTCTTCGCGCTCGAGCCCGGAGCCGCACCCGCGCCCGGAGCACCAGCGCCCGGAGCGCCAGGGCCACCCGCACCATC
>JAEUJS010000092.1 GCA_016792935.1 Archangium sp. | reverse complement strand
TGACGCCTCAACTTGGCTGAAGTTGTGACGCGCGCGTGAAGGTCTGCCCGCTATGCTGCTTCACAACCCAACGTCGTCGCCCCAGGGGGCTTTGACATGTCGTCGCAGGACCTCGGCCGCCTCGTTCTCGAAAAGAAAGTGATCGTCTGCTGTGGCGCTGGCGGCGTCGGCAAGACCACGACCGCGGCCGCCATCGGTCTCGCCGGAGCGCGCGCTGGTCGTCGCGTGCTGGTGCTGACGATCGACCCCGCGAAGCGATTGGCGCAGGCGATGGGGCTCTCGCAGCACATGCGCGAGCCGGCGGGGGTCTCAGCCGATCGACTCAAAGAAGCCGGAGTCACCACCGGCACCCTCGACGCGTGGATGCTGAACCCTGACGTGGTGTTCGAGAGCCTGGTGCGGCGCATGGCGCCCACGAAAGAGCAAGCCGATCGCATTCTGCAGAGCCGCCTCTTCCGTCATCTCTCTGAGCTCGTGGCCGGCATGCAGGAATACACGGCCGCCGAAGCGCTCTACGAGCTGAGCAGCAGCGGCAAATACGACCTCGTGGTGTTGGACACCCCGCCCGCTCGCAACGCGCTCGACTTCCTCGAGGCGCCCGGAAAGTTGGCGCGTTTCCTCGATGAGAAAATTCTCTCGCTGTTCATGCCGAGCAAGTCGCGCGGCATCTTCAAGAAGGCGACCGAGCTGATCGGCACGGTGTTCAACCGCGTCTTCGGCGCGGAGTTCTTCTCTGAGATCCAGGAATTCCTCGGAGCGATGGGCGGCATGTTCGGCCCGATGCGCGCGCACGCGGAAGGCGTTCGCAATCTGCTCACCTCGAAGGACGCGTCGTTCTTGCTGGTGACGTCTCCAGATCAGGCGGCGCTCGCTGATGCGCGCTACTTCCGTGATCGCATCGCGGGCATGGGGTTGCCGTTCGCGGGCTTCATCCTGAATCGCAGCTGGGTGCGCACCGACGGCTTCGTCGATCCCGATTCGTTGTCGCTCGAGCAGACGCCGCCGGCGAGGTCGGGCCTCGAGAAGTTGAAGGCGTTGGCCCGCATCGAGCTCGCGCGCGTGGCGCGTGATCAGGCGTTGCTGACCCAGCTGCGCAAGGAAGTGCCGACGACGGCGTTTGCGATCGCGGCTCCGTACTTGGGTGAGGCGATCGAAGATCTGAAGGGCATCGCCCTGCTCGCCCGCGGCATCACCGAAGCGCCCGCTCCGGCGTGATCAGCGAGTCCGCTTCGAGCGGCGACGCCACGCGATGAGCGTTCCTCCGAGTTGAAGTGCGCTGGTGCCGAGCGCGATTCCACCAGCGAACGCGGGCAGCACCTGCGAGAGCGGGAGGCACAACAACAGCACTGCGAAAGCGACGAACGTCGAGGTCCAGTTGATCGGCGCGTCGTGCAACCAGTCCCACGAACCGAGTCGTGCGCGAGAGACGACACCGACGCCCGCGCTGAACAACAACGCCAACACCGACTGCGCTGAGTCGAGAATGCCGCCGAGATCGAAGCGCACGCCTCCCTGCTCGCGCGCGACGAAGTACGAGACGACCGGCGCCGCGGCGAAGAGCAACGTCAGCACCACCGACCACGCCGAGCGCTCGAGCGCGAACTGGTGCCACGCGCGAACCAACTGCGCCGCCTCGTCCGCTTCTTCACGCACGCGATCGAGCGCGACGCAGAGGTCCGACTCGGCGACTCCCAACTGCGCAGCGAGCGTCGAGCGGCGTTCCTTCACCAACCGCGTCAGCCCGAGACTCGACTGAAAATCAGGGTCGGTTGCCGCTCGCTTCCGAGCCCGCTCTTCCGCTTCGACGACCGCCAGTTCGCGCGTCGTGACGTCGGTGATCAAGTTCGAGAGCTCGAGGGCCCGCTGCTTCCAGTCGCTGCGCAGCAACGTCGTCAGCCGGGCGTAATCGAGCGCTGCTCGCTCGAGCTCGAGACCGCCACCTTCCAACACCACGTTCATCCACGACGGGAGCGTCAACGTGCGGGTCGCCATGGGTTGGCCCGACAACACCGCACGAGGAAGGTTCCCGCTATTGCGCCAGACCGAGCTGCTTCATGAAGGTCTGGTTGTCCCAGAACAGGAACTCCTCGACCATGACGCCTTCCTTGTTCCAACGCCCGATGGTCGCCATCGGCAGCTTGAAGCTCTTGCCGGTCGGCTGAATGAACTTCCCGTCACCGATCGGCATCGGCTTGCTGAAGGTGCCTTCCATCACGCCGGTCACTGACGTCCATTCCCCTGAACCGAACTTCACGGGGTGCGCGGTGATGCGCGTGTCGGGCGCGTAGACGAACATCGCGGCGAGATCCGTGATGTGCACCTCGAGCCCCGTCGTGGTGTGGCCATCAGGCCAGTGCACGAGGATGTCCTTCGCGTGGCTGTGCTTGAGCTCGGCCCACTTCTGGTTGGTGAACACGTTGAAGTCGAGGTCATCGAAGGTCGCCAGGTTCTTCGCCACCGGGTCTTCGCGCTTGCCCGACTGCGCGTTGGCCTGGCTCGCCGCCAACAAGATGCCTGCGCCGATCACTGCCACCACTGCCGCCGTCATCATCGTCTTCATGGGTTGCTCCCTGTGAGTGCTGCGTTGAGCTGCACAGGAACAATCACCACGTTCCGCCATTGGCACTAGTAGCTGAATCCGGTGAACTGCGTTCCATGAATGGAACGCCTGACTGGAACCTGTTGCCGCTCTTCGTCGCCGTCGCCGAGACGCAGAGCATCTCTGGAGCCGCCCGCGCCCTCGACATGCCCAAGTCCACGCTCAGCCGAGGCATCGCCGCGCTCGAGGCATCGTTGGGCGTCTCGCTCCTGCACCGCACGACGCGCAACGTGGCGATGACCACCGCGGGGCACGCGTTCTACGAGAAGGCCCGCCCGCTGGTGGCGGCGTTTCGTGAGCTGACCGCCAGCCTTCCCGAGCAGGAAGCCGAGCCGTCTGGAGCGCTGAAGATCTCGGTGCCGGTCGACATCGGCCTCACCTTCCTCTCGACCGCGTTCGCGCAGTTCGCCGCGCGCTACCCATCGATCACCCTCGACGTGCGCGTCTCGAACGAAGTCGCCGAATTGGTGAAGGGCGGCTTCGACGTCGGGCTTCGCATCGGCGCGCTGAAAGACTCAACGCTCGTCGCCCGGAGACTGGGGCCGATTGAGCTCGGTCTCTTCGCAGCCCCGGCCTACCTCGCGCGGAGGGGTACGCTGCGCAGCCTCGAGGAATGCACGACACACGATTGGGTGCTCTTCGCGAACCTGAGACTCGCGCGGGCGTTGAAGGTGCCGACGACGCCACGCATCCTCACCGACGATCTGCTCTTCGCGCGCAACATGGTCCGCTCGGGCATGGGGCTGGGCGTGCTTCCGCTGTTTCTGGCGCGCGACGAGGTCCACAGCGGAGCGCTCACCCGCGTTCTCCCGAAGTGGTCGATGGCCGCAGGCAGCCTGTTCTTCGTCCACCCGCCCGGAAAGCAGCAGCCACGCAAGGTGCTTGCCCTGCGCGACTTCCTGATCGACTTCATCGCGCGCGGTCCGCTCGGCTGAAGATTGTGTAGGGTGCGCGCCCATGCCCCTTCAGATTGAAGAGATTCAGGTCGGAACTGGCGCCGAAGCGAAGCCCGGCAACCAGGTCTCCATGCACTACACCGGCACCCTCACCGACGGTTCGGTGTTCGACACCTCGCGCAAGCGCGCGGGCACGTTCGACTTCCAGCTCGGCGCGGGCATGGTCATCAAGGGTTGGGACCAGGGCATCCCCGGCATGAAGGTCGGAGGCCGCCGCAAGCTCACCATTCCGCCCGAGCTCGGCTACGGCGCTGGCGGCTACCCGCCCGTCATCCCGCCGAACTCCACGCTCATCTTCGACGTCGAGTTGATCGCCGTTAAATGAACGAGAACGTCCTCAACGCGAACGTTGGCCATCGCCTCCGCGCGTTGAGGCTGAGCAAACACATCAAGCAGGCGGACGCGGCGCGCGATCTCGGCGTGTCGCCCGCCTATTTGAACCTCATCGAGAAGGGCAAACGCGTCACGCCCTTCCCGTTGTTGTGGAACGCGCTCCGCTATTTCCAGGTCGACCCTGAGTCGTTCATGGCCGAGCTCGGAGAGGGCCGCGTCGACGAAGCCCTCGCGCGCCTGCTCGACGAGCCGCTGCTCAAGACGCTCAACCTCGATCAAGACTCGCTGCAGTCGCTGTCTGCCGAGCCCAAGCTCGCGGGCACCGTCGCTGCGCTCTTCAACCTCTACAAGAACACGCGGTCGCAGCTCGAGAACGTGATGTCGCAGCTCTCGAGCGAAGAACGCGCGCGAGCCATGGCTGCGAGTGGAGAGGCCCGCCTCGACTATTCGCCCTTCGACGAAGTCAGCGACTTCCTGCAGGCGAACACCAACTACTTCCCTGAACTCGAAGAAGAAGCCGAGTCACTGCGACGCGACTTCGCGGGGAATGATCGAATCCTCGGCTCCAGCACGCTGATGAAGATGCTCGAGTCGCGCTTCGGGATCGTGACGAAGATCGCAGACGCTCCGACGGGCAGCTCGGTGGTGCGCCGTCTCTCGCTCGAGGAGAAGCTGCTCGAGCTGTCCCCCACCCTCACCGAGCAGCCGCTCAAGTTTCAGATCGCCGTCACGCTCGGGCTGATGTCGCTCGATCGCTCGCGCTTCGTCGAGCGGATCATCGGCAACAAGACGCGCCACGCCGAGACGCCGCGGCTGGTGAAGGTCAATCTCGCGAACTACTTCGCGGGCGCGTTGATGCTGCCGTACGGCGACTTCTTCAAGGAAGTGCAGCGCACGCGGTACGACATCGAGCTGCTCTCGTCGATCTTCGGAGTCACCTACGAGACCGTCGCGCACCGCGTCTGCAACCTCGCTGATCCGAAGCGGCGTGGCCTGCCGTTCCACTTCATTCGCACCGACATCGCCGGGAACATCAGCAAGCGGTACTCGGGCACGGGCATCAAGTTCGCTTCTGCGGGCTCGTGCGGAAAGTGGGCGGTGCACCTCGCGTTCTTGAATCCCTCGCAGCTCACGCGGCAGTACTCGGTGATGCCCGATGGAACGACGTACTTCGACTTCGCCAAGGTGCAGCTGCAGCCGATCGAAGGGACGATCGTTCGCGGCACCGCGTATTCGATCGGGCTCGGCACGCACGCGCAGAACGCCAAGTTCCTCGCGTATGGCCTGCCGCTCAACGATCTGAAGAAAGACGCCGTGCCGATCGGAGTCAGCTGCCGTTTCTGCGAGCGCACCGACTGCAACCAGCGCTCGGCCGCGAGCTATCGGTTCGCGTTCTCGTTCGACGAGTACACGAAGAAGGACTGCTTCTTCTCTCCGTTGGTGCAGAGCGATCGCAAATGAAACGCGCCGCTCTGTTGCTGCTGATCAGCGGATGCATGACGCAGGCGTGGACGCCGCCGCAGCCGACGTTCAGGACGATCGCTCCAGATCAGGCGTGGGGGCGCGCGCTCGCCGCGACGAAAGCGCACTGCGGAGCCGTCACCAGCGAGAACCAGGAAGCCGGCGTCATCGTCGGTGCCTGGGAGATGTGGAACTCCGGCGACGGGCTGATCATCACGCAGTGCATCCTCACGCTGCTGCGCGGTGACGAACACCTGCAGGAGATCCGCATCACGTTCTCTTCGCGCCGCTGTCCGTTGAGCGACATGGATACGCCGATCGAGCAGCTGCTCCCCACGTGTGAGCGATCGGACACCGTGCCCGAGCAGGTGAAGAACGGCCTCGAGGTCATCGCGCAAAAGATCGAGAAAGACGTGAACACCGTCGAGCGCACGACGATCGACAATGGCCTCTAGCCGAGGCGTTGACTTTCGAGTCAGTGGCGAGCCTGATGCGCCCCCGATGCGCCTCCCCACGCTCGGTTCCCTGTGCTCGCTCGCCTCTGCGCTCCGCGCAAGACCGGGTCCTTCGTCGCCGGTCGGCTCGCTCGTTGTCGCTGCGTTTCTTGCTCTCTCCTGCGGCCAGAAACCGGGCCCGTTCTCGTTCGAGCCCAACGCTGAGCTCGCGCCTCCCGGAGTTCACGCCACGCCGCCCGCGGGCCCCTTCAACGGCACGGTGAAGGTCATCTTCGAAGCTGATCGCCCCGCGACGATCTACGTGAGCACCAACGGAGAAGATCCGCGCAACAGCTCGATCGGTCGCCTCTCGGGTCCGTCGCCGTTCGAGGTCGAGATCTCCGCCACCACCACCATCAAGTACTTCGCGTCGGTCGGCGGAAAAGACGGCGAGCTCGAAGAAGGCACCTGGGTGCGCGCGGGCGGCCCGAAGGGAACCATCTCCGGAGTCGTCGTCGT
Source organism: Archangium sp. (assembly GCA_016792935.1). Lineage (GTDB taxonomy): Bacteria > Myxococcota > Myxococcia > Myxococcales > Myxococcaceae > Archangium_A. Next base: position 7,132 of record JAEUJS010000092.1, on the reverse strand, counting down.
CGGTGGCTTCGCGGTCGGCAAAGAGGTCGGTCTCTTCCGCAACACCACGCTCGAGAACCTGGGCAAGCCGATGATGCCCACCGAGATCCCGTTCCTCTTCGAGGGTCTGCGCACCGGCACGCACCGCCTCACCGCGATCAGCGATCGCAACGATGACGGCAACCTCATTCCCTTCCTCGACTTCCAGTCGGCGACCACCACCATCGATCTGGATCTCTCCGACCCGTTCAAGGCGGGCCCCGAGAACATCCGCATCTACCTTGGCGCTTCTGGTTCGGGCCTCGGCACGCTGCGCGGAACGATCACGCTGCCCAATCCTCCGGCGCTGCAGAACCTGCAGATCTCCGTGCTCGATCCGGCGGCGCTGACGGGCGGCCTCGATCCCGCGGCGCTCTTGCAACAGCTTCAGGGCGGCTACCGCATCATCACCACGCCCGGAGAATCGGAATACCCTTACGTCATCACCGATCTGATGCCGGGTCGCGTGACGCCAGTGCCTTCGCTCCTCGGTTTCGGAAATGGCGGCATCGCGCTCAACCTGCTCGCCAACCCGCTGCAGCCGGTCACCATTCACGCTGACGAAGAGACCATCGCGAACTTCGCGTTCGGGCCGGTCACCATCTCGGGCGATCTCGCGCTGGGATCGATGTCGGCTCCGACGGGAGGGCTGGGCTTCGGCATTGTCGCGGCGCGTGCGGTCTCGATCACCGATGGCGTGCAGGCGGTCTTGATGCCCGTGATCTTCACGCAGGACACGATGACGATGACTTCGCGCGCGACCTATTCGGGCGCGGCGTTCCGCGGCAACGCGACCGTCAACCTGCGCGTCTTCACGAACGCGAACGGCGCGAATCCGGTCACCGACGCGCTCACCTGGGTCGTCAATCCCTTCGCGGCCGGCATGCCTCACGCCACCGTGATGACCACGATGAACGACGCGGTCGCCGACATCACCCTGCCCTGAGCTTCAGCTCGGTCCAGGAAGCAGTTCGAGCGAACAGAACTTCGCGATCGATCGGTAGTCGTCGTCGGTGGTGAGCAAGGCGCATTCGCGCTCGATCGCGAGCTGAGCGATCAGCACATCCACAGTGCCAACGGTCACTCCCCCACGGAGGCACTTGTCTGCCAGTCGAGCCGCCTTCTCGTGGGTGGACCGAGTGGGAACCAACGCCTCGAACGCGGTCAAACGCCGAATGAGTTCGGTGCGCCGCGGCTCGCTGCGAAAGCCAGTCAGCAACTCCTGGTAGATCAAACCCGTCAAGAAGACCTGCGCACCATCGACGATCAAGGTCCGGAACAGCGAACGCACCTCGTTCTCACCGTCGCGCCGAAGGAAGTGCGACCACGCGCTCGTATCGACGAGAACCCTCATCGACGTCTCGCAGCTTTGTAGTCGACACGCGGGTCCCACTTCAGCTTGCCCTCGAGCGCGAGAATCTCCCTGCGCGCGAGCCGATCGACGTACTCGCGCAGCGCCTCGTTCACGGCCTGGCGCTTCGTTGCGTGCTTGCCGAGCTTCTGCGCACGCCTGAGCAGCTGATCATCAATCGAAAGGTTGGTCGGCATGTGTGGCCCTTTGTGTGGACAGCCACACACTACCTCGAGCTCAGGCAGCAGTCGCGCGGAGCACCTTCGCGGCTCCGCCTTCGGGCAACAGGTCGAGGAACTTCCCGCGCGAACGCGCCGACCAGCTGTTGCGACGAATCATTCCACCCAGCAGCGTGAGCGCTTCGCGCGCGCGATCGAGGCCCTTGTCCACCGCCGCGAACACGTCGAGGCCTTCACCGCGGTAGAGCTCTTTCGCTGAGAGGTGCGCTCCCGGCAGCGCCTTCAAGCGCCCCAGCGGAGAGCCGAGCGCCAACGAGAACAAGTAGAGCCCGCGCATCCACACGTCGACTTCGCCCTTGCTCGGAGCGTCTCCGAACGCATCGAGTGAGCTGACGCGAATCAACTCGTAGAAGCCGCGGCCGACGCCCTTCACGCTGCTCGCCTTGCGGATCTGCAGCTTCGCGCGCACCGCCGGAGTGCCCACCAGCGGCGACCCGTGCAGGTCCTGCATGAAGAACAACGACTGCGTCCACTCGATGCGAGCGCGCGCGGCGTTCTCCGATTCGCCCTGCTTGCGATGGGTGGCGAGGACCTGCTGCACCACCGGCTCGAGCGAGCGCGTCACACACAGCTGCGTGAAATAGCCGGCGAGAAACGCGTACCCGGCTTCGACGCCGATCAACGCTCCGTTGGCGACGAGCTCGGCGGCCTTCAGACCGAACGCCACCGGAGCGCGATCGGCCATCAGCTCGGAATAGTGCGGGCGCGATCCACGCGCGAGCCAGGCCTCGAGGCCCATGCTCCAACCGCCGAAGCGCGGCAGCTCGGGGAGCGCCGCTCCGAAGCGCGCGTATTCGAGGTCTTCGCCAAGCGATCGCGCGAACTCACCAGGGAGTTCATTCACGTGCGCGGCGAGACGTTCGACCGCGGTGAGGTGCGTCAGGAGAGCGGACATCGGGGGCCTTGAAACGGCGCGCACCATATTCCTTGTGGTCCCTGATTCCAGTGGCCCCTGTCGGTGTCTTGGCTACAGTCCGCGCGTCTTTTCCCCAGGAGTACGCCCCACATGAATTTTGCGTTTGCTGCCGCTGATGCCTCGAAGGCCAGGGCCGATGTGTTGGTTTTCCCCGTCTTCGACACCGACCTCACCGACAAGAAGCACCCGCCGAAGAACCTGATCAGCGCCGACAAGAAGACCAAGGGCCTGCTCTTCAAGACCGCGGCGTCAGAAGGCTTCAAAGGCAAGGCGGAACAGACCTTCGTCTTCCAGAGCCACGGCAAGGTCGGCGCGACGCGCGTGATCCTCGTGGGCCTCGGGGCTCGCGCGAAGTTCACTCCGGAAGCGTTGCGTCTGGCGGCCGGTCGCGCGGTGAAGACGGCCACGCGCATGAAGGCGAAGACCGCGGTGGTGCAGCTGCCCGTGGTGCGTGAGCTCGATCAGGCGATCAAGGCGATCGTCGAGGGCTTCGAGCTGGGCGCGTACAAATACGACCGCTGGAAGACGCAGAACAAGGACGAGAAGAACGCGCCCAGGCTCGACAAGGTGCAGCTCTTCCTCCCTGAGGGCGTGAAGAAGGAAAAGATGCACGACGGCATGGTGGCGCACGCCCGCCTCGTCGCGCACGCCACCAACTGGGCGCGCGATCTCGTCAACGAGCCGCCCGCCACGATGACGCCGACGATCCTCGCTGACGCCGCGAAGACGATGGCCAAGGAAGTCGGCCTCAACATCGCGATCGGTGACCGCAAGAAGATCACCGAGCTCAAGATGGGCATGTTCCTCGGCGTCGCGCGCGGCAGCATCGAGGAGCCGCGGCTCGTGCAGCTCTCGTACATTCCCCGCGATCCCGAAGCGGCGAAGCGTCAGCCGGTGTGTTTCGTCGGCAAGGCGATCACCTTCGACTCGGGCGGTCTCTCGCTCAAGCCGTCGGACGCGATGATCGACATGAAGACCGACATGGCGGGCTCGGCCGCGGTCCTGGGCGCGATGAAGGTGATCGCGCGCATGGCGCCTCCGTTCCCCGTCCATGCGTACTTCGGCGCCTGCGAGAACATGCCCGACGGCAACGCGTACCGGCTCGGCGACGTGCTGGTCAGCAAGCTCGGCAAGACGGTGGAGATCACCAACACCGACGCGGAAGGCCGCCTCGTGCTCGGCGACATCCTCGCGTACGCCAACGAGCAGAAGCCCGCGGCGATCATCGATCTCGCGACGCTGACCGGCGCCTGCATCATCGCGCTGGGCAACTACATCGCCGGCGCGTTCTCGGCCGACGATCAGCTCTTCTACGACGTTTCGGAATCGGCGCGCCTCGCTGGCGAAGAGATCTGGCGCCTGCCGCTCACCGAGTTCCAGCGCGACGTGCTCAAGAGCGAAGTGGCCGACATGAAGAACGCTGGAGATCGCGCCGGTGGTTCGATCTCTGCCGCGTTGTTCTTGAAGGAATTCGTCGGCGACACGCCGTGGGTGCACCTCGACATCGCCGGCCCGTCGCAGTCACCGCGCGAGCGCGGCTACTTCAGCAAGGGCGCCACCGGCATCGGCGTGCGCACGCTGGTCGAGTTCATCGCCCGTCGCACGGAGCAGCTCGCCGCCGCTCAATGAGCTCGGCGGTCATCATCAACGGCCAGGTCGTCGATCTCGACGACCAACGCGCGATTCCGGTCGCTCCGTCAGCCGCGTGGGATCACGCGCGAGCGCGGCTCGAAGAAGCGCGATGGTCAGCCAGCGCATGCGCCCGGGCCTTCGCCGACTACGAGGTCGGCGCGCTACTTCTCGGACTCGAAACGATCTGCCGTCGCGCGCCCATTCCGAACCTCAGCCAGTTCCTGCTTCGTCTCGAAGACGAGCGAGTCGAGCGCGACCGCTGGCTCGGGAGGCTCACGCAGCTCCCCCAGGCGCGCGCGACGGCCATGGTCGAGCGGTGTGGTGAGCAGCCGCTTGCGGTGCTCCTTGGCTCGCACCGGCGCTGGCCCGTCGCGCTGGAACGAGTCATCGAACTCGTGCGCCTCGAGCCCTGGAGCGGCGAAAGGTCCCGACGCGCGGCGCTCGCGCGGCTCGCGGCCCACGATGACCTCCGGGCCACGCTCGAGGAAGCGTGCCAACGGTGGCCTGAGCGCGTCCCCTTCTCGTGCTTCGAGGTCCTCCTGCTGCGCAAAGCCGCACCCGGCGCCTGGTTCGAGCGTGCCGTGACCAACCAGACGCTGGCGCGCCGGCTCAAGCGCGCTGCCATCACCTTCGATCGGACGGAGCTGCTGCCACGCTTCGGGCAGGACAAGCCTCTCGTGCCGCGCAAGGGCACCGGTGTGGCTCGGGCCTTCGAGCGACTCGTGGCGCGAACGGCAAGCGCGCCGAGGCTCACCCGGCCCGCGAAGCAGACCAGGCTCGACGAACATCGGCTGCCCCCCGAAGTGCGCGCGCTGTGGTCGATCGCGAATGGTCAGCGGCCATCGACGAAGGGACTCTTCGCCGGCCTCGAGTTCCTCGGGCTCGAAGCCAGCCTCCAACGGAAGAAGCTGCTTCAGAAGAGTCTGAACTGGCTGCGCGCAGAGGACGAGCTGTGGGTCGAAGCCGGAGCCCGCGATGACGAGCTGTTCTCGGATGACTGGCTCCCGATCGCGAGCGCCGACTACCGTATGGTCGTCGTCAGCGGCGTCACGGGCCGGGTGTTCACCGTGGAAAAGGACGCACCACCGCTTCAGCTCACCGCGTCGAGCGTGAGCGACTGGCTCAGCGGTCTCGACGCAGACGACGAATCGTAACGCGCCGGCTCATCGCACAGCGTCCATCCGTCGCTTCGTGAGGTCGAGGTACTCGGGGTTCATGTCGATGCCGACGAAGCGGCGACCCTTGCCGACGGCGGCCACTCCTGTGGTTCCCGAGCCGCAGAAGGGATCGAGCACCAGCGCGTCTTCATCGGTGCACGCGTCGACCAGGCGCTCGAGCAACGCGATGGGCTTCTGGGTCGGGTGCTTGCCGTGCGACTTCTCGCTCGGCTTGGGAGTCGTCATCGTCCACAGCTTGCCGTCGCCCTCGTCGCTGAGCTCTTCCTCGCCCGGCTTCGGCAGCGCCCACGCGTCGCGCATCTGCTTGCCGCCGTTCGCGACCTTCATGTCGGCGTAGTTGAACTTGTGCTGCAGCTTGCCCTTGCCGCCGATGGGCGAGGCCCACACCAGGATCTCGGTGGAATGCGTGAAGTAGCGGCACGCGAGGTGCGGCGACGCGTTCGGCTTGTACCAGGTGACGGTGTTGAGCAGCTTGTAGCCGAGCTGCTGCATCGCGAAGCCGACGCTGAAGATGACGTGCTGCGTGCCCGAGACCCAGATGGTGCCGCTGGGCTTGAGCAGACGCTGGCAGGCCTTGAGCCACGCGGTGGTGAAGGCGTGATCGCTCTCGACGCCGTTGCTCTGATCCCACTCGCCCTTCTTCACCGGAGCGCGCTTGCCGCCCTGGCAGGTGAAGCCGCCGTTGGACAGGAAGTACGGAGGGTCGGCGAAGATCAGATCGAAGGTTTGATCTTCGAACTGGTCGAGCAGCGCGAGCGAGTCGCCCTTGTAGAGGACGTAGTCCTTGCTGCGCGCGTGGACGTGAGAAGAAAGCTCCGCCGTTCCCGCGCGCGAACGCGCGAGCGAATTCAGTGCCGACATCCTGCCTCCAGATTTTTGGAAAGTGGCCTGCGTTCGAGCCGCTACAGGCCTGATCGAGAAAGTATGCGAGTGATCGATCGGCGCAATTTTTCAGCTCGCGAGTTCGATCAATCGCTCGACGAACGGGCGAATCCACGCCGCGTCCTGGCCCTTCGCGGCGCGTGCACGGGCAATCATGCTCAACGTCCGTGCAGTGCTCAGCGGTGCCCACTTCTCGGCGCCGCTCGCTTCGCAACACTCGAGCGCGATCTCGGCATTGCGCGCATCGGAGTCGACCACCGCCAGCTCGAGCGCGGCCGCGTGATCCCAGAACGTGGTGTGCCGCGGCTTCGTCGCCTTGCGCACCTGCTCGAGCAATTCGGCGCGCTGCGGATCTTCGGTGTCGAGCGCTTCCATCAACGTCAGCGCGTTCACGCCGCAGTACGGATCGGTGCGATCGAGTGCGAAGCCCGCGAGGTAGGCGTCGATCGCTCTGCGCAAGAAGCCGCGCGCCCTCACCCACCGCTCGGCGTGCGTCGCCTCGGCGTACTGATCCTTGAACACGCGCGCGAGGAGCCCCGCCCGCTCTCCAGTCGGCGCTTCGGCGAAGAGTGACGAGAGCGTTTGCTCGGCTTCGGCGTGCTGACCGAGCCGGTTCTGCGAGAAACCCAGCAACTCGCGCACCTCGGGGAGCTTCGCGACGGCGGCGGGCGCTCCGTTGGCGAGGGTGACGATCTGCTCGAAGCCCCCCAACGCGCGCAGCGACTTGAGGAGCGAGGTCAGCTCTGCGCCGTAACTCGCGGTGAGCGCGGTCGCCTGCGCGACGACGTCACTGACGCTTTTCGGGCCCGTAGCGAGTTCTCGCTGCGGACTGGGCGTGGTCAACGCGTCCGGCGCCGTCGGCATGGGCTCGCGATCAGGAGCGATGTGCACCGCGCTGACTCCGCGGACTGCCGGA
>JAEUJS010000692.1 GCA_016792935.1 Archangium sp. | reverse complement strand
TTCGCTCAAGGGTGACGCGGCGAAGAACTTCGAGGCGCTGCTCAAGGCGGGGCTGAAGATCGGGCCCATCGCTCCGAACCTGCCGGTCGGGAAGGGCGACGTGGTGATCGACGCGCTCCTTGGGACGGGCTTGTCGCGTTCTCCCGAAGGGCGCATCGCCGAGGCGATCGAGCGCATCGCGAAGTGGCGCGCGAATGGCGCGAAGGTGATCGCTGCCGATCTGCCGTCGGGGCTCGATTCGGATCTCGGCATGGTGCGCGAGCCGTGCGTCACCGCCGATCGCACGTTGGCGTTCGGGTACGCGAAGCGCGGTCAGGTGCTCGAGCCGGGAGTCGGTCGATGCGGGCTGCTCGAGATCACCGACATCGGGATTCCGGCGTCTGCGGAGCGGGTGCTCAAAGACGCTCCGACGTGGTTGTTGAGCGAGGCCGATGCGCGCAAGGCGCTGCTCCCGCGCGATGCGAGCACGCACAAGGGCTCGTTCGGGCACGTGCTGGTGGTCGCGGGTTCTCGCGGGAAGACGGGCGCCGCGGCGCTGGCCGCGATGGGTGCGCTGCGATCAGGAGCGGGGCTCGTCACCATCGCGACTCGCGCTGACGCGATCGATGGCGTGATGCGACACGCTCCGGAGTTCATGGGTGTCGAGCTGAAGGGCGACGGACCGCTCGGCATGCGCGATCTCAACGGGCTGCTCGACGCGGCTGAGGGGAAGAGCGCGATCGTGATCGGGCCGGGCATCTCGCGCGGTGACGAGACGCATCAGCTGCTGGCCGATTTCCTCGAGGAATCGACGGCGCCGTGTGTGCTCGATGCCGATGCGCTCAACGCCCTCGTGGGCCACCTCGAGGTGTTCGGGAAGTCGCGCGGGCAGCTCATGATCACTCCGCATCCCGGAGAGCTGGCGCGGTTGCTCGGCATCACCACGACGGAGCTGCAGGAGAATCGCATCGCGATCGCGCGGAGCTTCGCCGTCGATCACCGCGTGGTGCTGGTGCTCAAGGGTGCGCGCACGCTGATCGCGCGGCCTGATGGGTCGGTGTTCATCAACACCACGGGCAATCCCGGCATGGCCACCGGCGGGACCGGCGACGTGCTCGCCGGAATGTGCGGTTCGTTGATCGGGCAGGGCTTGCCGCTCGGTGATGCCGCGGTGACCGCGGTGTGGGTGCACGGGCGCGCGGGCGATGTCGTGAAGCAGAAACACGGCGAGCTCGGGCTCATCGCGGGTGATCTGCTCGAAGGCATGACTGAGGTCTGGCGCCAGTGGGAGCGGTGACGCGCGACATGACTCCCTCTCCCGCCCCTGCGGGAGAGGGTTGGGGTGAGGGGAAGTCACTTGTCGAGGCTGTGTCGTGACCTTCGTCACCAACTCAGCAGACGAGACCTTCGCCCTCGGGAAGGCCCTCGGCGCGGCGCTGAAGCAAAACGACTTCGTCGGACTCAGCGGCCAGCTCGGCGCAGGCAAGACTCAATTCTCCCGAGGCGTCGCCGACGGAGCAGGCGTGCCGCTCGACGACGTCAGCAGCCCCACGTACTCGATCGTCCAGAGCTACCAGGGCACGACGCTGAAGCTGCACCACGCCGATCTCTACCGACTCACCGGCGAGGGCGATCTCTTCGCCACGGGCTTCTACGATCTCCTCGAGTCCGACGGAGCCATGCTCGTCGAGTGGATCGAACAGGTGAAAGCGGCCGCTCCCGAAGACGCGTTGCTGATCACCATCACCGTCACCGGCGAGAACTCGCGCTCGATCGAAGCGAAGACGTCTGGCCCGAAGTCGGAAGCGCTGCTCGCTCGCTGGTCTACGACTGCAGGAACGAAATGAGCGGTGGATTCACGAGCTCAGGCCGCTCCGACTGAACGAAGTGACCGGCGTCGGGGATCTTCTCGATCGCCAGCTGTCGCACGTGCTTCTCGGTGCCCGGAACGAGATCGTCGTAGCCGAGCGCGGTGTCCTTCATTCCCCAGATCACCAGCGTGCGCGCGGTGATGTCGTCGTACACCGGCGGATTGAACGGCCGCGTCAGCCCACGCCACACGATGTCGCGGTACCAATCGACCATCGCCTTCGCGGCGCCCGGCTTCTGAATCGCCTCACGGAACGGAGCCAACTCATCCGCTGAGAAGTGATCGCGTTGCACGCTCGAGCCCTTGAGCACGCGCACGGTGTTGCCGGCGTCGTCTTTGGTGAGCAGCCACTCCGGCAAACCGGGCAACAGGAAGAAGAAGAAGTACCAGGACCGCTTCACCTGCGCCCACGACGGCCGCTGCAGCAACGCCTCGCGCATCCGCACCGGGTGAGGGCAGTTCAGCACCACCAATCGCTCGCAGAAGTCCGGCCGCTTCGAAGCGAGATGCCACGCCAGCGCGCCGCCCCAGTCGTGGCCGACGATGCGCGCCTTTCGTTCACCGAGCGCTTCGATCAGATGACAGACGTCGCCGACGAGCGTGTCGATGTCGAAGGGACCTTCGCGGCTGGTCTCTCCGTAGCCGCGCAAGTCGGGAGCGATCACCCGCAGCCCCGCCTTCGCCAAGGCATCGAACTGATACCGCCACGACCACCAGTTCTCGGGGAAGCCGTGGAGCAGCACCGTCAGCGGTCCACTCTCGGGACCCGCGGCGACGTAGTGCATGCGCACCTTCGGCAAATCGGCGAAGTGGTGCGTGACCTTCAGATCCGACGGCTTCATGCGATGGCCTCGATGCTGAGCTTCAACTGCTCGTCGATGGTCACGAGGTGATCGTTCGGCACTTCGCGCCACTCGGCTCCAGCGAGCTTGAGCTTTTCGCTCGCGATCGAGGCGACGTCGGCGCTCGTCGTCGCGAACAACGTGCGATCGCGCCGCGTGCAGAAGAACCGCGTCCCATCGGTGACGAGAAAGTTCATCGCGCTGCGTTTCCCTTCGGTCGCGTCGTCACACTGCGCTTCCGCAAACCGGAACACGCGCGTCAACGCGGTGCGCACCTCGGCGTCGGAATTCCCGCCACCCAGATACGTGCGGAACAGCGCGAAGCAGCGCTCGGAGTCGGTCTCTCCACGGAAGGCGCGCAGCGACGGATCAATCTCGGCGTCGAAGCGCGAGCGCAACGCCTCATCGGTCTTGAAGCGCTTGAGCGTGCCGTTGTGCATGAACACCCATTTCCCAGCTGAGAAAGGGTGGTTGTTGCGCTCGTGCACCGTGCCGACCGACGCCAGGCGAATGTGCACCGCGAGCGACTGCACGTACTCGCGCCCACGCTCGATGAAGCGCGGACAATTCTCGGCGGTGTCGACGCGCATCTCGATGTGCGGCTCCACGCCCGGCTCGAAGCGCGCGATGCCCCAGCCGTCTTTGTGCTCCGCCGCGAGCTCGCGAAGGCCATCGAAGGCCGACTCGACGGCGATGGGCTGATTGGAACGGACGGCGAAGATGCGGCACATGACGTGAAGATTTGTAGCGCCGAGGCGCTCGCGTTTCAAAACACCGGACGGCCAGCTCGAAGGACGTGCGCCACGTCGTTCATCGCGAAGTGGTACGGCAGATCGCGATAGCTCGGGCAGTCGTAGATCACGAGATCCGCTGGAGACCCCACGGCGAGCCGCCCGCGCTCCGGCTCGAGCACCGCATCGGCCGCGTAGCGCGTGAAGCCCAGGTACGCCTCGGCCGGAGTCAGCCCGTTCTCGACGCACGCCAGGCCCAGCGCGAGGAACACGTTCTCGGAATGCGAGCTGCCGGGGTTGCAGTTGGTGCAGATGGCGACGCGCACGCCGGCGTCGCACAACGCTCGCCCCGGAGCGAACGGCCGCGCCTTCGCGAACAACGTCGACGTCGGAGCGAGCACCGCGATCGTCCCGGCCTTCGCCAGCGCCGCGATGCCGTCAGCGGAGATCTGCTCGAGGTGATCGGCCGTCACCGACCCGAGCGAGGCGGCCAGCTGTGCGCCACCGTTCGCCGTCAGCTGATCGACGTGCATGCGAATCGACAGGCCCACTTTGCGCGCCGCTTCCATGCAGACGCGCGCCTCGTCGTGCGTGAACGCGGTCTGTTCGACGAAGACGTCGGCGAACCGCGCGAGCTTGTCGGCCGCGACGCGAGGCAAGAGCTCTTCGTTCACGATCCGCAGCCACTCGCCGCGCTTCTCCTTGAACTCCACGGGGATCGAGTGGAGCGCGAGCAAGGTGGGGATCACCGTCATCGGCGTCTCGTGCGCGAGGCGATCGATCACGCTCAACATGCGCAGTTCGCTCTCGGCGCTGAGTCCGTAACCGCTCTTGATCTCGACGGTGGTGACTCCGTGCCGGAGCAGACGCTCGAGTCTCGGACGCGCCAACGCGATGAGCTCGTCTTCGGTCGCGGCGCGCGTGGCGATGACGGTGCGCGCGATGCCTCCGCCGGCCGCGGCGATCTCGAGGTACGTCTTGCCCTGCGTGCGCTGTTCGAACTCAGTCGATCGATCGCCAGCGAAAACGACGTGCGTGTGGCAATCGACGAAGCCGGGGCCGACGAAGCCGCCAAGCGCGTCGAGCTCGAGGGTGCCGGTCGCTTTCGCATCGACGCCGATCCACGCGATGCGATCGCCGTTGATGCCGATCGAAGCGCCGCGTTGAATCGCGAGCCGTTCCTCCGCGGGCCCCGACGTGCCGGTGCAGGTGACGACCTCTGATGCACCGTGAATGAGCACGTCGAAGTTCATGTGAGTCAGTTGCCTCCGGTGCGCACGCCGATGAGCGGGACGTTCCACCCCGTATTCTTGGCGAAGACGCGCCCCAGTCCCACGATCAACTCGAACTGGGTGAAGCGTACGAAGAGCACGGCTCCGGCGAAGGCGGCGGTGTTCAGCCCCGAAGCCGTTGGTGAATACGTCTGCCACAGCGCAAAGAACGGAGAGACGCCGATGCGCGCGGTCTCTCCTTCGGCGAGCGAGATCGAGACACTGACGTCACCGCCCCACGTCGACGCTGGTGGGCCCGCGGCGGTGATCGTCCCGAAGTCCGTCCCCGCGCGCAGACCGAGGCCGGGAGCGATGCTCAGCACGCCGATCTGCCAGCGATGCGAGAGACCGGCGAAGGCTCCGAGCGCAGGGAAGGGGATGGCGTAGAAGAACTCGGCCTGCACGCCGAAGTGCACCGCGAAGTTTCCGATCAGCGGTTGCAGGCGCACGTACTCGAGACCGAGACCCAACTCAGGCGGAGCGGGCGTGCCGATGTCGTCGTCGAGCGTGCCGCCCTCCACCCTGGCGATCGCGCTCGACAGCCGAGGGCCAGTTCTCAAGCCGAGTCGATTCTCTCCGACCGAGGGCTCGAGCGGCTCGTAGCGGATCACCGTCGGCGCGAGAGAGGTGGGGGCGCAGGCGCTCAGAGCGAGCAACGCGCTGAGGACGAGCCCACCTCTCCGGGTCATGCCGTGACGCCCGGGATCTTCACTCCGCGTTCACGCGCTGCGGTGAGCGCTTCGTCGTACCCCGCGTCGACGTGACGGATGACGCCCATCCCGGGATCACTCAGCAACGTGCGCTCGATGCGCCGCGCGGCTCCCTCGGTTCCGTCGGCGACGATCACCTGACCGGCGTGGAGCGAGTACCCAATTCCAACGCCACCACCGTGGTGGAATGAAACCCACGAAGCGCCGTTCACCGCGTTGATCATGGCGTTCAAGATCGGCCAGTCCGCCACCGCGTCAGTGCCGTCCTTCATCGCCTCGGTCTCACGGTTCGGCGAGGCCACCGAGCCACAGTCCAGATGGTCGCGGCCGATCACGATCGGCGCCTTCACCTTGCCGGTCTTGACCAGGTCGTTGAACAAGAGCCCCGCGCGATGACGCTCGCCGTAGCCCAGCCAGCAGATGCGCGCCGGCAGACCCTGGAACTTCACCTTCTCGCCGGCCATGCGCAGCCACCGCACCATGTGCTTCTTCTCGGGGAACAGCTCGATCAGCGCGTCGTCGGTCACCTTGATGTCGGCGGGATCTCCGGAGAGCGCGACCCAGCGGAAGGGACCTTCGCCCCGGCAGAACATCGGGCGGATGTACGCAGGCACGAAGCCGGGGAAGTCGAACGCGTTCTTCACGCCTTCGTCGAACGCG
>JAEUJS010000677.1 GCA_016792935.1 Archangium sp. | reverse complement strand
ACGCGCTCTACATGGTCATCGACGGGCGAGTGCGCGTGCACCGCGCCGACCGGGTGATCGCCGAATTGGGCGAGCGCGAATGCTTTGGAGAGATGGGCGTGCTCGACGCCGCTCCCCGGTCCGCCAGCGTCACTGCGTTGCAAGACACCAACCTGCTCAAGATCACCCGGGAAGACTTCCAGGAGATCATGACTGAGAAGCCCGAGATCGCGCAGGGCGTGGTCAAGGTGCTCACCCGCCGTTTGCGGGACGCGATTCGCTGAGAAGCTAAAGAATCGCCGGAACGGGCGTAGACTCGCCCGCGCATGGCGAATCGAGCACCGGCTGCGTCGTCGCCCTCGGGCGTGAGCAATCCCAACGCGAACGGTACGGCTCAGGCGGCAGCACAGCCTGCGCCCGACCCGATGAGCGACCCGAAGATCAAGCAGCAGGTCGAGGCCGCGCGCGCGGTCGCGTACCACCTGCTCAAGGGCCTCAAGACCATCGCGATGTACCGGCACAACGAGTCGAAGTTCAGCGAGTACCTCACCAAGGCGTGGCAGGCGATCGAGGGCTACACGCAGACCTACGGCGTGCTGAACCTGCGCGTCGAGTTGACGAACTTCACGGTGCACAAGCAGGACGTGTTCACCGAGGAGAACCCGATCCCCTACAAGTTCTTCAAGGACGGCATCCGCCAGATCATGTTCCGCCCGGGCTTCTCGCTCGAGGAACTCACGCAGTTCGTCATGATCTCGCTGTCTGACCCTGATCGCGGAGCCGACGATCTGAACGCCCAGCTGTGGCGCGCTCAGATGCCGAACTTCGAATACATCATGGTCGAAGGGTTCAAGATCGACGACATGAGCGAGGAGGAGGTGCAGGTCGAGGTCGACAAGATCGTCGACTACCTCCAGAAGCGGCTCCGCACGAACAGCGGCGACTACATTCGCTTCGCGCGCCTCACCGAGGCCGATCTCGAGATCAAGCTCGACAACATCGATCAGATGCGCGGCGTGGTGATTCAAGGCGTCACCGCCACGCCTGATCTCAAGGCCAAGCTGCAGAAGGACATTCACGAAGAGGAAAACCAGCGCCTCTTCCCCAAGCTGATCTCCGCCGTCTTCCAGGTCGTCGAAAACGGCGTGACCGACGCGCAGCTGCTCGGCGAGATGTTCAGCCAGCTGCTCGACGCGATGCTCTTGCAGGAAGACTTCGCGATCGTGAACCAGGTGGTCCTCAAGCTGCGCGCGATGGAACAGCGCGCCGGCCCCGACAGCTCGATCGCCGAGCTGCTCAAGGGCTTCATCGCCCGCATGGGAGAGGAACAGCGCCTCAACCGCATCGGCGAGATCTTGAAGTACGCGAAGCTGAAGAACCCGCCCGAGGTCGTGAAGTACCTCTCGAACGTCACGCCGGACGCGGTCGACCCGCTGCTCAACACGCTGGAAGTGATCGAGCTCGCCGAGAACCGCACGCTGCTGTGCGACGTGATGGTGAACTTCGCGCGAACCAACCCCGACCCCTTCGTCGAGAAGATGAAGATCGCCGAGAAGCCGCAGATGCAGCGCGACATGGTCTACGTGCTCGACAAGGCCAACCACCCCGACAAGCTCAAGTTCTTCGCCAACGCGCTGAAGAGCAAGAACCTCGCGCTCAAGCTCGACGTGATGGGCATCATCGCCCGCGGCCGCACGGGTGAAGCGCGCAAGCTGATCGCCTCGCTCCTCGAAGACCCGACGCTGCAGGTGCGCCTGCAGGCCGCGCGCGTGTTGCCGGAGTTCGATCGCGAGAAGGCGTACCTCGATCTGTTGCGCATCGTGAAAGAGAAGACCTTCGAGGAAAAGAGCCCACAGGAACGCGAGGGGCTCTACATCGCGCTCGGCTCGACCGGCGTGGCAGGCGCGGTGAACTACTTCTCGACCGTGCTGCAGACCAAGGCCGGCCTCTTCAACAAGCAGAAGGTGATCGACGACAAGAAGCTCGCCCTCGCAGGCCTCGCCGGAGCGTGCACCATTCAGACGGCCAAGCTGCTGCAGGAGATCGCCGAAGACACCAGCCAGCCGCAGGAAGTCACGATGCAGGCCAAGGGCTACCTGGCGCGCGTGCGCAAGCAGCTGTTCGGCAGCGCTGAGAAGGAAAGCTAAAGTCATGGCGGAAATTGCCCTCACGAAGGTCTCCGATGCCGACGACGCGTCAGTCGATGCGTTCGGGCGAGAGCACAACGAGAAGCTGCAGACCGCAGGGCGTCAGCTCATCTCGGCGCTCTACATGCTGCTGCGCTCGGTGAAGATGTACGACCCCGACAACGCCGTCTTCGAGAAGCCGCTCGCGCAGCTCCAGGAGACGATGAACGGCATCATCCAGAAGGACGGCAAGCTCGAGCTGATGGGCGTGAAGCAGTCGTTCTACTTGAACGGCATGCTCATCAAGGTCGACATGGCCGCGCTCGAGAACGTGCGCACGCTGCTCGACGAGATGCGCAACAAGGACGTGGGCGGCATCACCATGATGCGCTCCGTCACCGTTCCCGAGCTCAAGAACTTCATCTGGATCTTCAGCAAGGAGCAGAACGACGACGTCGACGAGACTGGAGTCGACGGCAAGCGCCTCGTCGCGATGCAGCTCGCGAAGTGGTCGAAGATCAAGGACAAGCTCGAGAACGAGAAGGACGAGAGCGAGGCCAAGCTCGATCGCAAGAAGTACGCGATGACCTGCTACGGCCGCGCCGTTCTCTTCGTGCGCAAGTACTTCGACTCGCTGCGCAAGGAGAAGCCGATCGCCTCACACAAGGTGCTGCGCGTGCTGCAGGACCTGGTCGACATCTCGATGGATCACCGCACGCACTTCCTCGGTCTGACCACCACCCAGAGCGACTCCGAGTACCTGGCGTACCACTCGGTGAACACCGCGCTGATGACGGTGGTCTTCGGGCACGAGTGTGGGCTCACCAAGCCGCAGCTGCGCGATCTCTCGTACATCGCGCTCTTTCACGACGCTGGCATGGGCGCGCTGTCGGACAACCTGCTCAGCAAGCGCGGCGCGCTGACCGTCGAGGAACGCAACGAGATCAACCGCGCTCCGCTGATCTCGATTCGCAACATTCTGCAGGAGCGGCAGATCAACCGCGCCACCCTGCTCCGCCTGGTCACGACCTTCGAGCACAAGTCGGAATACGGCACCGCGGTGCGTGACGCGCAGGGCAACATCCAGATGATCATCCCCAAGGCCAGCCTCGGTCTGTACGCGAAGCTGATCTCGATCTCCGCGACCTACGACGCGTTGACCAGCAAGCGGCCCTTCCGCGACGCGTACGGCCCCGAGGTCGCGCTGATGCTGATGTGGACCGAGATGCGCAACAAGTTCGACCCTGAGCTGCTCAAGGTCTTCATGCGCGTGATGGCCATTCAGCCGATCAAGGTGCTCACCAAGCGCCAGCAGTCCGTCACGATTGGCATGCTGTGACAAAGCCCCCTGGGGCGACGTCGTTGGGTAGCAAAGCAGCTCAGCGGCTGAGCGCCTTCTGCGCGCGCTTCATGTCGGCTGGCAACGGAGCGGTGAAGTTCAGCGTTCGACCCGTCTGGGGGTGCACCAGCGAGAGCTTCCACGCGTGCAGCGCCTGACGCTCGATGATCTCCTTTCGCGTCACGCGTTTCCCGCCGTACAGCTCGTCACCGAAGAGCGGAAAGCCCGCTTCCGCGAAGTGCATGCGGATCTGGTGCGTGCGGCCGGTCTCGAGATCGATCTCCACGCGCGCGGCGTTGCCAAACCGCTCGGTGACCTTGAAGTGCGTGACGGCCTTCTTCCCCGTCTTCACCTTCCCGGTGAAGCGCATGCGATTCGTCGGATGCCGGCCGTGCAGCGTTTCGAACGTGCCTGCGTCGGGCGGCTTGCCCAACACCAGCGCGACGTAGGTCTTCTTCACCGCGCGTGACTTGAAGGCTTCCTGCAGCGCCCGCAGCGACTCGTCGTGCTTGGCGATGATCAAGAGCCCGCTGGTGTCCTTGTCGAGGCGGTGGACGATGCCGGGCCGCAGCTCTCCGCCGACGCCTTTGAGATTTTTCACGTGGTGCAGCAGCGCATTCACCAGGGTGCCCGAGGCGTGGCCGGCTCCGGGATGCACGACCATGCCGGCGGCCTTGTCGACCACGAGGAGATCGTCGTCTTCGTGCACCACGCGCAGGGGGATCTTCTCGGCCTGCGGCTCGGCGGCGACGGGCTCGGGGATCTCGACCGAGATCAGCTCTCCGCCGCGGACGCGGTGTGAGGCTTTGACGTGTTCGCCTTCGATGAGAACGAAGCCGTCGGCGATCAGCGCTTGCACGCGCGCACGACTCAGCTCCGGGTGCTTCTTCGCGACGAGTTGATCGACCCGCGCGCCCCGGTCATCGGGCTGCGCGACGAGAATCACGGCTCACCAGATCTTCGACTTCACGTGACCCTTGGGCTTGATGATCACGTCGACGATCGCGCGGTCGAAGAAGTTGGTGCGGGTGAAGATCTCCTTGCTCACCCGGCTCTTGAAGAGCTCGCGGCCCTCTTCGATCTCGTCCTTCAAGGTCTCGAAGAGGTTGTCCTGCTCGATGCCGCGGATGATCTTCTGCTCGTTGTAGAGCGAGATGTCCGATGCAATCGCCCGCGCCAAACGCATCGCCTTCGTCTTTTCTTCGTCGGTCATCGGTGCCTGATTTCGTAGTGCCGCGAGGGTGTGGGGTCAACCTTTCGACCGATGGGCCTCGACGAACGCGAGGTAGCTCTTGGACACGCGAATGCCGTCCAACCCGAGCTCGCGCGCGAGGTTCATGAGGATGCCGCGCAAATAGACCACCGCAGGGAGCGCGTCGTAGCGATCAGCCTCGACGTTCTCGAGGTGCTTGGAGCCGATGCGTGTGCGTTCTGCGAGCTGAGAGAGCGACAACCCCCGCGCCATACGCACCTGCCGGAGCAGCCCGCCGTTGAACTCGGCCTCAGGAGGGACCTCGTAGGGCTTCGGGCGCGCCTCGACCTTGAACTCGCGGGCCGGTGAAGCGCGCGCAGGCACGATGGCCGTCTCGACGTTCTCGTCGCTCAGGCGCGGCGGCTCGGGCTCCGGCGGAGCTGGAGGCGCGGGAGGCGCGACGGTCGTTGCCGGCGGCGGTGTGAAGGTGGTGGTCAGCGTATCGACAGGTGCCGCGGGAGCCGGAGGAACAGGCGCTTCGGGAGCCGGATCCGCAGCTGGTGCGGCGCCAGTGCTCGAGATCGTCTCCGCGGGCGCGGGCGGAGCTTCGGCGGGCGTGGCCGGCGTCGGAGCCGTGCTCGAGATCGTCTCGACGGGTGCGGGCTGTGGCTCGGGCGTCGAGGGCGTTGGCGCGCTGCTCGAGATCGTCTCTGCAGGTGGCGCGGCCTCGACGGGAGCGGTCGTCGAGGTTGTCTCCGCGGGCAGCGCGACCGGCTCGGGCGTCGGCTCGGGCTC
>JAEUJS010000664.1 GCA_016792935.1 Archangium sp. | reverse complement strand
TTCACGTGTTGCTCTTCAAACACGACATCCGCATCAACGCGCACACCTCGAAAGACCTCACCAGCTTCGAAGGCGAATTCCCGAGCGGGAGTCTCGGCGTGTGGCTCGCGGCGGAAGCGCAACGCTTCGCGGCTCCGGTGTTCCGCGACTTCCGGGCGGAGCGGGGCGTCGTGCTGCAGGAACTCAAGGACGGAGACAGTGAGACCAGGCGAGAGATGGACCGCTTCTACGCGCTCGCCTTCGCCAACACGCCGTACGCGTGGAGCACCATTGGTCACGAGCGCGACGTGCGCACCATCAGCCCGAGCAGCGTCGCGACTTTCTACGAAGCGCACTACGCGCCCTCGAACGCGATCGGCGTGCTGGTCGGTGACTTCAGCGTCGTCGACGCGAAGCGTTTGCTCGAGAAGACGTTCGCGCTGATTCCAGATCGCCCGATCACGCCGCGCCCGAAGATCGTCGCGCAACAACCGCGCCGCCTGAAGATCGAGCACGCCGGCAGTCAGCACCAGCTGCTCATCGCGCTCGAAGTGCCCGCCGGGTGGTCTCGAGACGAGCTCGCGATGCCGATGTTCGCCGCGATTCAGCTGCAGGGGCTCGCGGTGAAGTCGTCGACGCGTGCCGCCGGTTTTCCGCGCGCGTTCATCGGCCCGGACAACGCGGGGCCGCATCTCGTCGGCCTGCGCGCTCCGATTCGAAAGGGACACACCGCCGCCGAAGCCGAAGCGGAGATCTTCGAGTTCTTCAAGAAGCTCCAGCTCGATCAACGCTCGGTCGATGAAGCATCAGACTTCGTCGAGCGCTCACGGCTGCAAGCCGAACGACGCCCCGTTCCGCTCGCGATCGCGCTCGGAGAACGCGCGATCTTCGACGGGAATTGGAAGGTCGTGCTCTCGAGACCTCGCGTTCAGGCCGCCGACGTCGAAGCGTTTCGTGCATCGATCACACCCGATCGCATGTGGATCGTGGAGCTCGTGCCGTGAAGTACGCGCTCGCTCTGCTCTTCGTCGGCTGCGCTCCGCTCGTCGCGGGTCCAGGGCGCGTGTTGCCTTCGTCGATGCACTACGACCCCGCGACCTTCGCGCGACCGATCACGTTGGAGCGCACCGAGCTCCCGCGCAGGCTGCGACTCGCGAGCGGTGTCGAGGTGATGTGGTCGCCCGAGCCCGCGATGAAGGGCCTCGCCGACGTCGGGCTCATCGTGAAGTGCGGACGCGTCGACGAACCGCTCGGCCGCGCGGGCCTGATGCAGTTCACCTTCAGCAACGTGCTCGCGAGCGGTGGCGGCGCGATGGATCAAGTGCACGGCCTGCGGGCTGCGCGTCGCTTCGTGTCTTCGCCCGCCATCGACGACGGAGAGTCCTGGTACGAGAACACCGTGCTCGAGAGCGAGCTGCCCGATCTCCTCGCGCACCTCACCAGTGCCATCGTCACGCCGCGCATCGACTCCGAAGTGTTCGAGCGGCTGCGGCAGGCGGTGCTCGATGGGCTCCCGCTCCCGGAGTCGAAGAATGCGTTGCGGGCGTCGCTGATTCATCGCTCCGCGGCGAACGGGAACATCGCGGCGCTCAACCAGACACTCACCGAGGCGAGTGTCTCGGCGCTGACGGCGGAGCAGATGCTGACGCACGCGCGGAGGTGTTTCACGCCCAACAACCTCGTGCTCGTCCTCAGCGGAGATCTCGATGAGCCGAAGGTCCGCAAGCTCGCCGACGGGTTCGCGACGTGGACGGGACCACCTGCACCTCCGCGCGCCGTCGAGCACACGCCTGGTCGCCCACGACAGGTGTGGCTCGCTCCCATCGCCGACGAGCCTCGCGTGACGGTCACCATCATCGGCAAAGGCATGCCGCCGGGAACGCTCGATCGCGCGGGAGCCGACATCTTGATGGCCGTCGTGCGCCAACAGCTCTTCTCGGAACTGCGCGAACTGCTCGGCGCGATCTACTCCGTGAGCGCCGACGCCGAAGTCGGCCCGGGAAGTGGAGCCACGTGGGTTCGCTTCACGACGCGGCGAGAAGTCGCTCACTCCGCGGTGCTCGCCGCGTCACGCATTCTGCAGCGCTGGTTCGAGCGATGGCCGATGGGACAACGCAGCACTGACGAGGTCGCGAACTCGCTGCGAAAGTTCGATCGGCGTCGCACCGGCTACCAGCGCACGTTTGACGCCGCGCGCCGCCTGCTCGTCGACGGCAGACCTGACGAGAAGTCGTGGGACGCGCAGCTCGCCAACGTGCACTGGCTCGACTTGAGCGCGCTCTTCACCGCGTTCTTCCGGCCCGATCTCATGCAGCTCGTCGTCACGGGCGACGTGGACATGAGCGCGCCGTGGTCCGAGATCGGCACACCGCGAATCATTCCGGAATAGCCCCAGCTCACACGTCGCGCAGCGTGGCCGCCGTGCCTTCGTCACCACGAACGAAGCCGAGGCGCAGCTTGTCGAGCAGCTGCGGTTCCATCGACTTGCCCGCGGCGGCGAGCGCATCGCTCCACAGCTTGCGCTCCCGCGAAGACACGCGCCCATCGACCACGCACGCCACTGCGACCAGCTGCAGGCTCACTTTTCGCTCGCGGGGGTCGAGCTTCGGCAAGTCGTTCAAGAACAGCCCGACGTCGTCGAGCTCGGCCTTGCCGGTGTCTCCCGCACGCTTCGACGCGACGCTGAGCAGTCGCACCAGGTTCGGATGCAGATCTTGCGTGCGCACGATCGCCGCAGCCACCGCGCGCATCGCCGACAACTTTCCTTCTGGCGACAACAGCGGAGCGTCGTCGAAGATCACCTTCACCAACGCTTCGATCGCGCTCGGACCCATCGCGCGGATGCGTGCCTCGCGCAGCACCAGCCAGGTCACCACGCCGTTCCAGAACGCGGTTACCGGCAGGGCGACGAAGGGCAGGGCTTGCCGCAGCACGACTCGGCCACCGACGCGGCGGATCATCATCTTGATCAAGAAGTTGGTGACGCCGACCTTCGCTTTGTATGCGAGCGAGGCGAGCACCAGCCGCCACTTCTTCACTTCGCGGTGCGGGTTCACGCCCATGCCCATGTCGACGGGGTTGGGGAGCTCCAACGCCGCGCGGGCAAGCGCATCGACCAGCGCGTCGTCGCTCGACTCGCGATCTTTCCCGAACAACTCGATGCCTGCGACGCGCGCCAGTTCGTGCACCGAGCGCAGCGTGTCCCAATAGATGAAGGCGATCTCGGCGATCGACGCGACGACGGTGATGCCGCCGAGAAACAGCCAGTACTTCACGACGTCTTCAGGCCACTCGTCGTTGGCGAACACCTCGGCCGCTGCGCAGACGCCGCCCGACAACGCACCCGCCAGCGCGGCGCGAGCGACGGCGCCAATCTCGACACGGCGCAGCGCCTTGCGTTCTTGCTCGTTCAAGACGTGCAGCGCGTCGCCCGAGTTGACCGCCTTCACCTTCGACGAACGCGACGCGAAGTAGCGCTTGCCGAAGCGCGCCATCATCGGCGGCTTTTCAGGCTTCTTTCCCCCAGAGGCGTTCGCGGCCGGCTCAGCGCTCATGCCGCGGACTTCTGCTCTGCCGCGGGAGGGGGCGTCAATCGCCGCGTGGTCGCCACGCTCCGGAAGTACTCACACGCGGCCGTCCACTCGCGGTTCATGGTGGTGCGATCGACGCGGTAGAGCCCAAAGCGCGGCCCCCACGCCTCGAGCCACTCGAAGTTGTCCATCAGCGACCAGTGGAGATAGCCGCGCACGTCGACGCCATCTGCGCGCGCGCGCAGCAATTCCTTCCAGTGCTCATACAGATATTGGGAACGCCGCGCGCCTCTTCGATCGTCGAGGCCGTTCTCGGTGATCCACACCGGCAGCTGGTACCGCTTCAGCTGATGGAGGATTTGCCCGAAGCCTTCGGGGTACCACTCCCAGCCGATGTCGGTGAGCCCGCGCGCGTGGCGATCGAGAAACTCGAACTGCACCCACGGCGCCTTCGCGATGAACCGCAGATGCGTGCGCGAGTAGTAATTGAGCCCGGTGAAGTCGGAAGACTTCGCCGCTCCATCGATGCGCTCGCGGCCCGCGGTGAAGCCGGGCATCTGCAACCGCAGCTCACCGGTCGAGATCGCCTCGAGGAATCCGTGGTTGTAGTTGCCCTCGGCGAGCCGGGTGAGCGCTTGATCGAGCGGGTGCCATCTCCGCGACGGCGCGAACAGCAACATGTTCTGCGCGATGCCGATCTGCGGAGCCGCGACGCCAGTCGAGCGACGACGATCGAGGATCGCGTTGCGCGCGATGACGTGTGCGCGCACCAGGTTCGCCGTCGCCGCGAACGCCTTGCGACCATCCGCGATGCCCGGCGGCATCATTCCGGCGAGATACCCACCGAGCAGGAACACGTTCGGCTCGTTGATGGTGGTGATGTGCACGTTCAAGCCGTCGAGCAATTCGGCGCAGCGCTTCGCGTAGCGTTCCCATGCGACGAGCGACGACTTCTCGTGCCACGGCGTCTCGACGTGAAACCACCTGGGGTGCGTGAAGTGGAGCAGGGTGACCACCGGCGTGATGCCCGCCTTCACCAGGGCTTCCAGTCGCGCGCGGTAGCCGCTCCACGCTGACTCGTCCCACTCGCCGCGCTTCGGCTCGACGCGCGCCCACTCGATGCTCAAGCGATACGCGGTCGCGCCGAGCCGCGTGATCAACTGCACGTCGTCGAAGAAGCGCTCCCAGTGCTCGACCGAATTGCCGCAGCGGGCCGCCTTGTCTTTGCACTTTCCCGACCGTTCCCAGTCGGACCAATCGTTCTCGATGCCGCCTTCGACCTGGTACGCCGAGGTCGCGACGCCGAACACGAAGTCGGCGGGAAAGACGTCGCCACTCACTTCGCTGACTCCGCGCGCTTCTTCACGGCCTTGGTGACCGCAAGCGCCGCGCTCACGTTCACGCCGACGGTGATGGTCTGGTTGTCGTCTTCGAGCGACTGCGCGATGCCCGAGAAGTTCTTGAGCGCCAGGGTGTGCGTCAGCAGCGTCTTGCCGTTCGGAGCCGGTTCGATCTTCCACGTCCACCGCGAGCCCTTGAGGTCGCCCTTGGCCCACGCGCCGCTCATGGTCTTCGTGGCGTCATCGATGGTGTAGCGAATCGCGTAGTCGGTATCGGGGCCCGGCACGTCGATCACGAAGTGCACCTCGTAGTCGGTGCCCTGCGGCTTCATCTCGCTGGTCAGCACCTTGGGGACGAAGTCCTTGAACTTCTCCTGCGCCTTCACGACCTCCCACACGCTCTCGGGAGACGCGTCGATCAACACGATGCTCGAACACGTCGCGAACTTGCCCTTGGTCTCCTCGACGAGAACGAGTGGGCCCTTCTCGAGCGCCGGCGTCATGTCGACCTGCGACATCGCGAGGAACGTCAGGGCAGTCAGCATCGCGCTTCAGCCTTTCGGAAAATCCGTCGGGGAGATCGCGCGCAACACCCGCATCGCCGCGCACGCCGCGCCGTAGCCGTTGTCGATGTTGAGCGTGACGACTCCCGGAGAGCAGCTCGCGAGCATCGAATTCAAAGCGGTGCGTCCGCCTTCAGACACGCCGTAGCCCGTCGAGGTCGGCACGCCGATGATCACTCCACCGTAGAGCCCGCCGACCACCGTCGGGAGCGCCGCGTCCATGCCCGCGACGACGACCGCGATGGGGAAGGTGCGAATGGTTTCGATCTTCTCGAGCAGCCGCCAGAGCCCTGCGACTCCGACATCGATGAACTGCGAAGACGCGATTCCATTCCAGGTGAGCGTGCGTTCGATCTCACGCGTGACGTGGGCGTCTGACGTGCCGGCGGCCAACAGCGCAATCCGTGCTGGAGCGACGGCCGCGCGTGGCTGCCCGAAGTACGCGGTGCGCGAGAGCGGCTCGT
>JAEUJS010000628.1 GCA_016792935.1 Archangium sp. | reverse complement strand
TCGAGCCGGCACGCATCGAGGAACGGATCGACGCGTTCAGGGGGAAGACTCCAATCCACGAACCCAAGTGTATGCCTCCTCCAGCGCCACGCGAACAGCGGCGCCACCCTGTTTCGACAGTCGTCAGAGGCGCAGACTCTGGGGGCGCATCCCAAAATTAGTGCGCCGAGTGTTTGTTGCGCTGGATCATTCTTGAGCGTGCCTTGCAGAAGGCCGCGAAGCGCACGCCGCGCTTTGCACAGAAGGCAGCGACGTTGAGTCCGCTGCGGTTCTGTTCGCTGATGAGTTCGGCCCATCTCGCTCGAATTTCCTTTTGCGTTGGCCGAGCGTCGTGTGTTCGGCGCTGCTGGACGAAGCTCGAGTAGGGGATTTTCTCTTTCTTGCAAAAGTCCTGGGCCGACATGCCGCTGCGCTTGTGTCGACGCACCAGAGTGCGCCACCGCTCACGTCGAGCAGCGTGCGAAACACGCGCGCGCACTCTCGGCTTGAGTGCATTCGCACGGCGTTCCGCGGCTGAGCGCGGATGCAGGACGTAGTTCCACTCGCCGCGAAAGCTTGCACGCGTGAGCGACAACGACGCGATCTGCTCTGCCGACGCCTCGATGCCGCGCGGAAATGGCGACTTGTCCAGCTCAGCGACAACACGAAGCCCATTCTTCGTTCGCGTGTTGGCGATGAGCGAGACGATGAGCTCGTACGAAGTGAGCGGACGACCACGCCACTTCATCGTGATGAACGAGAAGAGCCGATGCTCAATCTTGTTCCACTTGCTCGTTCCGGGCGGGAAGTGACTGACGTGAATCGTCAGCCCGGTCTTGTCCGAGAGCTTTTGAAGCTCGACCTTGAAGACATGCGACCGTGCTGAGTTGCTCCCGCCAGCGTCAGCCGTCACGAAGAGCTCCTTGGCCTTCGGATAGCGTCGCTTCCCCATTCTCCGCCACCACTTCGCGATGGAGCGCACTGCGAATGTCGGCGTGTTGTGGTCGGCCCCAACGTTGACGAAGCCGACATTCTTGCCGACGTCGTAGATGCCGTACGGGATGGCCACCGGATCCTTCTCGCTCACGAAGTCGTGGGACATCACCTTCACCGGCTGTCCCTTCGGGGCCCACTCGCGCCCTGGCGACGCGCGCTGGCCGAGAAACTCCTTCTTCTTCGCGTCGACAGAAATCACCGGCAATCCGCGCGAGAGGAAGCCGTCAGCGGTGGCACTGATGTGTCGAAACTGTGCGTCGCGATCGGGGTGAACTGAGCCCTCTTTGACCTTCGAGTTCGATTGGAGACTGAAGCCCTGCTCGTGCAACAGCTTCTGAATCGCTGATGGACTCGCCGGGTGCTTTTCGCGCGTGAGCGCTTGCGAGAGAGCGCTCAGGCTGAGCGTTGTCCATTGAAGTGGTGACTCAGGGTCGCCTCGACTTGTGGGCGAGACCAGCTCGAGAAGCCGCGGAACGAGCTCAAGGTCTTTGTCCTTGAGTCGTTTGCGCCCGCCACCACGACGGCGCTCTCGGCCATCAATCGCCGTTTCGGGCGCTGCTGCCAATTGACGAAGCTCGTCGCGCCCGGCCCTGACCGTCGAGATGGCCATCCCGGTCGCGACGGAAACCCACTTCACGCCGCCTCTGCCGATGGCGTCAGCCTCCGCACCGACCCAGTGACGCCTTGCCCGCTCACCAAGCGAGTGCTTCACGAGCTCGAAACGCCGGCGGACACCCGCGATGATTTTCTCGGACATGAGCGAGAAAGATCATGAATGGATCAGCGAGGCCACAGCCATCGATCGACTTGTTTGGCGATGACTCCCCTGACGACCAATTTCAGACAATGGTCTGGCTCCTGAAGCTCGCTCGCCGCTGCGAGCGCACTGCCGATGACCGGACGCACTACTGTGCGCGCAGACACAGCCCGAAATCCGCGAACGGAGTGCATGTCCGTCCATCGGCACAGGTCGAGGTCTGGCGCGGATCGCACCCTGGTGCGCAATAGCCCTGAGCGATGCGATCGGCTCCCAGTGACGGCACGGTCGCATCGCGTACGCACGACGCCGCATCGCACTCCGCCGCTCCTGACGCGACGATGCCGCCATCGGCGAACGCCGCGAGCTCACCTTCGCGCGCACGATCCCCAGTCCGCGGATTGCGCAGGTCACAGTCGGTCGACGCAGGAGGACTGCACGCCGCCAAAAGCAGCAGAAACGGCAACGATCTGATCATCTCGACGTGAGTGGTCCGAGGAGGCACATTCCGTTGCATGCTCCACTCTGCCGCAGGCGCAGCCGGGCTGAAGCCCAACGCACACGAAGCCATCGCCATCGCGTGGCTCGACGCCTTCAACTCCGGCGACGTCACCAGGCTCGTCGCGCTCTACGCCGAAGACTGCACGCACACCTCTCCCAAGATTCGCGCGCTGCACCCCGAGACCGGCGGCAAGTTGATCGGCCGACCCGCACTCACCACGTGGTGGACCGACGCGATGAAGCGGTTGCCGGGCCTGCGCTACGAGAAGACCGCCCTGACGGCGAACGACGAGCGCGTGTTCCTCGAGTACGTGCGCCACGCTCCCGATGGTCCGCCGATGCCGGTCGCCGAGGTCTTCGACGTGAGCGGTGGGAAGATCGTCGCGTCGCGCGTGTACCACGGGTGACCGTTCGTGAACCGGTCGCTTCTCTTCCTGACGGTGCTGGTCATCGCCACGTGCGGGCTCATCTACGAGCTCATCGTCGGCACGCTCGCCAGCTACCTGCTCGGAGACAGCATCACGCAGTTCTCCACCGTCATCGGCGTGTACCTCTTCGCGCTCGGCATCGGCGCGTGGCTCTCGAACTTCATCGACAAGGGCGTCCCGCAACGCTTCGTGGAGATCGAGCTCGCCGTCGCGCTCTGCGGAGGCATCAGCTCACCGTTTCTCTTCGCGACCTTCGCCGCCGGCTCGGGCTTCCGCGTCGCGCTCTACGGCATGGTGCTCGTCATCGGTACGCTGGTGGGTCTCGAGATCCCGCTGCTGATGCGCATCATGAAGGAGCAGCTGCAGTTCAAAGAGCTCGTCTCGCGTGTCCTCACGTTCGACTACCTCGGCTCGCTCTTCGCCTCACTCCTCTTCCCCATCGTGCTGGTGCCGAAGCTGGGCCTCGTGCGCACCTCGCTCGTCTTCGGGCTCGTCAACGCGCTCGTCGGGTTGTGGAGCACGTGGCTGCTCGCTCCCGTGCTCGGCTCGGTCACGCGGCTGCGCATCAAGGCCATCGCGGTGAGCGCGCTGCTCCTCGTCGGCGTCGCGCTCGGCGACACGATGACCTCGTTCTTCGAAGAACAGCTCTACAACGACGAGGTCGTGCACGCGCAGAGCACGCCGTACCAGCGCATCGTGCTCACGCGTTCACACCGCGGGTTCTCGCTCTTCTTGAACGGCAACCTGCAGTTCAGCTCGGTCGATGAGTACCGCTACCACGAGGCGCTGGTGCACCCCGCGTTTCAGGCCGCAGAGAGACGCTCCGAAGTGCTCATTCTCGGCGGAGGTGACGGACTCGCCGCGCGCGAGGTGCTCCGCTACGGCGACGAGGTCAAGCGCGTCACGCTGGTCGATCTCGACCCTGCGATGACGAAGCTCGCGGTGAGCGCCGAGGAGCTCGCGACGCTGAACGGCCACGCGCTGAACGATGCGCGGCTGCGCGTCATCAACGACGACGCGATGCAGTGGCTCGGCACGGTCGACGAAAAGTTCGACGTGGTCATCGTCGACTTCCCCGACCCGAACAACTTCTCGCTCGGCAAGCTGTACACCACGCGCTTCTACGCGCTCCTCGACAAACACCTCGCGCCCGGCGGAGTCGCCGTCATCCAGAGCACCTCACCGCTCTTCGCGCGCCGCAGCTTCTGGTGCATCGACACCACGTTGAAGGCGAGCGGCTTCACCACGCGCCCGTTTCACGTGTGGGTCCCCAGCTTCGGAGAGTGGGGCTACGTGCTCGCCGGCCACGCGTCGCTCGAAGCGCGTCATCCGCTGCCCGAAGGGTTGCAGTTCTTGAGCGACGAGACGCTGCCCACGCTCTTCGTCTTCCCGAAGGACATGGATGCCGTGCCCGCCGAGGTGAACCGGCTCAACAACCAGGTGCTCGTTCACTATTACGAAGACGAGTGGAAGCGCTGGAACTGATCAGCTGATCACCACAAGCCGCCATCGGGGTCCGACCCGAAGCGGAGCACACCGGTTCCCGGCGCGCATTGTGACCCCGCATCGCACGGGCCGGCGACCCGCAGTGACGCGGCACCCATCGAGAGCACCTGGCCCTCGATGGTGAGGAACGGCAGCCCATCGAATTCGAAGGCGCGCGCGGCGCCATTCTCGAAGAGCACCAACACGGACCGGCGATCGGACACCCTGCGCAGCAACGCGACTCGACGTCGATTGGTGACTGCGAGATCGACGAGCACGGCGGGTTCGCTGAGCTCGATCGTCTCGTCGCTGCGTGAAGGGTTGAACTCGGCGAAGTGCACACCGGCGTCGAACATCCACGCGGCGTAGAGGACGCCCGTACGCGTCGCGACTTGCACGGCGCCGCTCGCTTCGCCAAAGACGGGGTGCTGCGTCACGTTGATGATTCCGCTGATGGATGCCGACAGACACTGCACGTGATCGCTCGAGTTGGTACCGCACACACCGATGGTGTTGGTCGAAGCGGTGGCGGCCTCACCCTCCACGAGCCCCGGCGACTGGGGGGTGCCTCCGGCGAAGAGCGGGGCGATGGCTGCTCCACCATCCGTCTTGAGGACGACCGTGTCGAAGATGCCATCGTTGCTGATGACCATCGCCGCGAATCCGCCATCGAGGTCGCGGTAGTCAGAGACCGCTGGGCGCGCGCCGCGGTTGTTCTGAAACATCGTCCACGTGTTGAAGATGGCAGAGCCGTTCCACACGTCGACGTTCGCCTGCCGCGTCGGGCCGATGATGCAAACGACCCACGGCGTGACGCCGAAACCACCGCAGCCGCCCTCGAGCAGCGTCGATGGTGCGTTGCCGCTGTGGAAGTTCGTGTCGAGGTCCCACGCGTAGAAGCCAGTCGAAGGGCCGGATTGGTACAGCACGGTCTGCCCGCTGGGACTCTCGGCGAGAAAGCGAGCCGTGACCGAAGCCAGATTCGGGCTCATCAAGGTCTCGCTCGCCGTGATGCGCGGAATGCCGACGCCGATGTTGAGCGTGGAGCCACCACCCGTCGCTCCACCTCCGCCTGTGCCTCCACCTCCGCCTGTGGCTGCACCTCCGCCGGTTGCCGCACCTCCACCGGTTGCCGCGCCTCCGCCGGTTGCTGCGCCTCCACCCGTCGCTGCGCCTCCACCGGTAGTCGCGCCGCCGCCGGTTGCGAGTCCACCACCCATGCTCGTACCGCCACCGTTCGCCGACCCTCCCCCGGCGACGCCGACGTCGCTGCACACGCCTGTTCCCGAGTCGAGCTGCCGGCAGCGCTCGATGCGCGCGGCGTTCCAGTCGGGGCAGGCCGTGAGAGCAACGACGGAGAGGGAGATGAGCACCCTCGACCTGTTTCTGGTCGCCATCACCAGGTTCCCCCGATGCCGATGACGGCGCCATCTCGCGTCGGCACGACCGCGACCTTCGGTGCGTCAGACTTTCCACCGACGAGTCCCCAGATGACTCCTGCGGCGAGCGCAGCGGCTCCCACTCCAGCGACCACGAAGCCCGTGGCGTTCAGCGTGCGGCCAGATTCCACGCGCTCGCCGAGGTTCTCGAGGCTCGCCATGCGCACCGCTTCGAGGCTCGCCGTGTTCGAGATGATGATCAGCGTCGCTCCGGCCGCGAGCGCGGCGCCGCCTGCTGCGCCGACGATGACGGGTCCGGGATTGGCCGCTCGCGGAACCAATGCATCGACCATCAGCACCGCCCGTTCATCCAACCAGTCGAGCAGCGCCGATTCCGTCGCGCGGCGATCGCTCGTCGACCACCACACCTTTCCAGTCCGCCCTTGCAGGACGCGCAGCGTCGCGAGGTAGCCGCTCTCGGACTTCACCACGGAGCCCACCAACACGCCGTCTGCGCCGAGCGCGTTGGCCAGCTCGATGAGGCACTCACTGCTCATGTCGCTGCAGCCGATGAGCTGCTTCTGCCGCTCGATGCTGAGCAGTTGTTCGACGTCGCCGGCCGTCGTGATTTCCAAGCGGCCGTCGCGGCGGGCGACTTCGGCGAAGCGTTCCGTCCAGACTTTCGCGAGCGCGGCGTCGGTACCCGTCGCGGTGAAGCCGGCGGTCGTGATGCGAACGGGTGTCGCGCTCACAGCAACGAGGGAAAGCGTGAGGGCCAGCATCGTGTCGGAGCCTACACGGTGCAGATGCGACGTCAGCTTGTGAGGCAGTCACTCTTCGGGTGGCGCGCCGACTTCTTCGTCACCTTCCACCAACCACGCGAGTGCTTCGGCGCGGGCCTGCGCGGTGCCGAGCACCATCGCCAGCGAGGCGTCATCGAGCGACACCAACTTCGCGGAGTCGATCTTCTGCGCGAGATGCGGGCTGGCGTCGCCGAACAACTCCGTCAGCAGCGAGCGGCTCCAGAAACGCAGCCCCTGCACCGCCTCAGCGGGCTTGCCGCCCTTCGCCGCCGCCGCGCGATCGAACCCGCGGTCGGTGATGGCCTCGAGCATCTCGTCGAGCTCGTCATCAGGCTCGAGCGCCGCCGGGTCTTCGAGGATCGAGCGCGCGTAGACCTCACTGCGCACCGCTTCGAGCAGCGCCTCGTACAGCGCGCGCGTCGCCTCGATCTCATCGGCCGGGCGCAACACGCTCTGCTCCAGAAACCCCTCCGCGTCCTTGAGCAGCGGGAGCGTGATGATCAACTCCTGCGGATCAGGCCGCTGATCGACCGGCGGAATTTCTGCGCGCGTCAGCGCCCACAGCAACACCTGCAGCTCCTCGCTCGCCCACGAGACGGTGTCGATGTCTTCGTCGGTCCACGTGCCGAGCTCAGCGTCGAACAGCTCTGCGCCCGCGTGCCCGAGATTTCCGTAGAGCCCGAAGCGCTCGACCCACTTGGTCAGCTGCGTGAGCCGTGTGAGGTCTTTGCTCGACTCGAGGCGCGAGCGTTCCCACAACGCGGCGATCATCAGCGCGCGACTCGCGACCGTGTCCGCCTCCGGTGGAGCGCCCACCACGTCATCGGCCTGCGCGAGCGCGCTGCCTTCGCGAGCGGTCACTTCTTCAGGTTCGTAGAGCGGCGTTCGTGAGGTGGCCATGTGGAATGCGAGTTGTACACTCCGCGCCACATGCGAGTCCCGATCACTCTCCTCGCGATCTGCTTGTTCGCGACCGCATGTGGGCCGAAGACGATGCAGGCCCGACTCCGTGACGCCGAGAAGCTGGCCGACAAGGCGTCGGAAGCGCTCGACCGCGCCGAGAAGGCCGCCAACGAGCTCGAACCGAAGGACATGGAACGCGCGCTCGAGGACGCGAAGGAATACCTCACCGCGAAAGACAGCGAGCTGTACCCCGAAGCGCAGATGAACATGGACCGCTACAAGGAAATCGCGGCCAAAGCCCCCGCGGTGAAGGCCGCGCGTGAGAAGAAGGAACTCGATCTCCGCCTCAACAAGGCGCGTGACCGCATCGTGCCGCGCGTGCAGGCCATGCTCGAGTCGCAGGACGCCCTGGTCCCGACCGCTCCCACCAAGAGCAAGTGCGAGGACCTCGAAGAGCGCAGCAAGGCGCTCAAGGACGCGGTGAACGACGACCTCGACCTCTTCGTGAAAGACGCAGACTTCGCGACCTGGGCCAGGTCACAGCTCAAGAAGGCCGACGGCGGTCTCGACGCCGCCAAGAGCGCACGCCGCGGGCTCGCGTTCCTCGATGGTCCCGTCAACGCGTGGAAGGAAGCGCTCGCGCAATACAAAGACGCGCGCAAGGTGAAGGACCCCGAGGACAAGGAGAAGCAGCTCGGAGAAGTCCGCTCCAGGTTCTCCTCGTGCATGAAGGACGGTCGCGCGTTCGAGAACGACAAGGCGACGAAGGACCTCGCCTTCGCGATGCCCGAGGGAAAACCGCAGACGCCGACGATGCTGGTCGCGACGTGCGAGAAGGCGCTCAAGAGCGGCGAGAAGGAATGGAAGGCCGTGCAGACCGCTGCTGCGAAGGCGAAGATCGCCAAGAACAAGCCGCCCAAGAAGAAAAAGAAGTAGGCCTCTCCCTGAGGCGAGAGATGAACACGCACTACCGGGCGTGCAACCTGTGCGAAGCAATCTGCGGGCTCGTCATCGAGCACGAGAACGGCCAGGTGAAATCGATTCGCGGAGACAAAGACGACCCGTTCTCCCGCGGGCACCTCTGTCCCAAGGCGCTCGCGCTCGGTGACGTGCACCACGATGTCGATCGCCTTCGCGCTCCGCTGAAAAAAGTCGACGGCAAGTTCGTCGAAGTGAGCTGGGAAGAAGCCTTCACCGACATCGGCGCTCGCATGCGCGCGATTCGTCGTCAGCACGGCGCAGACGCGATCGGCTTCACGCAAGGAAATCCGGTCCTCCACAACCTGGGCGCGTCGATTTATTGCCAGACGATTCTCCCGTGGGCGCTCGGTACGCGGAGTCGCTTCTCGAGCGTGTCGGTCGACAACCTCCCGCGCATGGTCGTCTCGCGGTGGATGTACGGGAACCAGACCGTCATCGCGGTACCCGACCTCGATCGCTCGCAGTTCTTCCTCGTGCTCGGCGCCAATCCGCTCGCGAGCAACGGCTCGTTGATGACCGCTCCGGATCTGGCGAAGCGGCTCAAGGCGCTGCGCGCGCGCGGCGGGAAGTTGATCATCATCGACCCGCGGCGCACCGAGACCGCCGACGTCGCCGACGAACACCACTTCATTCGGCCCGGTCGCGATGCGCTGTTTCTCCTCGGCATCGTGCACACGTTGTTCGCCGAAGGGCTGACGAAGCCCGAGAAGCTCGCGGTCGCAGTACGTGGTGTCGACACGGTGAAGACGCTCGCCGCGAAGTGGAGCCCCGAGCGCGTCGCGCCGCTGACGGGGATCGACGCCGAGACCACGAAGCGACTCGCGCGTTCACTCGCCACCGTCGAAGGCGCGGTGGTCTACGGGCGCATGGGCATCAGCACGCAAGCCTTCGGAGCGCTCGCCACCTGGCTCATCGACGTCATCAACGTGCTCACCGGTCAGCTCGATGCGCCGGGCGGAGCGATGTTCACCACGCCCGCGGTGGATCTCGTCGGCATCGCGACGCGCATGGGGCAGCCCGGAAGTTTCGACGCGTATCGCAGCCGCGTGCGTGCGCTCCCGGAGTTCAACGGAGAGCTGCCCATCGTCACGCTCGCCGAGGAGATCGAAACGCCCGGCCCCGGACAAGTGCGCGCGTTGCTCGTGACTGCGCACAACCCGGTGCTCTCGGCTCCGAATGGTCCGCGCGTCGATGCGGCGCTGCAGAAGCTCGAGCTGATGGTCGCGGTGGATCCGTACCTGAACGAGACCACGCGTCACGCGCACTACGTGTTACCGCCCACCAGCGCGTTGGAACGCGAGCACTACGACATCGCGCTGCATGCGTACGGCGTGCGGAATACGTCGCGGTGGAATCAGCCGCTGTTCACTCCGCAGCCGGGCGCGCTCGACGACTGGCAGATTTTCCTGCGGCTCGCGGCGGAGACGTTCTCGTCTTCATTGATCAGATCCATCGTTCGCACCCTCGGAGCCATCGTCACTCCGCGTCGCATCGTCGACGTGCTGCTGCGCCTCGGTCCGCATCCGCTCACGGTGAAGAAGCTCGAGCAGCATCCGCACGGAATCGATCTCGGCGCGCTCGAGCCGCGGTTGAAGACGCTCGCTCCGAAGGGAATCGAGCTGGCGCCGCCCGCATTGATCAGCGACGTCACTCGGCTCGAAGACCACGTCTCGAACGCGCGCGCTGTTCCGCCACCCAACGCCGTCGCCCCAGGGGGCTCTGGTCAGTTGGAATTGATCGGCCGCAGAGATCTCCGCAGCAACAACTCGTGGCTGCACAACTCGCCGCGGCTCGTGAAGGGTCCCGTGCGGTGCACGCTGCTCATGCATCCCACCGACGCGAGCGCGCGCGGGCTCGAGAACGGGCAACGCGTCACCGTGCGCGCTGCGAAAGGCACCGCCGAAGTGCCGCTCGAGATTTCAGATGAGGTGATGCCGGGCGTGGTGTCGCTTCCGCACGGTTGGGGCCACGACCGCGCTGGCATTCGGCTCTCCGTCGCGCAGCGTCATGCTGGAACGAGCGTGAACGACGTCACCAACGAAGACCTGATCGACGCGTTGTGCGGAACGGCGGCGTTGAACGGTGTCAGCGTTGAGGTCGCGCACATCGCCTCACCCACGTGATTCAGACCGCTTTCGCGCAGGCCGAATGTGCGCCATGTCGGAGCGTGTAAGCTCCCGCAGATCCAAGACAACTGCAGCGTTCGTTCGACAGATACTCCTCAAATCGCCTCGCGCTTTTTCCCCACCACAAAGGTTCCCCATGTCTCTCTTCAAGTCGATCGGCAACGCAGTCAGCTCTGGCGTGAACGCTGCGAAGGCCGCCGCTGAAGCCGCTGCGAAGGCCGCCGCCAAGGCCGCTGCCGACGCCGCGAAGAAGGCCGCCGCGGAATCGGCGAAGAAGACGTTGGGCTCGTCGCTCCCGAAGACGAAGAAGCCCACGGTCGAGCTGACCAAGCGCAAGGACGGCTTCGAGGGGAAGAACCTCGACAAGCTGACCAAGAACTACACCGCTGACAAGAACATCAAGGGCATGTTGGGCAAGGAGTCGACCACCAACAAAGACGGCTCCATCACCAACTCGTCCGAGAAGACCAGGAAGGGCACGGTCACCAAGGAAGAGCTGACCACCAAGCGCAACAAGTACACCGGTCAGACGGAGATGAAGTACGAGAACACTGCGACCACCAAGGGCAAGGGCGACAACTTCCGCGAGACGAAGGCGAAGTTCGAAGCGAAGACCGACCTGCTGGGCCGCGGGACCTCGACGCAGAGCAAAGACGTCACCATCAAGAAGGGTGGCACCACCACCGTCGAAGGCCGCAAGACCGACACCGCGCAGTGGGGCGTGAAGAACGTCACCGATTCCAAGAGCACCGCGGTCGAGAAGGGCAACGTCACCACCACCGATTCGAAGTCGGTGACCAAGGGCGCGTTC
Organism: Archangium sp.; assembly: GCA_016792935.1. Classification (GTDB taxonomy): domain Bacteria; phylum Myxococcota; class Myxococcia; order Myxococcales; family Myxococcaceae; genus Archangium_A. The sequence goes on along the minus strand of JAEUJS010000628.1, from coordinate 6,598 downwards.
AACACCAGGCAGACCGTCACCGAGAACAAGGTCGAGGTGAAGAACGGCGAGAAGAGCACGGTCACCACCACCAGCAAGGACACCAAAGGCACCAGCTTCAACCTGTCCCACACGCAGGAATACAAGGACGGGAAGTTCACGCTGAAGGACAGCGCGGACTGGAAGAAGAACTCCTTCAACAAGGAAGTCGGCAAGGAGAAGGAGTGGAAGCTGAAGGACGCTCCAAAGCCCGACTCCGGCTTCACGCAGAAAGATTCGAAGTCGAAGCTCGACAAGGCGCAGAAGGCGGGCGACCTCCTCGGCGCGGCCGGCGTGAAGAAGGAATGGAAGGGCGAGAGCTGGGACACCGCGAAGTTGAAGGAGCTCGACGAAGACAAGGTGTCGTTCGCTGGCGTGAAGAAGGGCACCTCGGGCGAGTCGTCGCTCAGCATCGGCGCCAACGGGGTCGACGCGAAGTTCAAGCGTGAGGCGAGCGCGGGCGTCTACGCGCAGCACAACGACTCGGTCACCGGCGCGCACGGCACGGCGTCGTACAAAGCCGGCGCGAAGCTCGAGGCGAAGGCGACCGTCGATGGCCAGGCGAAGCTGAACCTGAACGGGCTCGACGCGAGCGTGAACGCCAAGGTCGGTGTCTCGGCCGAGGCGAGCGTCAGCGGCAAGCTCGAGAGCAACTCGCTGGGCAAGATTGGCGGCGTGGACATCAAGGTCGGCGCCGAAGGAACGGCGAAGGTGAGCGCGGAGCTCGAAGCGCACGCCACCGGCACGGTGAAGATCACGCGCAACCCGCCCGCCGCCATCGCGGAAGGCAGCGTCGGCGCGTCGGCGGTCGCGAAGGCCGAAGCCGAAGTGAAGCTCTCGGGTGGTCCGTTCTCGGTGAAGGCGTCGGGGTACGCGAGCGCGGGCGCCGAGGCGAAGGCGTCGGGCGTCATCGGCTACCAGGACGGCAAGCTGAAGATCGGTGGCTCGGCGGGCGCGGCGCTCGGTCTGGGTCTGGGCGGCTCGGTGCAGGTCGAGGTCGACGTGAAGCAGATCGGCGAGATGGCCAAGAACACGGCCGTCAAATACGGCGACCAGAACGGCGACGGAAAGCTCGGCCTCGATGACGTCTCGGCGGGCGCGAAGAACGCGTACAACGCGACGGCCAGCACGGTGTCGAACGCGGCGAAGACCGTGCGTTCGTGGCTGCCCTGGTAACGGTCAGCTCAGTCGTCCAAGGCGCGGAACGATGAACGGCACGCGTGCGCGGTACGCCTCATACGAGGCGCCGTGACGCGCGGCGAGCTCGTGTTCCTCGAAGAACTTCAGATTGAACACGTGCGCCGGCACGTAGAGACACAGACAGCCGAGCAGCAACGTCGTCGAGCCCGCGAGCAAGGCGACAGCGGTGAACTGCAGGTAGAGCCCCAACGACATCGGGTTGCGCACGCGCTCATAGACGTCACCCTGCACCACGGCCTGCGTCAGCTTGAACGCCATCGAACCCGCGCCGAGCACCTTGAGCGCGCGCATCGAGGCGACGGAGAAGAAGAGTCCGACGGCCAACATCGGTACGCCGAGCACAGCGCGCGCCATGGGCCACGGCAACCCGGGCAGCCCCACCACTTCGTCGAAGTGGGTCAGGCCCGGGCTGACGACGCCGACGTACAGCGGCACGAGGCTCAGCCAGAAGAAGGCGTGGCTGACGCGGCTCAGGCGCTGCGCGCGTTCTCTGGTGGGGTCGCGGCTCAGCACGATTCGCAGCGCGACGGTGACTCCCACGAACAAGACGATGGCGGTGACTTGCGCGATGAGCGTGACCATGGGGGCACGCTACGCCCGCTCGAGCGGTGCCGCCGCGCGCGCCATGACCACCGCTGAAGCGTGTGATGACCTCGTCTGCGTCTCAGCTCGCGATGTACATTGTCAGTGCAGCGAACAAAGACGCGTGAGACTTTGTCAGTTTCTTCGAGCGCGCCCGCGGCCCTAGCGTGGGCGTATGTACGCTCCGACGCTCTCGCCCCGCACCAGCCCCTTTTCCGACGAGGAGCATGGGACGTGGGCGGCCATTCTCGCGGCGCACCGGCCGAAACGCTCGAAGCAGCTGGTGCAGACCTTCATCGACGGCGTCGCGCGCCTCGAACTCGACCGTGACCGCATCCCCACGCTCGAGGAGGTGAACGCGCGCCTCGGCAAGCTGACGGGGTGGAACGGCGTCTTCGTGAAGGGCCTCGAAGACGGCGGCGGCTTCTATTCGCTCTTGCGCGACAAGAAGTTCCCCATCGGGCACTTCGTACGAGATCGCCGCGACCTCAACTACACGCCCGCGCCCGACGTGGTGCACGACCTCTACGGCCACGTGCCCTTCCACACCGACGCGCGCTACGCCGACTACTGCCAGCGCTACGGCGAGTTCGCCTGCCGCTTCCTCGACGACGCGACGCGGCTGCGACGCCTCGAGCGGTACTTCTGGTTCACCATCGAGTTCGGTCTGGTGGAAACGAAGGAAGGCCGACGCATCTTCGGAGCCGGCATCGCCTCGAGCGTCGGCGAGTGTGAACGCGCGCTCTCGGACGCGCCCGAGGTGTTGCCCTTCGACGTCGAGCGCATCTGCGAACAGGAGTTCCGCATCGACCAGATGCAGCCGCGGCTCTTCGTGCTGCAGAGCGCGGAGCAGCTGTACGACGCGTTTCCGAAGCTGCAGGCCGTCGTCGCGCGCTGAATCAAAACCGGCGACACTCTGCCGCCATGGCTCAGACCGAACTGTTTCGTCAGGGACTCGCCGAGCTGAAGGCCGGCCGCTTCGCGGAGGCTCGCAAGCTCTTCAACGAGAACGAAGAGAAGACCGGCACCGCGAAGGAGACCCGCGAGCTGCTCAAGACCGCTGAGGCCAACCTCGCCGCGGGCAAGCTCGACGCTGGCGCGCAGCAGCTGCAGGCCGTGTTGGAGCGAAATCCCGGGCTCCCTGAGGTCTACGTCGGGCTCGCGCGCATCGCGCTCTTCACCGGCCAGGTCGCCGACGCGCGCACACACGCCATGGGCGCGGTGAAGGTCGGCCCGCAGCTGCCGCTCGCGTGGACCTTGTTGGGGCTCGTGCATGAAACGGAAGGCGACGCGAAGGGAGCGTTGCCTCACCTCGAGAAGGGCGCGCAGTTCGGTCAGAACGTCTTCCTCTGCCAGTTCAACTACGGCCGCGTACTCGCCAGTGAGAACCGCGCCGCCGAGGCGATTCCGTTCCTCACGCGCGCCACCGAGCTCGAGCCGAAGAACCCCGATGCGTTCATCACGCTCGGCCTCGCGCTGCGGCTGCTCAAGCAATACGAGAAGGCCATCAAGACCATCGAGAAGGGGAAGGACCTCGCTCCGAAGAACCCCGATGGCTGGGCCACGCTCGCCGACGTGTTGTTCGAGGTGAAGGAATTCAAGGCCGCGCGCGACATTCTCGATGGCGGCTTGAAGGCGGTTGGTGACCACCCGGCGCTGCTCGAGAAGGCCGCCGCGTGCGCGATGATCATGAACGACGTCGAAGGTGCGATTGGCTACATCGAGCGCACACTCAAGGTGGCTCCGAAGTTCGAGCAGGGCTGGCTCAACCTCGCGCACCTCTCGCTGCTCACCGAAAATCTCGATCGCTCCGAGCAGGCCGCGCGCCAGCTGCTCAAGGTGAACCCGAAGAGCTGGGAAGCGTGGTTGCACCTCGGGAACTTGTTCGACGCGGTGCCCGACGAGGCGAAGGCCGAAGACGCGTACCGCAACGCGCTCAAGCTCGCTCCGGACAACTGGAAGGTGCAGATGAACTTCGCGACGGCGCTCATCGAGCAGAAGGACGCTCCGAAGAAGTGGCAGGAAGCGAAGGGCCTGCTCCAGAAGGCAAAGGGCGGCGCTCCCGCAGGAGAGTGGCGCCCGGCGTACAACCTCGCGCTCGCGCACGTGCGGCTCGGTGAGAAGAGCGACGCCCTCGCGCTGGCGAAGGAAATTCAGAGCAAGGGCGCTCCGACAGACCCCATCGTGGCCGAGGCGAAGAAGCTCGAGAGTAATCTCCACGAGCAGAAGTAATGCGTCGCGCGGTGCTCATCGTGCTCGCCGTGAGCGCGTGTTGCCCGACCGAGTGTTTTTCGGGTGTGTCGTTTCAGCTCGCGCAGAGCGAGTTGATGCTTCTGCGCGAAGGCGTGGCGATGGTCACCGCCTGCATCGACCAGACGTGCGCGAGGAAACGGCAACGGTCGGTGCGCCTCCCGCGCGTCTCGGAATGTGCACCTGCGCGAAGCGCGCGATCGACGCTCGCTGATTTCGCCGCTCCGAGAATCCGCCGAGAAATCGGCGACTCAGTGCATGTTGCCGAATCCAGCGATGCGCGAGTCACCCACGGCGTAGGTGTTGCGGCGCACGGCGTCTCCTGAGTTGCCCTCGATGGTCTGCACCATCAGGCGGCCGTTGCGGCGGAAGACCTTCTCGACGATGCCGGTGTGCTGCGCGGTCGGGCCCGAGCCCGGCTGCCAGTCGAACATGATGATGTCGCCGGGCTTGGGGTTGTTGCGCGTGTACGTGCCGTTGGCGTGCAGCTTCGCGAGCAGCGCGGGCGTCCAGGGCTCGTTCAGCTTCTTGCCTGCCTTCGTGTAGCAGTAGCTCACGAAGTCAGCGCACCACGCCTCGGGCGGGCGGCCGAAGAAGGTCGAGAACGGGTTGCCGTTCTCTCCGCGCTCGTGGAAGCCGAGGTGACGGCGCGCGTTCTCGATGACCTTGGTGCGCCAGTTGTTCTGCGCCTTGAAGTCCTTCTTCATCTTCTCGAGCTGGTTGGTGCCGATCTTCCCGTCGACCTCGAGGTGGCGCTTCTTCTCGTAGGCGCGCACCGCACGCAGCGTGTTCTTGTCGAACAGGCCGTCGATCTTCCCGGGGTTGAAGCCGAGCTTCTTGAGGAGCTTCTCGCTGGCCTTCACCGCTCCGCTGCGCTCGTTGAGCGCCTGCGCCGGAGCCGCCGGCTTCTTCGAGAGGATGAAGCTCTTCTGCAGCGCCTTCCACGTGCGGCCATCGACGGTGCCGGTGACGGGCAGCTTCGACTTCACCTGGAACTGCTTCACCATGGCCTCGGTGCGCTCGTCGAACTTGCCGCCCACGTGCTGGGGGTCGAAGCCCGCGGCCTTGAGGTGCTTCTGGATGTTGGCGACCGCTCCGCCCGTCGCGCCTTCGGCGACGGGGCCACGCGAGACGAGCGCCGCGGTGGCGCGATCCAACCGGGTCTGCGCGGCGGTCGGAGCGAGACGACGACGCTCAGGCGCGTGCGAAATCGCAGCCAGCTCCTTCTTGAGCACCTTCTGCGCGGCGTTGCCGAAGCCGGAGATGTTGTTCTTGAGCTCAGACTGATCAGCGCGGAACGCCTTGCTCGCCTTGGCGAGCTGACGGTCGTACACGCCATCGACCTTGCCGACGTCGTAGCCGAGCTTCTTGAGGCGCTTCTCGAGGGTCTCGATGCCGCCGGACTTCTGGCCCACCGACACGAAGCCGTCCTTCTTCTTCGCGTGCGCGTGGATGCGGCCGGCGGTGTGCTGCAGACGCTTCAGTGAGACGGCGTCGAGCTGGCCGGTCGGAGCGATGCCCCATGCGGCCTGGAAGCCCTTGAGCGCGGCGGTGAAGGCGGGCGTCGCGACGCCATCGAGCTTGCCGGGGTTGAAGCCGGCGAGCTTGAGCTGCTTCTCAGCGAGCCGCAGCTGCGCCTTCGTCGGCGTCGGGACGGGAACAGGCGTCGGAATCGTGGGAGGAACAACCGGGCGAGGCGTCGTCGGGATTCGGATCGTCATGCTGAAGTGTCGACAACTGTGGGCACTCGATTTCCGCGAGTTGCTGTCAACGGAGCTGACGGATCAGGGCAATTTCCGGGCGAATTTCCGCGGGAATTACTTCAGCCGCGCGCCGATTCGCTCTTCGTACATCGGGTACAGCACCCGCTCTTCGCTCTGGATACGCGAGTCGAGGAGGTGCTGCACCTCGGGCCACTCCTTTCGCAGCGCGTGGAGCTGCGGCACGGTCTCCACAGGCTGCGCGAGGAACGCTTTGAGCGCTTCGCTGACGCGTTTCATGTTGTCGGTGAACGTTCGAAGGGTGCGCGCATCGACTGCCCCAGCCGCTCCGGCGGCTGATCTGATGGAGCGGCGATCGACTCCATTCAACATCGCCGGGTAGAGCGAGTCGTCTTCCAATGCGAGATGCGTGAGCAGCGAGGCGCCGAACGCCTGGAGCGCGCGCTGCACCGGAGGCAGGTCGTCGTGATGGAGCGCGGTCGTCAGCGTCTTGCACAGAGCTTCGAGCTCGCGGTGCTGGGCGCGGAGGGTTTCGACCAGGGCGTCCATCGCGGTGAAGCGTGACTGAAACGCGCTCGGGGTGGAACGTGTGCATTGGACTACATTTCGCGCGTGCTCACGCGGCGGGACGTCATCGTCGGTTTTCTCGGCGTGAGCGCGTTCGAGGCTTGCAGGCGTCGGCGCGTCGAGCTTCCCGAAGTGCCCGGGCGTTTCGTGGACGCGATGGTCGAGGCGGGGCACGTGCTGCGGGGCGCTCCTCCGGCGTTGGCCAATGAGACGAGCGCGCGCGTCGAGTGTCTGATCATCGGAGCCGGCGCCGCGGGTTT
>JAEUJS010000737.1 GCA_016792935.1 Archangium sp. | reverse complement strand
CCTACGGGCACCTCACCAGCGGAGGCACGCTCGCCAACGACGAAGGGCTGTGGCTCGCGCGCGCGGTGAAGCTGTACCCGCTGGCGGTCGCCGACGCGTGTGCTGCGCTGGACATCGCGCTCGACCCGCTGCGCGACGCGGAAGACGATCTCGCGCTCCTCGCCTGGAGTCCGGCGCAGGTCCTCTCGCTCGCCGAGACCGTCGCCACCCATTCACGCGCAGGGGAGTTGCTGCCCGCGATCGCCGAGCGTCGCGTCGAGTCGGTGGGCCTCGCGCGCTTTGCCGCTGCCTTCCCAGTCGTGAACGAGCTGGCGGTGCTGGCTCCGGGCACCGCGCACTATTCGTGGGCGAAGGCGATGAAGCTCCTCGGGCTGGGGAGCGCGCAGCTGATCGAAGTGCCGAGCGTCTCCGCGCGGATGGATGCCGGAGCGCTCGAGGAAGTGCTCGACCGGAGACGACGAGCCCGACAGCCGGTGCTCGCGGTGATCGGCGTCTACGGCACGACCGAGTTCGGCACGTTGGACCCGCTCGACGAGATCGCGGCGCTGCGCGCGAAAGGCAACCACTTCTGGTTCCACGTCGACGCGGCCTGGGGCGGCTACGTGCCGACGCTCTTTCGCGAGCCGAGCGGTGCGCTGCGGCCGCGCGAGGCCGTGGCCTCGGAGTTTCGCTACTTCCCCAGTGAGCGCGTGCATCGCGCGACGCGTGGACTGGCGCAGGCCGACTCGATCACCATCGATCCGCACAAGCTGGGCTTCGTACCTTTCGGCGCGGGCGCCTCGTTGGTGCGTGACAAGCGCGTGCTGCGCTTCGTCGATCAGCGGGCTTCGTACGTGTTCGGTGAGGGACACGCCGAGTTCGATCATCCCGGGCGCTTCGCCCTCGAGGGCAGCAAGCCCGGAGCCGCGGCCGCCGCCTGCTACGTCAATCACCGGGTGCTCCCGCTCGACGCCCAGAACTTCGGGAGGCTGATCGCGAGATCGATCTCGGCGTGCGAACGGCTCTACGACCGGCTGCGCGAGCTGGCCGAGCGCGTCGCTCCGAAGGTGCGCCTGAGCATTCCCTTCGAGCCCGACTGCAGCCTGGTGTGCGTCTGCTTCAATCGCGCAGGGAACACCTCACTCGCCGCGGCCAACGCCTTCACGCGCTCGATCGCCGATGCGATGCGCGTGCGGCCGGAGCAGCCCGTGCAACTGCGCACCTTCTTCGGCTCGAGCACCGTGGTCGAGCTCGCGCACCTCGGCGGGAACGAACGCGCGCGACTCTCACGCGAGCTCGGCTTCGAGCTGGAGCAGGCTGACGACCGCGGGCTCTTTCTGCTGCGGCACACCTTGATGAATCCGTGGCTCCTCTCTCGGAGCGCGACGCAAGACACCTGGGTCGACGAGTACTGTCACTTCCTCGAAGGGATGCTCAGCGCACCCGCGACCGCGTAAGAACCGGCCATGCGCTTCCTCGACGACCGACGGCCCGAGACCGATCTCACCTACAGCGACGTCTTCCTCGCGCCGAGCCGCTCCGCGATCTCGAGTCGCATGGATGTCGATCTCACCCCGCGCGATGGGCTGGGGCTGAAGCTGCCGCTGGTGGTCGCGAACATGACCGCCGTCGCCGGCCGCCGCATGGCCGAGACCGTGGCGCGCCGCGGAGGCATCGCGGTGCTCCCGCAGGACATTCCGATCGACATCATCGAAACCAACGTCCGCTACGTGAAGTCGCGGCACCCGATCTACGAGACGCCGATCGAGCTCCACGCCACGCAGACCGTGCAGGAAGCGCTCAACCTCATTCACAAGCGCGCGCACGGAATGGTCGTCGTCGTCGATGAGCAGCAGCGGCCGGTCGGCATCTTCACCGAGCACGATGGCGCCGGCGTCGACCGCTACACGCAGCTGCAGCGCGTGATGTCCACCGAGCTGCTCACCTTCGAGAGCGGCGCGCCGATCGAGACGATGTTCGAGCGCCTCGCTGCGCGCCGCGTGAACTGCGCTCCGGTGCTCGAAAAGCAGAAGCTGATCGGCGTCATCACCCGGCGCGGCGCCCTGCGTTCGACGATCTACGACCCCGCGCTCGACGCGAAGGGAAAGCTGCGCGTCGCCGCGGCGATCGGCATCACTGGCGACGTGAAGGGCAGGGCGGAAGCGGTCCTCGCCGCGGGAGCCGATCTCCTCGTGATCGACGTCGCCCACGGCCATCAAGATCGCATGCTCGAGGCTGTCGAGACCGTGCGTGCGCTGAACCCGAAGATCCCCGTGATGGCCGGCAACGTCGTGACGCGTGAAGGCGTACGCGATCTCGTGAAGGCCGGAGCCGACGTCATCAAGGTCGGCGTCGGCCCCGGAGCGATGTGCACCACGCGCATGATGACCGGCGTCGGTCGTCCGCAATTCTCGGCGGTGCTCGATTGCGCCGAAGAAGCCGCGAAGCTGGGCAAACACATCTGCGCCGATGGAGGCGTTCGGTATCCACGCGACGTCGCGCTCGCGCTCGCTGCTGGCGCGTCGACCGTGATGATCGGCTCGTGGTTCGCCGGCACGTACGAGAGCGCGGGCGACGTGCTCCGCGATGCAGATGGAAGGCTCTACAAAGAGAACTTCGGCATGGCCTCGGCGCGCGCGGTGAAGAACCGCACGCGTGCCGACTCGCTCTTCGAACGCGCGCGCAAGGAGCTCTTCGAGGAAGGCATCTCGACCTCTCGCATGTACCTCGATCCCGCACGACCCGGCGTCGAGGACATCGTCGATCAGATCGTCGCGGGCGTGCGCAGCTCGTGCACCTACGCCGGCGCCTCGAGCCTCGCCGAGTTTCATGAGCGCGCGGTGGTCGGCACCCAGAGCCAGGCGGGCTACGACGAAGGCCGACCGGTGAAGGTCAGCTGGTAGCTCACTGCCGCTCGCTGCACCCGATGTCGGCGCGCACGCCTTGCACGCGCACCAGACCGTCGATGTCGATGGTGGGCACGGAGTTGTCGCGTCGAATGCCGACGTCGCCGCGATCGATGCACGGCCCGCCCTGCAACAGGCGGTAGCGCGCCACGCCTCCATCGACTCCCACCATCATCGGGTCGAGGCAGCTGACGCGCTCACCGGCGACGTTGCCGTTGGTGTCGGGCTGGTTCAGGCCTGCGTCGGGCAACACCAGCACGCCGACCATCTCGATCGCGGAACGCGCGCCCGGGTTCTCGTAGAAGAAGTAGTTGTTGTTCCAGAACGACGGGTCGTCGCACACGCCATTGGTCGGGCCGTCTTTGCCGACCATCCAGTGCGTCGGTGCCCGGCCCCCGTTGACGAGGTTGCTCTTGAAGCTCCCCACGACGGCGCCGCTGCACAGAATGCCGATCGACGGCGTCGCCTGACCCGCTTCGCCGACCCCTTCGATGGTGTTGCCGAGCGCAAAGACCTGCGTGCCCGCGGTGTCGATGTGCAAACCGGTCGATGAGTTCAAGGGTGTGGCGTAGCCGCCGCAACTGCCGCCGCTCGGTGCGCGCGAGACCCCGGCGTAGAGCGCGTTGCCGATCAGCTCGACCGAAGAGGACCCGCGAATTCGAACTGCGTTGGTGCGCATGCCATCGAGCGCGGTGATGCGGTTGCGCTCGAGCAGCAGCGTCGCGTTGTTCACGTGCACGCCGTACGACGAGTTGCAGACGAGATTCGAGCCGGTGCCGAGCGCCTGCGCACCGGGCGGGCCGATGACGGTGTTGTCGCGCAGGATGAGCCCGGCTGTTCCCGGGACGTTGTCGACGTAGATGCCCGCGGGCTCGGTGAAGGCGTTCCCGGGCCCGTACACCAGCCCCGAGCTCAGCCGATTTCCTTCCACCACCATCGGCCCCTGGGTGAGGTCGTTGATGCTCATCAGGCGCACGGCGTTGACGTGGAGCAGTGAGAAGGCCCCCCCGCTGACGGTGTTGTTGCGCACGGTCAGCGAAGCCCTACCGTCGATGTGAATCGCCTCGAACCAACCCGCGGCAGTGCTGGTCAACGTGGGGAGCAGGAGCGTGTTGCCTTCCACCATGCCGCCGGTGTCGCGAAGGAAGAGGCCGCGCCCGTTGGCGGCGTTCATGCCGCTCTGCAGCGAGCCATCGAGCAGGTTGTTGCGGATCACGAGGTCGTTGCAGTTCTGCATCGAGAGCGCGTAGCCGTAGGTGTTGCCCGGAGTCGCCGCGGCGACGGCAAACGCGAGCGTCGAGTTCTGCACCGTCATGCGGTGGAGGCCGCAGGTGCCGCCCTGCAGACTGATCGTCGCGTAGCCGACGTTGGTGGGGTTGATGCGAATCTCATCGAGCACCATCGGGCCAACGAGCCCGAAGACCGAGAGACCGATCGAGGCGCCCTGATTGTTCGAAGGCATCGTGAACTTCTTCAGCCGCCCCGACACGTTGTAGAGCTGCAGGCCGTAGATCGAGTACTGGATGAAGGCCGGGGTCTGCGGGAGTTGCTCGAGATCGTCGAGATCGAGATCTCTGCAGTTGTTGCACAAGCCCATTCCGTACGCGCCGCTGCACAGGTTGGTGCCGTCGACGTGCGAGCGAACGCGATGCATCTTGAGCCGCAGCGTCTGGTCGCCTTCGAAGTTGTAGCGGTTGCATGACGGCTGCGAGTTGTCGTCTGCGCGGAGCTCGAGGTTCTCGAGGCGCAGGTCGGTGCGCGGTGAGCTGGTGGTACCGGCGAAGGTGAGCACGGGCGGCAGCGGAGAGTGCACGGTCGAGAAGCGCGTGATGTCGCGCACCCAGCGCGCAGATCCGCACGACACGTAGCCACCCGCGAGCGTCACGCGATCGCGAGGAATCGAAGTGCCCGTCGGAACCGCGAAGGCAGTGTCGGCCGCGAGCGCGAGCGTGTCTCCGGTCTGCGCGTTCGCGAGGGCGAGCACCAGATTTCCCGTTCCAGCGTCGGGGAGCTCGCCGGAGCCACCTCCGTCTGCGACGAGGTAGACGGTCGGGAGCGGATCGCTGACGCACACGCCGCTGCTCTCGCAGACCTCGCCTTCGCGGCAGCTGCACGGTGTGCTGCACGCATAGCCGCTCGCGCCAGCATCGCTTCCCGTGCCTCCGTCGACGAAGACCCGCGCCTGCGTCGCGCACAGGCCGCCGATGCAGAAGTCGAGCGCCGACGTGCAGTCGCGATCGCGGAAGCAGGTGCCGTTGCCGATGCACGCTCCGGCCTGGCACTGGCGGTAGGGACTGTTGCAGTCGGCATGCACGAAGCACTCGGGCTCGCAATACGACTGCGCGTTGCACCGTTGGCCGCTGGGGCAGGGGATCGAGAGATCGCACAGCCGACGGCAGCTGTTCGAGATCGGATCACACGTCTCATCCGACGCGCACGTCGCCGAGCCGGAGCAGGGCGTCACGCACGTTCCGGTCATGGTGTCGCAGACGCGCGCGTTGGTGCACATCGCTGACGACGAGCACTGCGGGCGGCACACGCCGACGTCGCACCATTCATTGCTCGCGCAGTCTCCGGGGCCGACACAGAGCGCCGGGCCAGCGTCGATCGTCGTGCCCGCATCGACGCCTCCGTCGAAGCCTGCATCTGCAGTTCCGGCGTCATTCCCGGCATCGCCGCTCCCTGCGTCACCGCTTCCGCCGTCGTCGGTTCCCGCGTCATCCTCTCCTGCGTCAATGCCTGCATCGACTTCGGATCCGCCATCGATCGGCTGCGGTCGGGTTCCCGCGTCGAAGGGAGCCGCCGTACCCTGCTCGAGCACGATCGACCCGACGACCACGCTGCCGCCCGAGCTCACGAGCACGTTGCGCATCGCGGCCGTCGCGAAACCAGAGCGCGTCGCCACGAGGTCGTAGAGGCCAGGAGCGAGCGCGCTGAACTTGAACTCCGAGGTCGTCGCGTCGATCGTCGCGTTCGCCTCTCCACCGCCGACGAGCAGCGCGCGCACCGCGACGTCGCCCATGTCGGGCTGAGAAGGCACGAAGACGAGTGAGCCGCGCAGTGAGCCCGGCAATTCCGGACCACTCAGCTCCTCGAGCACGAGATCGCGCAGGTTGAGCACCTCGCCCGAGCGCGGCGCGATGTTGAGCCCGGCCGGCTTGTAGCCCGTGCGGAAGACGGTGATTTGCAGCGGGCCCTCGGGCAATTCGTCGAGCACGAACGAGCCATCGTCAGCGGTGTACGTGGTGAACGGCCCCTCCGGCACGAAGACGACGGAGTTGAGATGGCCGGTCGGCGAGTCGACGAGATCTCCGCGCAATGCACGACCGCGAACGATCGCGCTCTCGACGATCACCACGTCGCCGAGCTGCACGTCGTGGCCGGGACCCGCGCCGATCGATTCCAGCGTGATCGTCTTCTGCCGCAGCCCGAGTCCGGGAACTTCTCCGCGGAAGCGCAGCGTGCCGGTGTCGAACGTGAAGCCCTTGAGCGCGAAGCGGCCGTCGGCGTCGGTGGTCGTCGCGACGCTGCCCGACACGAGCTGCACGCTGGCGTTGGCGACGGGTTGCCGCGCAGCCACGCCGGGGATCGACACGACGACGCGACCGCTCACGGTGCCGGGACCCGGAGGCGGCGGGACCACCAGATCTTTGCAGCCACTCACGGCGACGGCGAACGAGACCACCACCACGAGGTTGCGGATCACGGGAGACCCTCCGCGTGAGACCTTAGTGGGACGGTGCGCGGCCCCTCGGGCGATTTTCGGGGGACCGGAGCTGCGCGAAGACAGTGCGCAGCGTCACGCGCTCTTCGCCAGTGATGCGGCCCTGGTCATCCCACTCGTAGATCTTGCGGGTGCCCATGAGCACGTCGAACCACGGTGCCGTCGCACACCAGTTGGCGTTCTGATCGCGACCGAGGTGGTGATCGAGATGCCACCGCAGGTGCACTCGCGCCCACTCGGGATCGAGGTGCGCCTTGCGATGCACGAAGTAGTAGCGCACGCCGCTCAACACCACGGTGAGGCCGAAGACAGGGAAGAAGAAGATCAGCGGCACGTGCGCCAGCGTGATCGCGCTCACCGACAACAGCTCCTTGAGCTGCGGAGAGCCGAGCGTGAAGAGCGGACGCACGTACTGCGGATCGAACATGCCTTCGCGGCGCGAGGCGCGGTGGTGATCGTGCCAGTGGAACGACCAGATGCTGTTGCGATCCGCTCCCACACCGTGGAGCAGGTACTTGTGGAGCAGCCACTCCACGAGGTTGGCGTAGAGCAGCCCGAGCGGGATCGAGAGGAGCGCGAGGAGCACCTGAGCCAACATGTGCGCTTCGTAGCCAGTGCGTCGGAATGCGATCCAACGCGCCTGAGCGAAGCGTCACCCGGGCGTTTCAGCCGCCCTTGGCCGTCAGGAACTTCTCGACGCCCTTCGCCACCGCCACGAGGTTGGGCTTGATGGCGCCGACGAGAAACGACTCGACCGCCGAGCCGACGGGGCCCGCGAGCAAGCGCGGCACGCCCTTCACCTTGCTGGCATCCACTTTCAGCTCGCCTGCGATCTTGAGCGTCGTGAAGCCCGGCCGCGACTCCGTGAACGTGTTGGTCCCGCGCGCATCGACCGCGTCCTTGAACGCCGGCACGATGGTCTGCCAGAGCGTGGTGAAGTCCTTCGCGTTCCACGTCGCGAGATCGTCCCACTCGAGGAGCTCTTCGCTCAGCACCTTGCGCACCGCTCCGGGGATCTCACCGCCGCCCTTCCAGCGATTGACGAACTTGACGATCTCTCCCTCGTCGACGCGCGAGGTGATGGTGATGGCGCGCACGTTGGTCAGGTACGGCACCAGATCGACCAGATGATCACGGTAGGTGGCGAAGACCCGCTCACGCGGGAAGGCAATGTCGGCGGTGACGTCGATTCTCATGCGCTGACGTGCGTCCCTACATCAGGTGGAGTGAAAGAGAAGGTCGGAGCGAGCCCCGGCGCGAAGATCGACGACGTCAGCTCACTCGACGGAGCGAACGCCGGGTAGGCGGGGTCCAACTTGCACGGCCCGGCGACCAGCTTCTCGACGATCATCGAGCTGTATTGATCGAGCGAGTCCTCACGCGTGTTGCCGTTGAGCACGACCTCGAAGCCCATCTGCTCGGCATACGCGCGCACCCCGGGGATGCGCGATTGCAGCGGCGCGTAGCTCTCGGTGGCGACTCCGTTTTCGCTGGTGACGAACGGGCCATCAGGCGTCACGACCACCAACGACATGTTTCCGCGCGTGTGACCGCGGGTGTCGAGCAGGGCCACGCCTTTGCCCAGCTGCACGTCACCTTCGATCAGCTCGACGCGCGACTCGGGGATCTCGCAGCCGTGCGGCACGTACCAGACCGAGTTCATCGGGTGCAGGTCCTTCACCTGTTCCCACTCGGCGCGCATCACCAGGAGCTTCGCGTTCGGAAACACCGATGTGTCTGAACTTCCGAGCCAACGACGCAGCTCCTGCACGTGCAAATGGTCGTACGCGATGTAGTCGACGTCGGTGGTCTTCAAGCCCACGCGGCTCAGGTGCTCTTCGACCGTGCCGAAGTAGGTGGGGATCACCTTCTTGCTGAGGAAGCCGCCGAACTTCGCGGTGAGGTCCGCGTAGAACGTCGCCGCGCGGTTGCCCTCGACGTCGCTGGGGTTGAACAACAGCGTCTTGCGCTTGCCGCCGTGCTCGAACTGCACGATCTGCATGCGGTTGGTCATCATCACGAACGGCGCGGGGCTCATGCCTCCGCCGGCGAACGCGTAGCGGGTCGGGTAGGGGAAGGTGACGAGCTTGTGCGTGCTGCACGAGAGCACTGGCCCGTCAGCCAGCAACGACTCGCGGGTGGCGAGCGCGGCCTTGCGCAAGCGACGCAACCGTTCGGAGTCGCCGCTCGCGCGCCACGCATCGCGCAGACCTCCTGACAAAGGAGCGA
>JAEUJS010000601.1 GCA_016792935.1 Archangium sp. | reverse complement strand
GACGACGAACGCCGAAGTCACCGCACCAACGCAGCTCGACGTCATCTTCTCTCCGAGCACGAGCGGAGAATTCTCCGCAGCACTTCAGCTCGGCGAGCTCACCATCCGCCTCCGCGGCGAGGGCGTCTTCCGCGAGACGTGCACCACCAACGACCCGTGCGCCGAAGCCGCGTGGAACGACGAAGCCGCGCGCTGCGAAGTCACTCCGCGCACCGAAGGAGTGACCTGCTCCACTGCTTGCGTGACGAACGGCCAGTGCATCTCCGGAACCTGCGTTGGATCTGCCGCGACCTGCGACGACGGCGACGCGTGCACCGTCGATGCGTGTGACTCGGCGCGCGGCTGCACGCACTCCGCGCGAGCGTGCGAGTCCGACAACCCGTGCCTCGCGATGCGCTGCGATGCATCGCAGGGCTGTCTGTCCACCGACGTCGAAGACGGAACCAGCTGCGGCGAGCGCGACTGCTCCACCGCGCACATCTGTCTCTCCGGCGCGTGCGTCGAGCGCCCCGTCCCCAACGGCGCGAGCTGCGGTCTGTCCTCGTACTGCCAGGCCGGCGGCGTCTGCGTGAACGGCGCGTGCAGTCAGCCGCCCGCACGCCAACTCCAGCTCGCGTGGTCGCGCCGAATCAGCAACGCGCGCATCGATTTTCCCGGCCTCGTCGACTCCGCAGGAAATCTCTTCTGGTTCGAGTGCACGAACACCAGCACCGGGTGCTCACTCGTTTCTGCCGACAGCGCGACCGGACAACTTCGCTACGAAGTGCCGACGTCCTTCACCGGCCTCGCGCGCATGTACCAACGCCCGACGCGCGCGATTCTCGCAGGCGAGTTGATTGTGTTCGGCGAAGACGGAGCCCTCGAAGCGCGACACCATTCCGACGGCTCACTCGCGTGGACCGCGACGTTGCCGCTCCGGGCGATGGACCGCCGCGCCATCACCGGCCTCGCCGCGCGCGTGCCCGACTCGCTCTACGTCGCAGGCCTCTTCGCGGAGTCGCAGACCCAGCTCTACCAACCGGCGTTCGCACGCCTCGACCTGCAGACCGGCGCGCTCCAGTGGGACCACTTCACGACGGGCACGAACCGCGGTGTGGCGTCGCTCGCCGCTCCGAGCGTGGTCATCGACTCGAGCGGACAACCCGTCTTCGGCGGCGAGTACCACCAGGGCGTCGGCCTCACCTCCGGCTTCACCGAGCAGGGCACCGTCCGCTGGTCCACCAACGTGGGCCCCGTCGCCGTCGTGAGCGTCATCGGCGACCGCGTCTTCCACTCGAACATGGGCTGGTTCGACGCGCAGGGCGGAAGGCACGGCGTGCCGCGCTTCTCCAACACCGTCTACCCGGAGACGCTCGACACCTCGCTCGGCGTGGTGATGGTCGGCGTGAACAGCCCGCGCATCGTCTTCGCGCCCGAGTGGATGAACTGGGCCAAGGTGCCGGTGCTCGATTTCATCGCGTGGGGCCCCAACGCGACGCAGCCGAAGCTCAACGCGCGCGGAGAGATTTCGTTCGCGCAGAGCGGATATCAACGCCCGCTCGCGCTCTACGACTTCGCTCCAGATGGTGCGCCCGTCGCGCAGTGTCCGTTCAGCGTGTCGCCGGGCGAGAGCATCGAGTTCGCGCAGCCCGTCGTCGAGTTGCCCGGGCTGGTCGTGCTCGTCGACTCGGGGAGGCGCGTCGTCTGGGCGTACAGAAGATGAAGGATGCGCTCCCTCATCTTCCTTCGCACTTCCGTCACGGGACTTCGTCGGCGCCGACGTCGGGCTGCGTGAGCGGCCGCATGTCGCCATCGACGTCCACCATCGGCACGCCAACGTTGCTCCCCGCATTCCGCGCCGGAGACGTCGCCGTGATGTGGAAGTCACCAATCGACGGGTTCACGAACTGCGGGTTGCTCTCGAGGTTCGTGCCGCCAT
Organism: Archangium sp.; assembly: GCA_016792935.1. Taxonomy (GTDB): domain Bacteria; phylum Myxococcota; class Myxococcia; order Myxococcales; family Myxococcaceae; genus Archangium_A. The sequence continues at coordinate 6,044 of JAEUJS010000601.1, read as the reverse complement.
CCACATCCATCAGCGCGTTCACGCTCCCGATGGTGGTGAGCGTCGTCGCGCCCTCGTTGCGGTACAGCGGCGGGTTCAAGCTCGGCGTGTTCACGAAGAAGAGGTTGTTCCGCAGCTCGCTGGGGTCACCACCGACGCTCTGCTCTTCGAAGCCGAACAACGTGCCGCTCGTCACCGGGCCCGCGTTGATGATGTTCGAACGGAACGCGCCCGAGACGTAGTTCGTCGCTCCACCCGGAGGCGCCTGCACCACCACGCCGACGCTGCGCGTGTTCATCGCCGGCGTGCCCGCGGTCGGCACGATGGTGTTGTGGTTCACCAGCGGCGAGGGCACCGACAAGTCGAGCAGCGGCATGATGCTGTTGATGAGGCCGGTCGCCTGCGTGCACGGACCGCCGAGGATGAAGTTGTTGGTCACCGTGGCCGAGCTGCCGACCAACTGCACGCCGACCACGTTGGTGCCGGCGCCGCAGAACGTGCCGTTGCCTCCGAAGCCGATGCGGTTGCGCGTCACCGCCGGAGAGCTCTGCGTGATGAGCACGTGCGTCAGGTTCAAGCCGGTCGCCGCCGTAATCTGGTTCGCGCTCACCGACTCGCACGAGCCGCGGCAGCTCGCCGACTGGCAGTTGCCGTCGCAGTACACGCCCACGCTGTTCGCGCCCGAGGCGAAGCCGCCCATGATGGTCGCTCCGCTGATGTTGCAGCGTGACTCGGCGCCCGTGCTCATCGACGCGAAGCCCTGGTACGTGCAGTAGATGCCGACCGCCTGGTCGGGGCCCGGGCCCGTCGTCGGCACGCCGCTGGCTCCGGTGAAGTTGCCGCGATCGAAGGACGTGTTGCAGCCGTCGGCCGCCGCCGCGCCCACCGCGAAGCTGCCCATGCCGCCGACCACGCCGCCGCTCGCCGAGCCCTGGCTCACCGTCGGAGGCGCCAGCATCGGCGTCGCGAGGCAGCCGTCGAACAACACGCCGATGCCCGCCTGCGGAGTCATGCCGGCGCTCCCCATCACGCGCGGGCAGCCGGTGGCCGTGACGCGCTCGAGGAGGATGCCGCTGCTCGAGCCGCGCGCCGAGACGCCGAAGCACAGCTGCGCGATGCCGCCGCTCGCCGAGCCGTCACGAATCGTCGAGCTGGTGCTGTTGACCAGCAACACGCCCGTCGAGCTGCTCGTCGCGTTGCCGCCCGAGTAGTTCACGTATTGCGAGTCGAGGAGCGCGCTGTCTGCCGACAGACCGATGGACTGCGAGCTCGCGGTCGCCGCCGTGACGACCGACGGAACCATCGCGGTGCCTTCGAGGCGCGGGTTGGCCGCGGTGATGCCGCCGCTGGTGACGCTGATGCCGACCGCCTGCGTGGGCATGGTGGTGCTGATGGGCGGCGCGGTCACCGCGAAGTCGCGCATCAACGGAGAGGAGCCCGCGATGGTGACGCCGACCACGCGCATCGCCATGCCGCCAGCCGCGGCCTGAATGCTGACGCCTTCGACGATGGTGGTGCGGCCTGCGGCTGCGGCGAAGGTGAAGCCGGTCGCGGTGGTGTTGCCGACGTTCGCGCGTGCGGCGGTGCGCATCCACGTCAGCGCGCCGGCCGAGCCGGTCACCGCGTAACGGCCCGACAGGGTGATGCCGTTGGGCATGGTCACCGCTTCGGTGTGCGTCATCGGTGTGCCCCCAAACGTCGTCGCGAGGCGCACGATGTTGCTGCCGATCGCCGCCGCGTTGGTGAGGCCCTGCGCGATGGTGCGCAGCGGCTGGTTCTGCGTGCCGGGGTTGGAGTCAGCCGCGCCCGGGCACGAGATGCAGACCCACGTGTCGAGCATCGTGCCGCCGCCGCCGCCCATCGAGCCGCCGCCGCCCATGCCGGTGCCGCCTCCGAGCATCGTCGCGCCGCCGCCCGTCGCCGAGCCGCCGCCGGTCATCGTGCCGCCGCCACCAGTCGCGGTGCCGCCTCCGAGCATCGCGGAGCCGCCGCCGACGCCGATGCCGCCACCAGTCATCGTCGAGCCACCGCCGGTCGCCGAGCCGCCGCCAGTCGCGGTGCCGCCTCCGAGCATCGCGGAGCCACCGCCGATTCCGATTCCGCCGCCGGTCATCGTCGCGCCGCCGCCCGTCGCCGAGCCGCCGCCCGTCATCGTCGAGCCGCCGCCGGTCGCAGTGCCGCCGCCCGTGGTCGATCCGCCGCCCATGGGATCTCCGCCGCCCATCGGGTCACCGCCGCCCGTCGCCGAGCCGCCGCCCGTCGTCGAGCCGCCGCCCATCGGGTCGCCTCCGCCCATCGGGTCGCCGCCACCGCTCGCGGACCCGCCGCCATTCGCTGAACCGCCGCCGTTCGCCGAGCCGCCGCCGTTCGCCGAACCGCCGCCGCTGGAGCCGCCGGTGCCTCCGCCGGTCGTACCGCCACCGACACCGCCGCCGACGCCGCCGTCATCTCCAACCGGGGGATTCCCACAGATGCAGCCAGGCAACACACCGACGACCAGCACTGCGACGAGCGCCGAGAGACGATTCATTGTGGTGAGCCTCCGTGGGGAACGCGGCGCGAAATCCAAGTTCTGTGCCCGCGTTCAGAGGCTCCACTTCACTCGGTTTCGTCAGACGGCGCTCTGGAAAAGCACGTCGTGCGCGGCGCGCGAGTATGAACACTTTGCGCGCTTCACTGACGCTTGGAGGAGCCGGTCGTGTCGGAGGGCTGTACTAACTTGCCTCGCGATGGCCGCCGCCGCCGAGTCGAAGAACTTCGTTCTGCTCAATCGCTTGATGACCCTGGTGGGCATCTTCTTCTTCGGAGGCGCGTCCATCTTTCACGGGTTGGCGTTCTTCTTTCCGAACATCAGCGAGCCGCAGCCACCGTGGATGCACGTCACCTTCTTCGCGGTGAACTTGTTCTTCGCGCTGGCCTTCGTCTTCAAGCTGCCGCGCGTCGGGTGGCCGTTTCTCGCGCTGACGATTCAGCAGCTCTGGCAACACGGCGGAGACATCGAGCGCGCGCTCAAAGAACAGCCGCCGCACATCGACTCGCAAAGCGTGTTCGCGTTGTTCGGTCTGTCGCTGGTGTGGCTGTTGTTGTGGGCCCGCGCGAGAGCGCAGACGCAGCCGCCTGCTCAGTCGGCCGCGACGTAGCTCTCCCACGCGTCGTCGGGCTTGTCGTTCTCTTTGGTCACGTGCGCGATGGGCGCCTCGAGCGTCACCTTCACCGCCGTGTCACACGCTGACACATTGACTTCCTTCTTCGAGGGTTGTGTCGCTGTCTGCTGCCAGACCACCAGCTTGAGCGGACGTGCCGGCACGTTCGCAATCGTCCACTTTCCGTTGGCTTCCACCTGGACGTGCAGCGAGTTCGGAACCGTGAGGATCGTGCCGCTCATGAAGGCGTGCTTGTTGCACCCGAGATGGGTCTCACCGACATGCTCAAACGTCTTCTGAAAGGTCTCTGGATTCGAATTTTCGCCCGACACGAAGGTGTTGGTCTGCTTGTCCGCGTGAATCTCGTGCGTGACGGTGCTGCTCTCGGTGTTCACGAAGACGACGACGTCACCTTTCTCGACGACGAGAACGCGGGGAACGAACGCGAGCCCCTTTTGCTCCATGCGCCGCAGCTGCTTGCGCTGCTTGAGCGAGAGCGCAGAGTCTACGTACACCTCGGCGTAATCCGGTCGCGCGGGTCGCCCCGACTTGTCGGTCACCGTCAGCACGCCAGACACCGCGCACGTGCGTTCGGCACTCGACTTGATCGGAGTCGGCTGCTCGGGCGTGAGCGGCGAGGTGAGGCTGAGCGCTGCGAACAGCACTGTGGGATTCATCATGGGATTTCCTGCTGACGACTCGAGTGCTCAATACGAGACAACGAAGCTGGTGGTCAAAATGTCGTTCGGAATCTGAAGGCGCGTGAACTCGGCGTTGAACGTGTATTCCGCCTTCACCGCGACGCGAGAGCTCGGCTCGTACCGCAGCCCGATGGTCGCTCGCAGCACGTCACTCATGTACGCGTAGTCGAAGCCCGAGCGGAGATCAGCCTGGCGCCAATCGACCCGCGCGTACGGCAGGAAATACGACGCGAGCCGCACACCAACGAGCCCGTACGCGCCCTTGTACTTGATGCACGGCGCCGTTCCGCACGGCACCGCGCCCGCGTCTTTTCCGTTGGCTCGGCCGATGACGTATTCCGCCATCACCTGCAGCCGGCCCCAGTCGAGTCGCGCCGCCGCGCCGAGGTGCCACTGCATCACGCCGTCGTCGCGCTGACGGTCTTGCGCGCCCACCGCTCCTGACGCGATGAGCTCCAGGCCGTCGAGCACCGGCAAGCGCACCGCGACGCGCCCGGACACCGTCTTGAAGAAGTTGAAGTCGGTCTCATTCGAGAACGGGAACGTCTCGAGCTCCGAGCTGCCGTTGGTGAGCGCCGCCGCGATCTCGAGGTGTTTGCCGAAGAACTCAGCGCGCGCCTTCAAGCCGAGGGGCCGGCCACACGTGTAACGGCACAACAGCGACGGCGTGACGGTCAGCCGCTGCGGCGCTTCCTGCGTGCGGTACTCGATGCCGAGCAGCGAATCGAACTTGCCGGCGTTGATGGTGAGGAAGCCCCAGTCGAAGCGGCCTTCCCAGCGCAGGCTCGCCATCTTCACGTCGATGAAGTCTCCGACCGAGCCGCCGCCGTTGAAGATGCGCTCGCGCGGAAGCAGGTCCACCAGAATCGAGACGAACCACGTGTTGTCGAGCGACGCGCGGAAGCTCAAGTTCGCGGTGTTGATGATGAACGACGGCCGCCCCTGCGAGTGAAGGGCGTCGAAGCGCACCGCGCGCGAGTCGCTCAGGTCGGCCGCGTCGCCGCGCGCGTTGATGGTGGTGGAGAGCGGATCTCCGATGAGCACCCACGAGCCGAGGATGTCGCCGTAGCGATTGCCCGAGCCGAAGTGCTCGAGGTCGCGACGCACGCCCGAGCCGTTGCCCTGCACCCAGAAGAAGCCGAGGTCGAGGTAGCCGCCGGGGTCCACCTTGAAGCGCGCGTGCGCGTCCATGCGGTCCTGCACCGCCTTGGCGCGACCCTGGGCGTCTTCGACCTTGCGTTCCAGCTCGAGGAGCCGTTCCTTGAGGTCGGCGATCTCCTGTTCCGGCGTCGGAGTCGCTTCAGTCGCTGGAACTTCGGCAGACGCCTGCGCGAGCAACAACGCCAACACGAGCGTCATGGAGCCCCCGGCGGCGGACAGGGGAATTCCCGAGGGAACGGCTCGACCCAGCTGGTGCGAGGGCCACCATCGGCCGTCGTGCCAAAGGTCACGTAGCCGTCCTTCGAGCGGAACAGCACGCTCGCGTCGGGCTGCAGCAACGCCTCGCCCGCGTCGTTGCGAACGGCGAAGCCACCGTCTGGCTCCGAGACCGGAGCGCTGGTGAACTGGGGTGCGCCCCACCACGACACTTCGCGCAGCGCGAGGACCGAGGTGTCGCAGCCCTGCGCCGTCGGAATCGGAGCGCCCGTCAGCGACTCGAGGAACGACACGAGGTCGGCCTGCTCTTCGTCGCTCAACCCCAGCGGCACCATGAACGTGCTCACCTCGCCGAAGCCGGCGTGGTCACCGCCCTGGTTGTAGAACCACACCACGTCCTTCAACGTCTTCAGCTGCCCGCCGTGGAAGTAGGGGCCGGTCTCGGCGACCTGGCGCAGGCTCTTGGTGCGGAAGCGACCGCGGTCTTCTTCGACGCGCGCGCGCGGAGGCATCGCGAGGAAGCCCGCATCACGTGCAGCGATTCCGGCCAGCGCCCCGAGCCCGTCCCACAACCCGTAGTCGAACTGCGGCAAGCCGTCGCCCACCTGACCGATGCCGACGTTGTGGAAGTTGCCGTCGCTGAACGTCGGGCCGGTGTGGCACTCGACGCAGCCGGCCTTGCCGATGAAGAGCTTGAAGCCGCGCTTCTGGGGCTCGGAGAGCGCGTTGACGTCTTCTCCCGAGGCCCACAGGTCGAACGGAGAGCGCCGCGAGTCGAGCGACGCGATGTACGCGCCCCACGCCTTCAAGAGAAACGGGTACGCCTGCTCGGGCGTCAGCGCGC
>JAEUJS010000548.1 GCA_016792935.1 Archangium sp. | reverse complement strand
TGAGGGCTCGCTGTCGCCGGCTTTCCTTCAGCGCGTACCTCACGACCTCGAGTTCGTCGTCAGGCGGGTCGTTCAACGAGTCCGGACCGCCGCCCTTCGTCGCCGGTTCATCGGGTGAATCGCTCTCGATGACAGCGAATTCGACGGAGTCACCGACCAGGAGATTGCGTTCGACCCAACCAACATGCGTTCGGGCGTTCGAGTCGAGGCCAGAGAGCGAGACGCACAGATCTCCGCTCCCGTCCGCGCGCACGACGTGAACGAGCGAGCCAGACAGAGCGTTGAGCCCGGGATCCCGGCCGTCGCGAGAACCGTTCCGTTGAGCTTCATGCGAAAGCAGATCATTCATCACTCCACGGAGCAGACAGACGGGCGAGGAAGTCGGGCGGGTACCCAGCGCGCGTCCTGGCCTCGATGTTGACGACCTCGCCGCGCGCCATCATCGGAGACAGCGGCTCAGGCAAACACTTCCGCCACGTCTCGAAGTCGAGCCCGCCGGTGAACTCCCGGAACCAGTGCAGCGCGAAGGCGGCGTGCGCTTCTTCTTCGCGCGTGATCAGCGCCTGGATCTCCGCGGCGCGTGCGTCGCCCGCTTCCGCGAACTTCTCGGTGAAGCGCACGCCGTGATCGAGGTTGCCGCCCTCGAACGCGATCCCGAGTCGCGCGACGAACTGCGCCGGCGTGACGTCGGGGCCGGGCACGCGCTTCCAGAACCAGTCGTTGATCGGAAACGAGCCGAACGGATGTCCGAGCGTCACGAGGTGATCTGCGTACAGCCCGAGATGTCGCAATTCATCGCGGCAGATGCCCAACAGACCGCGTCGGAAGCCCAACGGAGTCTCCGGGAACGCCAAAATCGCCCACGCCATCAACTCGGCGGCCTGCAGTTCGTGATGCAGGAAAGTGTGGATCACCTCAGCGCGGCGCGCCGGATCGCGCAGCTCGCGAGGCGTCTTTCTCCGCTTCTCTCGCGCGACCAACTCAGGCGGACGACCGGGAGCAGCAAGTCGCTCTCCGACACCCGAGAACTCCGACGGCGGAAGAGCAGGGCGCAACTTCGTCTCGAGCGAAGTGCTCAACACGAACTCGCGCGCCCACGCCTCGACGGTGCTCACACCTTCACTCGCACGCCTTCGAGCACCGAGTCGATCAGCGCGTCGGCTTCGCTCTGGCAGCCGAGCCACACGCTCACGATGCGCGCCTTCGTGACGATGGCCGCCGAGCGCGACACCAACCCGGTCGCCGGATTCTCGGAGCCGCCGATCACGTGCATCACCTGATCGGCTCCACGCGAGCGCGGCTCGATGAACGTGACTCCGGGCGTGAGCTCTTCCTCGGCGTGACGACGCGCCGCGAGCATCGCGAGACCCGCCGACTTCAACTGCTCGCTCTTCAAGTTCGCCGGCATCACGGTGATCACCAGCGACGCCTTGCGCGCATCCCACTCGAAGCAGAGCTGGCCGTCGTCGCTCTCGACCTGCTCCCACCCCTCGGCGAGCGCGAGGATGAACGCGTCGTGATCGAGCTTCACCACTACTTCGCTCCGGGGAATTGCTTCCGGTAGTAGTCGAGCCACACGTTCTTCGCGGGCTTCTTGTGGAGCGTGCTCGAGAGCACAGGCCACACCGCATCGAACGAGTGCGAGCTGAAGCAACCGCTCGCCAGCCACGCCTCGAGGAACTCCGTCCACGTGCCGCACACGCGCTTCACGGGGTTGCGCACCGAGTAGTGAAAGATCCCGTTCGGGGTCCACACCAGCTGCGGCTCGGAGTGCGTCAGGCACACGCCCTCGCGCTGGAGCTCCGTGTGCTCGTCTTCGTCGTCTTCGTCGGTGTCCTTGGCGATGTCGCGCCAGATCTTCGTCGACTTGATGATGTTGTCCGGCTTGATGAAGTCGAAGCCGATCGATCCGAAGCCCGATTTTCCGTCGACGCTTCCCTGAGCGTACTGCAGGCCTCGCGTGAGGAACGCGCGAACGTCGTCGGGGAGGGTGACGCCGAGCTTCGATTCGAGATCGGCGAGCTTCTTCTTGTCGGACCCCGGGAGATTGCGGCGCGTGAGCTCGATGCCGCCCGCTTTCTCGAGCGCGTCGAAGAAGGCCTCGATGCGACCGCAGAGCTCGTTCATGTCGCCTGAGGGCGGTGACTTCTCCCTCACCCCGACCACTTCCTTCTTCGCAGGCTTCGCTGCGCCGCCACCGCCGGAGAGCACCTGACGGATCTGCTCTTCGTTGAGCGACTGAATCCCGAGCGACTGCGCCTTGCTCAACTTCGAGCCTGCTCCGGAGCCCACGACGAGCAGGTTGGTGTTCTTCGACACCGAGCCAGTCACCTTCGCGCCCGCGGCTTCGAGCATCGACTCCATCGTCACGCGATCGACGCTGAGCGTACCGGTGACGACGACCGTGAGCCCGGCGACCGACTTCGGGAGCACATCGCCTTCACCTGCGAGCGCCTCAGCTTCGAGCTCACGCAGTTCGACGTCAGCCGCTTTGCGCTCTTTGAGCTCGGTCCTGCTGACCGTTCCTCCGAGCAACGCGTGGAGGCCGGCTTCGTCGACGATCTGCACGCCGAGCGATTCCGCCTTGGCGAGCTTCGAACCAGCGCTCGCTCCGACGAACAGGATGTCGGTGTTCTTCGACACCGAGCCGACGACGCGGGCTCCCAACTTCGTGAGCGCCGCTTCCGCCTCGTCGCGCTTCATGCCCGCGAGCACACCAGTCACACACACCGTCTTGCCTTTGACGTTCATTCGATCTCCTCAGGGAGTGCGGTACCCACGAATCGCTTGTCCTGATCCCACGACCACCGAGGCAGGCGCTCCGCCGTGCAGAGCCAGGCGCATGAAGGTCGCCTGCAGGCGCGTGGCTCCGCTGCTCTGCAAGAAGGCCGAATACGCGGCGGGAACCGTGAGGTTCGATTGAGCGAGCAAACTGCATCGCACGCGAACCGCGGTCATCGTCGGTGCGGGCATCGCGAAGGGACTCAGCCCACCGACCGGCGCGTCCGTCGTGGCGATCTCGAGCATCGTCAACGCGGCGCTCCCGATTGGGCAGCCGATGGAATCACAGAACACGCTGAACTGGGCCCCGTCCGTCGGCACGGCGTTGAGCACGTTGAGCGAAGCCGTCGACAGCGTCGGCATGTCGCCCACGGTGCCCGCCCCGGTCGTTGCGGTGAATGAGGCGATGTCGCCAAGCCCTCCAGACGCGAGCGCGATCGAGAGCACGACGTCGTCGTTGAGGTAACCGGGGTCGGGAATGGTCGGGATGACGCCGGCACCGGCCACGTTCACGTGCAGCGCAACGATCGGAAGCGTCTCGGCGACGAACGCAGGATTCGCGGGGACGATCGTGTTTGCACCAGCGACCGCGAAGATCGGGTGGAGACCATTGTTCGCCGCATTGGTCGCGCCAGTGATGCGCACGTGTCGGCCGATACTGTTCGCTGCGTTGAAGGTGACGTCGGCATCGGTCAGCGTGAAGAGCCCGGGCATTGGTCCCGCAGCGATGACGCCGCCGGTGCTTTGCGTGCTGAGGTCAGGACACCAGTAGCCATTGCTCGAGGCGGCGAACGTGCACGCCGGCAGAACCGGCGGACTGGTCCCGGCCGTCGCAGTGACCTGAATCGCGCCTTCGTCGATACCGGCCCGCCACGCGAGCTCTTGTGCAGGCGTGAGCACCCACGCTTTGCATCCGAGACGCGAGCCGGGCTGCTCTTCGAGAACTGGCGGCGGGACTTCATGCGAGCTGCGGAACGCGAACGTCGCCTCGAGGCCCTGCCCATAGAACGTGGCGCTCGTTCCCGGGTTCAGGACCTTGGTTTCGAGGAAGTAGAGCTCTGCGCTGATCGTCGGACCGGCGTCGATTCCCGCATCGAAGCCCGCGTCCGCGCCTCCATCGATCGTGCCGGCGTCATCACCACCATCGACGAAGCCGCCACCGGTCGCGCCTCCGCCGCCAACCGCAGAGCCGCCGCCCATCGCGGTCCCTCCGCCGACTGCGCCGCCGCCCGTCGCAGCTCCACCACCGACGGCCGTTCCACCGCCCGTCGCAGCTCCACCGCCGACGGCCGTTCCACCGCCCGTCGCAGCGCCGCCACCGACGGCCGATCCACCGCCCGTCGCAGCGCCGCCACCGACTGCAGCTCCGCCTCCGTTCGTGCTGCCTCCGCCCATGGCCGTGCCTCCACCGGTCGTGCCTCCGCCTCCGCCCATTGGCGTTCCGCAGTTGCACGAGGCGAAGCCCGTTCCGTCGGGCAAACACTCCTGCCCGCCCATGCACGCGCCCGGTCCCACGCACGTGCGCGTGTCGCCCGGGTTGCACACCGGCATCGGCACGTTCGGAGAACAGGCAGCGCCAACAACGACCACACCCGCAGCGACCAGCAGTGCTCTCATGAGGCTGGTGACCAAATCACTAAACCTTCAGCCGCTCATGTGAATCAGCGGCTATATGAGCGCGCATGGAATTCGAGCTGCCCGAAGACATCGCCGCGCTGAAGAAGACCGTCCGCGACTTCTGCGAGAAGCGCGTGAAGGACAAGGCGCGCGAGTGGGATCACCACGAGAAGTTCCCGATGGAAGTGGTGCGCGAGATGGGTCAGCTCGGCTTGCTCGGCATTCGCATCAGCGAAGAATACGGCGGCGCAAACATGGGCGCGCTCGCGGTCGCGGTCGTCGTCGAAGAAGTCGCCCGCTACGACGGCTCGCTCGCGTTGACGGTCGCCTCTCACAATGGCCTCGGCACCTCGCACATTCGCCTCTTCGGCAACGACGCGCAGAAGAAGAAGTACCTCCCGAAGTTGGCGACCGGTGAGTGGCTCGGCGCGTGGGCGCTGACTGAACCGGGCTCCGGCTCCGACTCGGCCGGCATGAAGACCACCGCCGTGAAGAAGGGCGACAGCTGGGTGCTCAACGGCAGCAAGATGTTCATCACCCAGGGCACGGTCGGCGATTCATTCGTCGTGCTCGCGGTGACGGACGCGAGCAAGAAGCAGAAGGGCATCACCGCCTTCATCCTCGAGAAGGGCCTCAAGGGCTTCAGCCAGAAGTCGATCCACGGAAAGCTCGGCATGCGCAGCAGCGACACCGCCGAGCTCCACTTCGACAACGTGGAAGTGGCCGACAGCCAGCGCCTCGGAGAGATCGGTCACGGCTTCATCGACACCATGAAGATCCTCGACGGCGGCCGCATCACCATCGGCGCGCTCTCGGTCGGTCTGGGTCGCGGCGCGATCGAGGAGTCGGTGAAGTACGCCAAAGATCGCCAGGCGTTTGGTTCTCCCATCGCCGACTTCCAGGCCATTCGCTGGATGCTCGCCGACATGCAGACCGAGCTGGATGCCGCGCGGCTGCTCGTCTACCGCTCTGCCGCGCTCGCCGATGCCGGCAAGCCGTACACGCGGGAAGCGTCGATGGGAAAACTGTTCGCTTCCGAAGCCGCGACGCGCGCGTGCAACAAGGCGGTGCAGATTCACGGTGGCTACGGCTACACGCGCGAGTTTCCGGTCGAGCGGTACCTGCGCGACGCGAAGCTCTGTGAGATCGGCGAAGGCACCAGCGAGATCCAGCGGTCGATCATTGCGCGCGACGTGCTCAAGGGCTGAGGTAGAAGCGCTCGGGGGCTCAAAGACAACCAATGGACCGCGCGTTCCTCGAACAACTCGGGCTCGACGTCACCGACGCCGATGGCGTGGTCGAAGCCGAGCTGGAACTGCAGACCGGTCAGGCCCTCAACCCGCTCACGCGCCGCACCATCGATCGCGTCGCCTTCACGGTGATGGGTGATCGCCTGCTCTACGTCGGCCCTCCCGAGTTCGTCGGAGCGCAGCCCATCAACCTCGCGTTCCTCTCCCCAGGCGCGCGGCTGGAAGATCTCGTCGTCGCCACGCTCAACGAACACCTCTTCCAACTCGAGCGCCGCAGCAACGAGCTCACCGCGCTCGGCATCTCGCCGCACGTCGACCCGATGTCGCTGCAGCTGACCGCCGAGTTGGAACGCCCGCCGCTCAAGTTCACCATCGGCGCTTCCCGCACCGGCCAGTTCCGCCTGCTGCGCGCGGTGAACGACGGCGTCGAGCTCACCAACGCCACGCAGAACGTCTTTGAGCTCAGCGAGTTCTTCGAGAAGCGCGCCCTCGAGGAATTCCTCTTCGCCTTCTACAGCGACATCGTCGAGGACCCGCGCGCCAGCCTCGATGAGCTGCGCAAGCGCACTCCGGAACCGGCGACCATCAAGAGCTCGCCGACCATGATTCAGGCGCTCGCGCCCGACAGCGGGCTGCCGTTCAAGGATCTGTTCGCGGCGTTCGGTGACGCGATGGTGCCTCCCCGCAGCCCGCTCGAGGTCGTCGCCGACGTGCGCGTGAAGGGTCAGCAGCTGCGCTTCGCCGCCGCGCGCGTGCAGGGCAACACCTTCCGCGGCCTCCTCGCGGGTCCGACCGGCAAGGTGTGGGCCGATCGCTTCGAGCTCGACGACTTCCCCGGCATTCGCGCCTTCGTGGCCGAGCTGATGAGCGTGCCGTTCGATGAGGTCGAGGTCGTCTCAGAATGAGTCCGCAGGAACGGCTCGA
>JAEUJS010000535.1 GCA_016792935.1 Archangium sp. | reverse complement strand
CGGCGAAGGGTCGACTCGCTTCGGGTTCTTCGTAAGCGGTGCGGTCGGTGCTGGCGGGTCACGCGCGCAGTTGTTGCGGGCCACTGATGTGAGCCCGACCGGGAATTTTGGAGACACCGGAGTGCATTTCCAGGCTGCTCTGAGCGCCGGACTCCGCGTGCAGCTCGGATCGCGTGTGACGCTTCGGCTCGAGGTTCGCGATGTGATGTCGTCGTCTCGCGTCACCTCGGTCAACGGCTGCGCTCAGGCCGATCTCCAGATCCTCCATGACGCAACGTTGTTCCGCGATCGGCAGGACGGCGCTCCAGCGCTCGGCGCGACCTGCAGGCCCACGGAATTCAGCCCGTACCATTCGATAACGACGGCTCTGCTCCTCGTAAAAGGCACGACGGCCGACACGACGCTTCAGCAAACGGTGACGGGCCGCGCTCGGAATGTCGGTCGTCTTCTGAAACGTCACGGACACGAGAGGACTTTGCCCGTCACTGTGCAGCCACCGTGCTTCTGCAGCGCCCACGCGCAGACGTCTTCATCAAGCGACGGATACTCGCCCGTATAGATCGGGTCCTTCACTCCGGGGACCGCGGCTCGGACGCGTGACTTGTCGCCGAGTACGACGAGCACCGCTTCGAGCATCGCCTTTCGCTTCGTGTCCTTCTCGCCAGCTGCTGCACCAGCGATCGCAGCACGCGCTGCCTTCGTTCGTCCCACGCCATCAGGCTGAGTCGCCGCGAGCGCGAACAACTCGAGCGTGTCGTGGCGATCACCGATCTCCAGGAGACCCGTTCGCTTGAGGTATCGCTTCGCGAGCGCTTCCAACAATTCCGACTCGAGCACCGTTTCCTTCTGGCGCAGCGTGTTCAACAGCGAGGCCGAGCCGGCCTTGTCTTCGGAAATGATCTTCACCATCGCCGCGCGCTGATTCGCTTCGGCCGGGTCGAGCCACTTCCACGCCAGCTTCGCCGTCGCGTCCTTCGCGAGCAGCGCCTCGAGCTCTTCAGTCGCGACGGGATACCCGAGCCACAACTGAAACAACGCGCGTTGAGGACCCGCAGGGCACGCAGCCGCGGTGTTGACGGCGTCGGTTCCACGCACGGCTCCTGGATAGTCAGATGAGAACGTCTCGAGCAGATCGACATCGAGCGCGCTCTCACACGCCGCCTTCATCGCCACGTTCGTCGCCGCATCACGCTCAGCGCTCGGGTTTTCCCAACACCCGATCAATCTCAGCTTCACCCACGCGCCTTGCGACTTCTGCGCAGTCTCGATCAACGGATAGAGCGAACCGCGCGACGCACAACCCATCCGCACGACCTCCGCGCGCGAGCGTTCGGGCTCATCGGGTGCCAGCAGTCGCTCCTTCGCGAACGCCACGCCTTCGTCTTCGAGGAGCACCGCCGCTTCCGAAATGAACTCCGCGCGCCGCTTCGGGTCTTTCGTCTTCTCGAGCGCCTTGCGCTCATCGGCGATGAAGTCGTGCTGCGACGCGAGCGACAACGGCACTCGCTCCATTCCTCCGTCCACGCCCGGCACCAGCTTCGCCGAGTCGACGTACACCTTCTTTCCGAGCGCCTTGAGTTCGATGTTCCGCGTCTCGAGCACCACTCCGTCCTTCAGGTGCTGCGCGTGGATCAACGTGCCGTTCTTTTCGTAGGACGCGTTGAGCACCACCTCTCCGTCCTTCATGATCGTCACCTCGTCCCACGTCTCGGGGAACGCGATGTCGTAGAGGATCACTGGCAGCAGGATCACGCACACCGGGGAGTGGCCACAGCCGCCTCCTCCCATGTGTTTCGTGCGCCGCTCGATCGCGATCTCCGCGCCGGTTTCCTTCGCCTGTTTCTTCGCGTCGTCGAGGGACAACGGCACCTCGGCGTACGACTCCTTCTTCAGGTCGCAGCAGCAACCACCCAGCGAAAACACCAGCACCCAGAGGAGATGACGCATTGGCGCAAAGGTACTAGAGGCCACGGCCATGTCCGCAGGCCAGGCGTGGTTCCAGAAGAAGCCGAAGATCGCGACGCAAGATCCCGAAGCGTCCGCCAACTCGTCCCGCATGGAAGGCATCTGGGACAAGTGCGAGGAGTGCGGCGACATCATGCTGCACGAGGAGCTCGAGAAAGCCCTCAACGTCTGCCCCAGCTGCGGTCACCACATGCAGCTGCCGGCCCGTGCGCGCATCGCGGCCCTCTGCGATCCCGACTCGTTCGAGGAATTCGACACCGAGCTCGAGTCCACCGACCCGCTCGGGTTCAGCGATTCCAAGAAGTACAAAGATCGCATCAAGAGCACCATGAAGGCGCTCGGCGAGAAGGACGCGTTCATCTCGGGAGTCGGCACCATCGAAGGGAAGCGCGTCAGCATCGGCTGCTTCAACTTCGAATACATGGGCGGCTCGATGGGCAGCGTGGTGGGTGAGAAGTGCACCCGCGTCTTCGAGCGCGCCATCGAACTCAAGTCGCCCGCCATCGTCTTCTCCGCTTCCGGCGGAGCGCGCATGCAGGAAGGCATCTTCTCGCTGATGCAGATGGCGAAGACCTGCGCGGCCATCAATCGCTTCCGCGAAATTCGCCAGCCGTACATCTCGGTGTTGCTGCACCCGACCACCGGCGGCGTCGCGGCCTCGTTCTCGTGGCTGGGAGACGTGATCCTCGCCGAGCCCCGCGCGCTCATCGGCTTCGCCGGCCCGCGCGTGATCGAGCAGACCATTCGTCAGAAGTTGCCCGAGGGGTTCCAGCGCAGCGAGTTCTTGCTCGAGCACGGAATGATCGACGCCATCGTGCAGCGGAAGGATCTGCGCGGTCGCATCTCGCAGGTGCTCGGCCTGCTGGGCAGCTGAGAGGTCATCGTGGCCGGGCGGGAGCCGAAATGACGCCGCAGGAAGGGCTCGCGTGGTTCGCGAAGCTCTCTCCGTCTCACATCAAGATGGGGCTCGAGCGGGTGTTGGCCGCGCTCGCTCGACTCGGTCATCCCGAGCGCGAATTCCCCGCGATTCACGTCGCTGGAACGAACGGCAAGGGCTCGACCTGCGCGATCCTCGATTCGTGTCTGCGCCAGCAATACCGCGTCGGGCTCTACACGTCTCCGCACCTGCAGAAGCCCAACGAGCGCATCAAGATCGACGGACGCGACATCGATGACGAGACGTTCGGCCGCCGAATCGTCGAAGTGAACGACGCGCTGGGGCTCAATCACGAGCTGACGTACTTCGAGTTCGGCACGGTGGTGATGTTCCACCACTTCGCGCGCGAGCAGATCGACGTGGCGGTGATCGAGACCGGCCTCGGAGGGCGTCTCGACGCCACCACCGCCTGCAACGCGATCGCGACCTGCATCACGCAGATCGACTTCGATCACATGGAATACCTCGGCGACACGCTTCCGAAGATCGCGCGCGAGAAGGCGGGCATCTTCAAGCCGGGCGTTCCGCGCATCGTGTCGAGCTCGTTCTGGGCGGCGCTCCCCGACGGTTTCGACGAGGGGCGGGAGCCCGGAAAGAGCGGCGATGCGCGCGTGGAGGGAAGGGACTTCACGCGCGACGACACGAACTCGCTGGAGTTGCACCTCAAGGGTCCACACCAACGCGAGAACCTGGCGCTCGCGCTCGAGACGCTGAAACAGGTCGCGGCGAAATTTCCGCTCACGGACGAACAACGCACAGAAGGCGTGCGCACGGCGCGGTGGCCCGGGCGGCTCGAGGAATTCGCCGGGCCCCCGCTCGTGGTGCTCGACGGCGCGCACAACCCCGCTGGTGTCCGATCACTCTTGACGGCGCTCGACAGGGAATACGCCGGCCGCACCGTGCACCTCGTCTTCGGCGTCTTCGCGGACAAAGACAGCGAGCCGATGATCCGCGCGCTGTTTCCGCGGGTCGCCGCCGTGCATCTCGCTCCCATCGCCAACCCCCGATCACGCGATCCGAAGACCTACGAGGTGCTCGCGCGCGAGCTCAATCCGAACACCACGGTCCACGCGTCGGCGGAAGAGGCGCTGGCCGACGCGAGAGCCAAAGCGCCGGGCGAAAACGGCATGGTGTTGGTCGCCGGATCCCTCTTTCTCATCGGGCAGTTGCGAAGCGTCCTCGTGCGTTGACAGCCGAACGTCCGCGGTTACCTTGCCGCCGTCATGTCGCACCATCCCGCCGATGAAGGCACCCCCATCAAGGTCAACGATCGCCGGCGTGTGAACGCCGAGGGCGAGCCGGTCGAGGTCGAGGCCCAGCAGCCGGTCGCCACGCCGAAGCACGACGACGTGGTCTCTCCCGCGCGCGCGGAGATCGATCACGAAGTCAGTGAGCTCCGTTCTCAGCTCGACGCGGCGCACAAGCGCATCAACGATCTCGCGCACGCACTGCAGGCCGGAGAGCGCGACCGCGAAGAGTTCAAGCAGCGCCAGAACCGCGAGCGCGAGCGGATGATCGACGTCGAGAAGGGAAACGTCGCGCGCACCATTCTCGAGGTCGTCGATCAGCTCGATCTCTGTCTCACCGCCGCCGATGACTCTCCGCTCGCGAAGGGCGTGAAGCTGATCCGCGAGAGCGTGCTCAAACAGGCCGAAGCTGTCGGCATCGAGCGGGTCGAGCTGCTCGGGCGTCCGTACGATCCCAACTTCGCCGAGGCGACCGACATGGAGATCACCGCCTCGGAATCAGACGACGGCAAGGTGACCGCCGTGATCCGCAGCGCGTACCAGCTCAAGGGCCGCGTCATTCGGCCGGGCGCGGTGAAGGTCGCGCGCTACGTGAAGCCCGCCGAGGCCTGAGCGGTGTCCAGAAGCGGGAATGCGGCGAGGCGCCCGCGTGTAGAGTGCCGATGGTGCGAATCACGGCGCTCGTTCTCTTCATCGCTGCCACGGCCCACGCCGAGACCCTCGAAGAATGGGTGCACGGCAAGGTCGCGTTGCAGCGCGGGCAGGGCAAGAGCGCGCCGCTGACCGCGGTCGGCCCCCAGGGTCAGCTGTGGAAGGAACGCGCCCCCAACGCGCCGCCGCTGATTCCGAACTTTCAGCCGCCGACCTCGCTCGCGCCGCTGGTCAAGGCCGTGAAGCCCGGCGTGGTGAACATCGCGACGCGCAACGAAGGCACGTCACGCACGCTGGGCTCGGGCTTCATCATCAACCCCGATGGCCTGGTGGTGACCAACAACCACGTCGTCGAGCGCGCACAATTGATTCATGTGCGGCTGGCCGATGGGCGTGAGTTCGACGCGAGCGTGGTGGGGCGCGACCCCTCGACGGATCTCGCGTTGCTCCGGCTCGCCGACGCGCGCGATCTGCCGAGCGTGAACCTGGGTGACTCCGACAATCTCGAGATCGGCGACTGGGTGGTGGCGATCGGAAATCCGTTCGGGCTCGATACCAGCGTCACGCACGGACTCATCAGCGCGCGCGAGCGGGTGATCGGCGTCGGCCCGTTCGACGACTTCATTCAGACCAACGCGCTGATCAATCCGGGCAACTCCGGTGGCCCGCTGTTCGATCTCAAGGGAGACGTGGTCGGCGTCACCACTGCGATCGTCTCGCAGGGGCAGGGCATCGGCTTCGCGGTGCCGATCAACCTCGTGAAGGATCTCCTCCCCAACCTGCTCGACAACGGTCGGCCCGAGCGCGGCTGGCTTGGCTTGAACGTGCAGGAAGTGGGGGAGGGCACCGCGCGCGCTCCGGTGATCGTCGACGTGTTCAAAGACTCGCCCGCCGAGAAGGCCGGCTTGAAGCCCGGCGATCGCGTCGTCGGCATCGGTGGAAAACCGGTCTCGCGGTACCAGCAGATCTTGCGGCGCATCGCGCTGTTGCAGCCGGGCACGGCGATCAAGATCGACGTGGTGCGCGGCGGTCGCAACTTCGACTTCACCGCGACGCTGACGCAGCGGCCCTCGCTGGAGGCGCTCAAGGCGATGAACTCGGGTGGACGTGTCGACGCGCTCGGCCTCGCGGTGCGCGCCATCGACGCCAACGCCGCCGCGTCACTGGGCGTCGAGCCGGGTCTGAAGGTCGAGGCGATCGTGCCCGGTGGTCCTTCAGAGCTCGCCGGCCTCGCGACGGGAGACGTGATCGTCGAGGTGAATCGCGAACCCGTCGGCACGCTGCGCGATCTCGACGTGGCGCTCGGAGAATCGGAGCCGAACGAGGCGGTGCTGCTGAAGATCAGACGCGGCCAGTCTCTGCGATACCTGGCCGTGCGACCTCGCGAATGACTATTTCGGCAGCCAGATGCCGACCTGCTCACCCGTGCGCCCGACCGACACGACGATGGCGTCGAACTTCGCCTTCACGCCCTTCATCGTGCCGCCGCCCTTCTTCGGCAGCGACCACACGCCTTGCGGCGTGAAGACGATCTGCAGGCGCAGCGCCTGGCCCTGAACCTGGCGCGCCATCATCGCGGGGTTCCAACCGTCGGGCAGATTGCTGTC
This sequence comes from Archangium sp., assembly GCA_016792935.1. Taxonomy (GTDB): domain Bacteria; phylum Myxococcota; class Myxococcia; order Myxococcales; family Myxococcaceae; genus Archangium_A. Next base: position 5,493 of record JAEUJS010000535.1, on the reverse strand, counting down.
GATGCGAATGAACGGCATCACGGGGTTGCCATCAGCGTCAGTGCGCGAAGGAGCGCCGTGCGTCAGCGCCATGCCCGACGCCGCGAAGAAGGGAGTCAGGTTCAAGATGAACTTCCCCTGCATCTGGATCTCGCCCATCGAGAGGACCGTCGAGGTCTCCTCGGTGATGATCATGTAGAACTTCTTGCCGGTAGAGCCCTGGCGGAAGACTTCCGCGTTCTTCTCGCACTCACCGCCGCCGAGCATTTTCGAGGCGCAATCGCCGACGTATTTCTCGACGAACGCGCTGATCGCACCCATCGCCTCGGCTTGATCACGCAGCTTCGTGAAGCGTGGATCACCATCAGCCAGCGCCAGAGATGGAAGGATCGCAACAGCCAGCATCAGGAATTTCATATGGTTCTCCATACAACGATGTCGCATCAGGTGGATAAATTGCCTACATGTGCGCACTTTGTACGCTTCGCGACATGACCGATCGCCGCCAGAACCTCCGCTTCGACAAAGTCTTCACCGTCTACCTCACGACTGCCGACGGAATGACGCGAGGGATCGCCAGAAACATCAGCAGCGCAGGTCTTTTTGTCGAGACGCGAGACGCACTGCCCCTGGGCGGAAAGATCAAGGTGACCTTCACGTCGGACGACGGCACCGAGATGACGGCGCTGTGTGAGGTTCGGTACCAGGTGGCGCTCAACTACGGAGACGGCGAAGAGATGGCCGGCACGCGTGGAGCCGGCCTGCGGATCATCGCCTACGAGACGCGCGAGGACCAACCTCTTCTGTTGGTCGATCGTGAGCGCGTCCTCCACTGAACCGTTGTAAGTGCGGCCCGCCGTTCACTTTCACGGAGGGTCACACATGAAGCGTTTTCTGACTGCCGCAGTCGTTGCGTCGTCGCTGTCTGTGTTTGCGCAGGGTGCTCCGCCTCCGGCGCCGGCTCCTGCTCCCAAGGGCGGCAACGCTCCTGCTCCCGCTCCCGCGCCGGCTCCGACTGCCAAGGGTGGTCCTGCGCCTGCTCCGGCTCCGGCGCCTGCCGCCGCGGCTCCGGCTCCCGCGCCGGCTCCTGCTCCAGCCGCCAATGCCGGCATGCCCGACATGAACAAGGTCGGTCCGATTCCGCGCAAGTCGAAGAACGAGGCGGCGGTGAAGAAGGAGATCGAGGCGTTCTTCGCGGCTGAAGACGGCCTCGTGAAGGCGAAGAACTGGGACGGTCTGCTGGCGCGCGTCCACTTCCCCGTGCTCATGACGACGGATGGCCTCGACGGTCGCGTCGAGTCTGATGTGTCCACCAGGGAGCAGTACGTCGCGATGATGAAGCCGATGTGGGAAGGCTCGTCGCCCGAGTCGAAGATCAAGCACAAGCTCACCACCACCGTGCTCTCCGACTCGCTCGCCGACGTCGTCGATGACTTCACGATGACGGTCGGCAAGAACACCTTCAAGGGCAAGAACACGTCGCTGCTCGTGAAGGTCGATGGTCAGTGGAAGTTCAAGGCGATGACCGAGGCGGGTTGGGGTGGCATGGGCGCGCCGCCGCCGGCTGCTGCGGCTCCTGCTCCTGCTCCTGCTCCTGCGCCCGCTCCGGCTCCTGCGCCGTCGAAGGCGGCTCCGGCGCCCGCGCCTGCTCCTGCTCCGAAGAAGTAACGGCTGGGGCCGCGGAGGTCGCCCCTCGGCAAACAAGAACGCCCACCACGGTTGTGGTGGGCGTTTTCGTTTACGTGCTTCTTCCCGCGGTGCGGGCGGTTACTGCGAGAAGCCCTCGAGCATGTAGTGCGCCTCGATGCGCTTGAGCGCGAGCACCATCGCAGCGCAGCGCGTATCGACCTGCTTGCCGATCACGTACGCGCGGCTGTCGTGCATGTCCGTGCGGCGCGGCGTGTTGCGCGAGATGTCACGGATGATGCGGTAGTTCTTCTTGAGCGCGAACTCGAGCTTGGAATCGACTTCCTTCTCGGTCCACGACTCCATGCGCTTGTTCTGGATCCACTCGTAGTAGCTGACCGTCACACCGCCTGCGTTGCAGATGATGTCGGGGATCATGTCGATCTTGCGCTTCTCGAGCACGCGATCGGCTTCCGGCGTGGTCGGGCCGTTCGCGCCTTCGGCGATGAGCTTCACCTTCATCTTCTCGGCGATCTCCGCGGTGATCTCGCCACCGAGCGCGGCGGGCATGCAGATGTCGGCCGGCACTTCCCAGAAGTCGGCCTTGCTGATCGCCTGCGCGCCAGGGAACCCGGCGACCGACCGCTTCAAGTTCTTCGGGTTCTCATTCGTGTACTTCATGAGCTCGCCGGCATCGATGCCGTTCATGTTCATGATCGTGCCGTCGGCGTCGTTCACCGCGACGAGCTTGGCGCCCATGTTCTGCAGAATGAGCGAGCCCCACGAGCCCACGTTGCCGAAGCCCTGCACGATGAAGGTCTTGCCCTTCAGCGTCTCGTTCTTCTCGGCGTAGTAGTCCTCGATGGTGTACGCGACGCCCTGGCCGGTGGCCTTGGTGCGGCCTTCCGAGCCGCCGATGCGCACGTCTTTGCCGGTGATCACGCCGCGCTGGTTGTGTCGCTCGCGCTCACCGTCGGAGAACTGACGCAGGAAGAGCGCCATGATCTCGGAGTTGGTGCCGACGTCGGGCGCCGGGATGTCGATGTTCGGGCCGACGAGCTGCTTCAGCTTGTACATGAAGCGCAGCGAGATCTGCTGCAGCTCCTCTTTGCCGAGCGAGCGCGGGTCGAGCTGGATGCCGCCCTTGCCGCCACCGAACGGAACGTCGGCGATCGCGGTCTTCCAGGTCATCTCGGCGGCGAGCGCCTTGAAGAGATCGAGCGAGACGTCGCGGTGGTAGCGGATGCCGCCCTTGTACGGGCCGCGCGCCTGGTTGTGCTGCACGCGGTACGCCTTGAAGCGCTGAATGTCGCCCGGGACGAGCTTGTAGACGTTGCCGTCGTCGAGGCGCAGGTGGCCGCCCTTGATGTGAACGTCGCTGCCGAGGAGCGCCTTGCCGTTCAAGATGATCTTGCCGTCGAAGAGGCGCTCGAGCCCGTGGCTGTCGCGCACCTTGGTGACGGTGAGATCGCTCATCGACTTCGCCTCTTCCGGCGTCACGGGGACCAGGCGGTCTTTGAGCTTCGAGGTGACGTAGAAGATGTGCTCGTAGTCGGGCTCCTCGAGCTCGAGGCGCACGCGGCTGTCGAGGTTCATCGCGTCGGCCGCGCGATGAAAGATCTCCATCGCTTCGGTGTAGACGGTCTTGCGCGGAGCAGTCGCAGGGGCGCGCATGAAGTTCTGTTCGGACATTGCGGTGATTCCTTGTGCGTTGGCTTCACGACGAACGTGTCGCGAAGATCGCGCGCACCATACGCACCGAGACGTTTCGCAAAAGAAAAAAGGGTCGGCGCGGCGCGTCAGAAGTCAGCAAGAGAAAACCCCCGCTCCTCACGAAGAGAAGCGGGGGTTGAGAGCCGAAACCCGGGATTGAACCGGGGACCTACTGATTACGAATCAGTTGCTCTGCCCCTGAGCTATTTCGGCGGAAGACAGATCAGCAGCCAGGGCTGCTGTTGGAACGCGGCGCGAAGTACCAACAAGGGTCCGTGACGTCAAAGGGGAAACGGGCCTGACACCTAACGGGTCCGGTTGATGATGAGGCGGGTCCTGGTGGTGTCTCCACCGGTGGAGACGGTCACAGCCACGTCGCGATCTTGATCGCCATCGACGTCGCCGATCGAGACCGAGACGCGAGCGCCCGTTCCGCCGGAAAAGCGCGTCTCGGTGAACGTGAAGCCGCCGCGATTTCTGCGCACCACCACGTCGTCGCCGGTGGTGAAGAAGACGTCGGCTTCTCCATCGCCGTCGAGATCCGTGACGTGGAGATCGCCGGGCGCCGCGGCGTTGATCATCACGCGTGAAGCGAAGCCGCTGCCGGTGTTCTCGAAGATCTCCACGCCCATGCCGGTGAGGCCCGCGAGGTCGAGATCGCCGTCGCCATCGAAGTCGGCTCCACCGAGCTGCGTGAGCGCGCTGGAGATCGTCGCCGTGCCGCCGTCTTCGAAGTGCACCGACGGCATCGCGTCGACCCACCAGATCTCCTGTGGACCCGCGCGTCCCACCGCCACGAAGCCGGGAGCCGTGACGCGGGTGGTGCTCGAACCGACCGTCACGTAGCCGCCGCAGCCGGCGATCGTGACGTCACCGCGCGGAACACCGTCGGTGGCGAGGAACGTTCCGCCCATGCAGCCCGCATCGGCCGTCTGCAGCGTGTACGTCGAGCCGTTGTAGACGAGGAAATCGAGCGCTCCATCGGCGTTGATTTGCGCGACGTCGAGGTTCGTATCGCCATTGACGTCGACGATCTCTGCGCGCAGCGGCGAACGGAAGAACGACAACTTGCGGCTCGCGACCGCGTCGAAGCCCTGCGTCATCGACCACGGCACGAGCTCGACGCGCGTGAACGCGGGCACCGCCATCAGCAGATCGCCCGGACCCTTCGGAGCGAAGTCTCCGACGACAGCGGGTCCACCCTTGGAGATGTCCATGTCGGGGCCGCTCTCGAATGCGGGGCTGACGCAGAAGCGCGTGTCGATGGTGCAGGTCGCGGTGCAGACGTTGGCGCCCCAGGTGGTGCAGGGCATCACGCCGAGCTTGCCGTCGCACGACTCTCCGAGATCGAGCACGCCGTTGCCGCAGCGACGCACGCAGAGGCTCGTGTCGTACTTGCACGTCGCGGCGTTGCAGATCACGCGGCCGGTGTCGAAGCCGAGCGATTGGCAGGTGGCGGCGCCCAGGTCCGACCCGTCGCAGTCTTCACCGTCCTGAATGATCGAATCGCCGCACTCGGGGGGAGGCGGCGGCGGGTTCATGTCGATCATCTTGATGCCGCCATCGCGGCACCCAGCCACGACGATGAGGAGGAGCAGAGAGGCGCGCTTCACGCCTGGCACCATATGCTACTGACAGAGCCGCGATGACCGCCGAAGCCACGAAATGCCCGACCTGCAAACGCGAAGTGCTCACCCGCGCGGAGAACCCGTGTTTTCCGTTCTGCAGTGATCGCTGCAAGGCGATCGATCTCGGCAAGTGGTTGGGCGGCGAGTACCGCATCGCTGCGAAGTCGGAAGATGAAGACGACGACGGCGAGCCAAAGCCCCCTGGGGCGACGGCGTCGGGTGGTGAACCAGCACCTCCGACGACGGACGCATGAGCCTGTATCTCGCCGGCGGAGTGGCAGTGGCCTACGCAGCGGGCGTCGTCACCGCGCATCGCCTCACCGTCGCTCGTCGCCGCGCGCTCGCGCATGGCTACCCGACGCTGCGCTGGCTCGATTGGGACGCGTTGCTCGCGGGCGTCGTGCCTTCAGCTGCGTTGGTCGATCGCAAAGCACCCGCTGCGCCCGAAGGTGGCCCGGCGCCGAAGATCCTGCTGCGGCCGGCGTCGCGCGAATTGGATCTGCTCGACCAACTGGTCGAAGGAAAACCGGTGCAGAGCGAGGCCTTC
>JAEUJS010000722.1 GCA_016792935.1 Archangium sp. | reverse complement strand
ACCAAGAGTCCCGAGCAGGCCGCGCAGAACTTCAAGGAAGCGCTCGCCACCGACCCCAAGCTGAAGCGCGCCTACTTCTTCCAGGCGCAGCTCTCGGCGATTCAGGGCAACTACAAAGAGGCGACGCGCGCCCTGGAACGTCGGCTGGAGCTCGACGCTGATCAGTGGGAAGCGGCTGAGGAACTGGCGCGCCTGCTGATCGACGTCGGCGAGGTGCCGCGTGCGAAGAAGGTGCTCGAGGCGGCGAAGGCGGCGGCTCCGAAGTCGGGGCGTCCGCGGCTCGGCCTCGCGGTGTTGCAGTACCAGCACCTCGGCGATCTGAATGGAGCGGCCACCGAGTTCACCGCGCTGGTGGATGACGCCGAAGTGGCGCGCGGAGAGAAGGCCGACGCGCTGATCCACCTCGCGGCGATTCAGCGCATGCAGGGCGACACCGACAAGGCGACCGACACCATCGACAAGGCGCTCGGTCTGAACGCCGACTCGGTCCCGGCGCGGCTGCAGAAGCTGTTGATCTCGATCGACAAGGGCGTCGCTTCGGGCGCGCGGCTCGAGCTCGACGGCCTCAAGGGCAAGCTGGGCGACAAGTACCTCGAGGCCACCCTGGAAGGCCGCGTGTTGATGCTCGAGGGCCGCCTGGATGAAGCGGTGCAGACGCTCGGCGCGACGTCGGAAGCCGATCCGCGCCGCGTCGACGCCACGCTGCTCGCTGGAGCGGCCGCCGCCAGGAATCGCAAGCCCGGCAAGGCGTGGGAGTTCTGCCTGAAGCGCGGTCTTCGCGCGGACCCCTCGGGGCGGCCGGTGCCGTCGCTCACGCCTCTCTACGTTCGTCCCGCCGATCTCTTGAAGGTCGCCGTGGGTGCGTATGCCGCGCTGGTGCCCGACGCCGACGAAGATCCCAGCCCGTTCCTCTGCGAGGGCCTGGTGGCCTGGTACTCGGAAGACATCACCACCGCCGACAAGAACTTCGCGAAGGTGACTTCGATCGATCCGCGCAACTCGGAAGGTTTCGCGTTCCGCTCGCTGGTCTCGACCCGCAAGCGCGATCTCGGCTCGGCGCAGAAGTACGCCGCGCGCGCGATCGAAGGCAGCAAGGGCAACGCGGTCGCCTGGTACGCGCAGTCGCTCGCGTATTCGGCGGCGAACAAGACTGATCCCGCGAAGGCGTCGGCGCAGCAGGCGCAGAAGCTCGGGCCGCAGCTGCTCGGGCCGCGAGTGATCGTCGGTGATGCCGAGGCGGCACAGAAGAACGGCGACGAGGCGCGGCGGTTGCTCACCAGCGTGCTGTTGGCCGACCCGCTCTATCGCGATGCGAAGCGCGTGCTCTTCAAGCACCAGCTGTAAAGCGACGACGCCATGAAGCTCCTCCTCCTCGGAAGCGGTGGGCGTGAGCACGCGCTGGCGTGGAAGCTCGTGCAGAGCCCGCTGGTGACCTCGCTGGTGGTCGCTCCGGGAAACCCGGGCATCGCCGCGTTGCCTCGCGCCGAGTGCGTCGTGCTCGACCCGACGAAGAGCGGGCCCGTCGTCGAGCTGGCTCGCTCCCGCGCCATCGATCTCGTCGTCGTCGGCCCCGAGGCGCCTCTGGTCGCGGGCGTCGGTGATGCGCTCCGCAGCGCGGGCTTCGACGTCTTCGGTCCCGACGCGGCCGGCGCGCGCATCGAGGGCAGCAAGGCGTTCGCCAAGGAGATCATGCAGGCCGCCGGCGTGCCGACCGCGAAGTTCGAGGTCTTCACCGAGGCCGAGGCCGCAGCGCGCCGCGCGTTGGAGTGGGGGCCGGTGGTGGTGAAGGCCGACGGGCTCGCAGCCGGGAAGGGCGTCGTCGTCGCGACGAGTGGAGCGGAGGCCGCGGAGGCGTGCCGCGAGCTCGCGAAGATCCCGGGCGGAAAACAGATCCTCCTCGAGGACGTGCTGACCGGGCCCGAGCTGTCGGTGATGGCGCTGTGTGACGGCGAGCGGTGGGTGCTGTTGGCTCCGTCGCAAGATCACAAGCGCGTGTTCGAGGGCGACACCGGCCCGAACACCGGCGGCATGGGCGCGTATGCGCCGGCGAACTTCTTGAGCGCTGCGCAGCTCGAGGAGATCGGTCGCACGGTGATCGGCCCCACGTTGCGAGAGCTCGCTCGGCGAGGAGCGAACTTCAAGGGCGCCCTCTACGCCGGGCTGATGCTGACGCCGAGCGGGCCGAAGGTGCTCGAGTTCAACGCGCGCCTCGGAGATCCCGAGACGCAGGTGTTGATGATGCAGCTCGATGAAGACCTCGTGCCGCTGCTGCGCGATTGCGCGCGAGGCACGCTGCAGGCGCGGGCGCTCAAACAGCGCGCGGGGTTCTCGGTGGGCATCGTCCTGGCGGCCGCCGGCTACCCGGAGTCGCCCAGGACCGGCGCGGAGATCAGCGCGAGTGTTCCACGCGACGATCAGCAGTTGTTCCACGCGGGCACGAAGAGCGTCGACGGGAAGTTGGTGACGAGCGGTGGGCGCGTGATGACGGCCTGCGCGTTCGGTTCGACGATCGGGGCCGCGCGTGAGAGTGCGCTCGCGTTGGCGAAGAGCGTGACGTGGGAAGGCCGTCACTTCCGAGCCGACATCGGAGCGAAGGCTCCGTGACGCGCAACCTGCTCTCCCTCTCCCTCGGGGAGAGGGGTTGGGGTGAGGGAGCGCACACTTCATGACGCTGCATCGCTACGTGCTGCGCGAGCTGCTGATTCCGTTCTTCGCGGCGACGGCGGTGCTGCTCTCGCTCTTCTACGCGATGGTGCTGGTGCGCGGCGTCGAGTTCTTGCTCGGGAGCGCGGCGACTCCCGGCGACTGGCTCACGCTGGGCAGTTCGATGTTGCCGATGTTGTTGCCGCAGGTGTTGCCGCTCTCGTTCTTGATCGGCGTGATGATCGGCTTCGCGCGATTGGGCGAAGACGGAGAGCTCACCGCGCTCGCAGCGGTCGGCGTCTCACCGCGCAGACTGCTCGCACCGGTGCTCATGCTCGCAGTCGGAGTCTGCGCCGCGCTGGCCGTCACCATCTTGATCTGGAAGCCGTGGGGCATGGGCCAGATGCGGCGGACGGCGCGCGAGGTGATCGAGCGCAACATTCTGGGAGATCTGAAGCCGGGCAGCCTGCGCGCCGATCTCCCCGGCATCGTCTTCTATGCGGAGGACGTCTCGGCTGGCCCGTCGTGGAAGCGGGTGGTGCTGATCGACGAGCGCGACCCCGCGCGGACGCAGGTGCTCACGGCGCCTTCGGGGCATGCGTCGCTCGATACTGGAGTCGGCATCGCCCTCGATCGCGGCGTGCTCGTGCAGCGGGCGGCCGATGAAGAGTTCACGGTGACCAGCTTCGAGAAGGGCACGCTGCTCTTCAATGTCGCTGACGCGCTCAATCGGCGCGACACGTTCCGCTTCGGGCACGAAGAGTTGTCGCCGTTCGATCTGCTCGAACGCGCTGAAGCTGCTGAGGCGAGCGGGGCGAGCGGCGTCGGATTTCGATCGGCGTTCCATCACCGGCTGGCGCAGCTCTTTGCTCCGCTCGCGCTCGCGTTGGTGGCGACCGCCGTCGCGCAGAGTGGCCGTCGTCGCGCGGCACGCACCGCGGCGCTGATCGCGTTCGGTTTGTACCTCGCGTTCTACGTGCTCAGCCGCGCGAGCGTGCAGCTCGGCGAGAAGGCCGTGCTCTCGCCGGCGCTCGCGGGACATCTTCCGGTCGTGGCGTGGTTCGGCGTGGGCCTTTTGCTGCTCGCGTGGATCCAGAAGCGGGGCGTCCGATGATCTTCGCGGGGCCGAACGATCGCACTCCCTCACCCCGACCCTCGCCCGCAGGGGCGGGAGAGGGAGACATCGCGCCACGCGGTGCCTCGCACGCCCAGCTGAGACAGGGTCGTGCACCATCAGGCCGGGGAGAGGGTCGACGTGCCGCCCATGCGGTGGTCGAAGGCGGGGCCTCCGCTTGATCACCTGGGAGAAATCGGTCGCGCGCCTCGCCGCCGGCATCTTCATCGCGCTCGCGCTCGCGCTGGTCGCGCTCTTCCTCGTCATCGACTTCGGTGACTGGCTCCGCATCTACACCGGCAAACCGCCGGGCGACGTCGCGCAGCTCTACTGGTACCGCAGCCACCTCGCGCTGGTGCAATTCGCTCCCGCCGCGTTGGTGCTCACCGGCGGCCTCACCACCACGCTCATCCGCCGCCGCGGAGAATGGACCGCGCTCAAGGCCCTGGGGGCCTCACCCTGGGCCGTGTTGCGCCCGGTGATCATCGTCAGCCTCGCCGGCGCGCTCGCGCTGTTCGCCTTCCAGGAGCTCGTGGTGAGCCGCTCGGGCCCGCAGGTCGATCGCATCATGGTGGAGCGCTTCGATCGCTGGGGCGACTTCCTCTCGGTCTACACGCCGCGCCGCTGGTTCCGCGCCGGCCCGTGGCTGATCAACGTGCGCGGCGAAGCCAACCCCGCCGTCGCCCCAGGGGGCTCTGAGCTCGGCGATGTGCGGCTCTTCGAGCTCGATGCCGACGGTCGGCTGTCACGGTGGCTCGAGGGCAGGGCGCTCATCAGCTCCGGCCCCAACCGCTGGCGCCTCGAGGACGCGACCGAGCTCTCGCTCACCGGCGCCGAAGCCCGGCCCGGAGTGCCGAAGGGAACGCTCGAACTCGAGGTCCCGCTGCGGCCCGAAGTCACCCGCCTCGCCGTGGGTCGCCCCGAGTGGCTCCCGGTCTCGACGCTGGTCGATCAAGTCGGCGTGCTCGGCTCGCTGCAACTTCCGACCGAGGCCGCGCGCTTCGCGATTCACCAGCGCGGCACGTCGTTGCTCGTCACCGCGCTCGCCGCGCTCATCACCGCGCTCCTCGCGCTCGCGTCGCGCAATCGCCCGTCGATCCCGCTCGCCCTCATCTCCGGCGGTGTCCTCTACGGCACGCTGTTCGTGGTGCAGATGATCTGCCGCAGCCTCGCGCTCAACGGCCATCTCGCGCCGCCGCTCGCCGCATGGATGCCCAGCGTGCTGCTCGTCATCGGCGGCGCCGCGCTGCTGCGACGCGCGTGGCGGCTCGCCTGACGCGACGCGTTTCTGCTACCTGCGCGCACACGTCGTTCTCGCGAAACGCCGTCACTCTTCGCCCGGAACGCGTACCATTTCGCTCGACGCTCCCCACCGGCTCGCCCAGGTCGAGCCTCCCAGGCCAGTCACACTCAGGAGAAGAACCACGTGCGCATTCCCCACGCCCGTCCCTCGTCTGCTGCGTTGCTCGGTGCTCTCGCGTTGATCCTCGCCGGCTGTCCCGAGACACCGCCCGTGGGCAACGACGCCGGAATGATGATGATGATGACGCCGACGTGCTCGGACGGCACGAAGAACGGCAACGAGACCGACGTGGACTGTGGCGGTGACTGTCGCGCCTGCGCCGTGGGCCGCACCTGCGGCACCAACGTCGACTGTACGAACATGAACTGCGTGATGGGCCAGTGTCGCGCGCCCAGCTGCACCGATCAGGTGAAGAACGGCTCGGAGAGCGACGTGGACTGTGGCGGCACCTGCTCGGCCTGCGCCGCGGGCCGCACCTGCAACACCGGCGGTGACTGCGCGTCGGGTGGCTGCACGCTCGGTCGCTGCGACATGGCCACCTCGTGCACCGACATGACGAAGAACGGCGCGGAGACCGACGTCGACTGCGGCGGCGGCACGTGCCCCGACTGTGAGACGGGCCGCGCCTGCATGACGCCCGCCGACTGCCAGTCTGGCGCCTGCACCAACATGGTGTGCGTGGCGGTCAGCAGCTGCACCGACATCATTCGCAACGGCAACGAGACCGACGTCGACTGCGGCGGCGGCACGTGCCCGAC
>JAEUJS010000515.1 GCA_016792935.1 Archangium sp. | reverse complement strand
TGACGCGCGCGAGCTCTGCGGGCAGCGTGCCCCACACCGGGAGACCGCCGGCGCTGATGGCGATCTCCGTGGCGTTGAGCGTGCGCCAGTTGACGGTGAAGGTGGTCCCGGAGCTGGCGGCGGCCGGCGCGTTGAAGAGCTCGATGACGGGCTGATCTCCGACGACGGCGGTGAGCACCTGGCTCTGGTTGAAGCCGTCGGCGCTGGCGGTGACGGTGAAGCGGAGCGGCAGGCCATCAGCGACGTCGATGCCGCTGGGCAGCTGGGCGGGCACCACGAAGTCGAAGGTGCCCATGACCACGCTCGCGGCGTCCGTAACCGCGGTGAGCTGGCCGAAGGTCTGCTCGGTGACGATGACGCGCTGAGCGCCGGCGGTGCGCCAGCGGAAGGTGAGGGTCTTGCCGGGGCCGACGCCGTCGAGCGAGATGAGGGTGGCGTCGATGAGCACGGGCCGCACCTGCACGTCGGCGAGCGCGGTGAGCGGCGGCGTGCCGGGAGCGCCCTGCGCGGTGAGCGTGTAGCGCTCGCTGGTGGCGGGCGTGACGGTGACCGCGCCGGTGGTGCCCATCAGCGGCATCGCCATGCCGCTGCCGGCAGTCAGGGTGACCTGGCTGGCTCCGGCCGCGCCCCACAGGAGCTGCGCCTGCTGGCCGCTCTCGATGCTGCCGGGCACGGCGATGAGGAAGAGGTCGCGCAGCGGCTCGTTGACGGCGATCTGCACGAAGGCGGTGTCGCGGCCGCCGGCGCCGGTGGCGCGCAGCACATAGAAAGCGGTGGCGGTCGGCGCGACGGTGGCGCTGCCCGACTCGATGGTGCCCGAGAGCTCGAGCTGCCGGCCGCGGTCGTCGGTGATCTCGACCTTGCTGGCGTTGGTGGTGGTGAACGACAGCGTCACCTGCTCGCCGGACGCGATGCGCGACTTGCTCGCGGTGAAGCTGCCGACCTTCGGCGCGTCAGGCGGCGGCGACGGCTCGATGGTGCGGCAGCCAACGAAAGTCAGAAGGGTGGCGAGAACGGCGATGCGCTTGTTCATGCTGGGGCTCCCAGAGGTACGACCGACAGCGACCGCTGCAGCGAATACGTGCCGAGGTGAGGGGAGTCAACCAACCTCGGGGCGAATTGACGCTGGTCCGTGACCTGGAGGTCGGGAGAGGAGATACGGTGCGCTCGTGCGCGTCGTCTTCGTCGCTCTCGGACAAGAACAGCTCGGGATCTCGATGCTCAGCGCAGTGCTGCGCGCGAACGGTCACGAAACTGCGCTGGTCTTCAGCCCCGCGCTCTTCAACGACCGTTACTACTTCGACATCCCCGTCCTCAAAGACGTGTTCAGTCGAGATCATCTGCTGGTCGATGAGATCGCGGCGGCCGACCCTGATCTGATCGCGTTCAGCGTGCTGACGCCGACGTACCAGTGGGCGCTCGACATCGCGCGTGCGGCTCGTGAGAAGACCGGCGCGCCCGTCATCTTCGGCGGAGTGCACCCCAGCGCGGTGCCCGAGGTCTGTCTCGAGAACGAGTGGGTCGACTACGTGTGCGTGGGCGAGGGCGAGTTCGCGCTGCTCGCGTTGTGTGAGGCGTTGGAGCGAGGAGAGCATCCACCGCGAGAGCCGATCGCGAATCTGTGGTGGCGCGGCGAGCCGGGAGGCTCGACTCGGGGCGAGCCGGGGGCATCAGGCGGGTTCGTGAAGGGGCCGCGGTCACCGTTCTTCCAGGACCTGGATTCGTTGCCGTTCGCGGACAAGGAGCTGTGGGAAGACTCGCTGCGGCTCTCTGATCACTACCTGATCATGACGTCGCGCGGCTGCCCGTACCGCTGCACGTTCTGCTTCAACAACTTCTTCGCGCGGCTGCCGGGGAAGGGCGGCGGGAAATACGTGCGGCAGCGCTCGGTGGACCACGTGATGCGCGAGTTGCTGTGGGCGAAGGAGCGCTACGGCATTCGCTACGTGGACATCGAGGACGACATCTTCACGGTCGACAAGGAATGGATCCGCGAGTTCACGCAGCGGTACCGCAAGGAGATCGGCGTACCGTTTCATTGTCTGTCGCACCCGCGCTTCATGGATCGCGACATCGCGCGGTGGCTGAAAGATGCGGGCTGCGTGCACGTGCAGATCGGCGTGCAGTCGGCCGACGAGGAATACAAACGCAAGGAGCTGCTGCGCTGGGAAAAGGAGGCTGATCTCGAGAAGGCGCTCGGAGCGATGGCCGAGGTCGGCTTGCGCGTGAAGCTCGATCACATTCTCGGGTTGCCGAACGAGCCGATGAGCGCGCAGGAAAAGGCGCGCGTGCTGTACGCGAAGTACCCGCCGATGCGCATTCAGACGTTCTGGCTGACGTACGTGCCGGGCATCGATCTCACCAAGCGCGCGCTAGAGCAGGGCGTGCTGACGCAGACGCAGGTCGATGAGATCAATCGTGGGAAGACGCGCGTGTTCCGGCATCCGCACCTCGAAGAGCGCGTCGATGCGAAGGCCGCGAAAGACTTCTACCAGCGGTACGACTTGCTGTTCCGCCTGATGCCGCTGTTGCCTGCGAAGGTGCGTGAGCGCGCACGAGCGGAGCAGATGCCGGTGTTGCCGGAGCGGTTGAACAACGCCGCGTTGCTGGCGCTCGACGTGATCAACTCGTTCGGCCGAGTGGACCTCGAAGCGGTGTTGTTCGCGAAGCACTACGGCGAGCAGTTGGTGAAGGCGATTCCGGAAGTGCTGGGGCGTCGCTCGGTGAAGTCGCCGCCGGTTCGTAGCGGGGTTGAGCATGGACGCCGATGAACTCGCAGCAGCGATTCTGAAGTCGGACGCGAGCGCGATCGGCACGCAGCCGCTCAAAGGCATCAAGGTCATCGCGCCCGACGGCTACGCAGTGCCACCGCTCGAGCTCGCAGCGAGAGTCGGAAACGATGCCGTTCTCCGAGCGTTACTCCCACTCGTGGAGGCGAAGTCAGCGAGCGAAACGCTGGTGCTCCTCGCCGGAGAAAACCGCGACGCGCGCGCGGTGCGAGCGTTGCTCGACGCAGGAGTCCCGGCGTCAGTCGAAGCGCTCGATCGCGCCGCGGGAAACGGAGCGAGCAAGAACGTCTTCCGTCTCCTCAAAGCGGGCGTGCGCGTGCCGCGGCCGGAGAATGGATACTCGTCAGACTTCCCTCCGCTGAGTCGCGACCTGATGGACAGCGCGATGGACGGAGCGCTCAAGGCTCCGTGGGACTTCATCGATCAGCCGTCTCTGGTGAAGCGCGTTCGCGTGTGGGTGAGTTGGCTTGCATCGTTGGACGCGGCGAAGACCGAGGCGACGTACGCAGTCGGTGTCGATGGCGGGCAGCTGGTGCTCGCGACGAAGGAAGGGCTCGAACGCAAACTGAAAGCTGGCTCCGACGAGCAGCGCGTTCGCTTCAACTTCGGAGACTTCGCGTTTCGGTCTGGTTTCTCTCCGAAGTTTGCGCCGTCGGAAGTGGTGCTCGACGAGAGCGTGCTGGCGAAGCGCGGTGACGAAGACGATCGCACCGAAGCGCAGCTGAGCGCCGAGTTGCTCGAGAAGAACGCGTCGGTGATCTTCCGCGAGTTCAAGCTCACTCCGGATTTTCGCGTCATCGTCAAAGGCCATCCGTTCTGAGCGCGGCGATCCTCGCGGCGATCCCCCCGCCCCTGCGGGAGCGATGCACTCAATGCTCTCGCCCGTCGACGCGCTCCGCGAGCACCAGCGGCGTGATGCGCGCGCCCACCACCGCGAAGCCCAACGCCCAGCACCCGGCGGCGAGCCACATCAGCTCGCGATACGCGCCAGGCCACACCTGCGGCGCCACCACGCGCGCGACGAAGCCCAGCACCATCAGCCACAGCACCGCGCGATCTACAGCCTCGAAGCGCACCGGTCGCCCGGTGTGCCCGTGGGCGATGCGCGTGAACATCGCGGGAATGATCAACCCCATCGTCCCGAAGGTGAAGACGTGCGTCGGCAGCGCCCCCACCCACGTGAGCGGAAACGCGTCGAGCACCAACTGCAGCGCCAGCGCCAGCGCGCCCACGTACATCACGCCGAGCTCGATGCGCTGAAAGGCGAGGTGCGGGCTCCACGAGAGGAAGCGCGCCGTCACCAGCACCGCCAACGCCACCTCGACGGTCGGGCGCACCAGACCCGGCAGCCACGGCCCCGCCACCAGCGTCAGCGCGAGCACCTTGATGCCGCCGTCGAGCACCGCCACGCGCGGCAACGCCACCTGGAACGCTGCCTTCATGAACTGCGTCAGCGTGCGCTCGAGCATCACCACGAACGCGAGGCGAAACAGCGCCAGCGTCACCGCGTGCCCTTGAGCGAAGTACGACGCAGAGAGCAACAGTGCGCGGGCCGCGAGGAACACCGGCAGCGCCACCACGAAGTAGAAGTTATCGCGGTAGCTGTCTTGCTTCCTGCCGCGCACCAGTGTCCACGACACGAGCAAGACGAGCAGCACCCCGTACGCCTCGAGGCCCACCCAGCGCAGCCACGCCGGCCACGCTCCGCCCCACCACAGCGTCGCCCGCTCGAAGAGCCACGCCGCGACCAGCACCTGCAACGCGCGCCCGTGGTGCCCGCGCACCTGCACCCAGTTCTTCGTCGCCGTCAGCAGAAAGCCGCCCAGCACCGCCAGCCCGAAGCCGTAGAACATCTCGTGCGCGTGCCACTGCTGCGGCTGCAGCCCCGACGGCGGCGACACGACGCCCGCGAGCATCAACACCCACAACACCGGCGCCACCACCGCCACCGCGCACGCCAGCGGGAAGAAGGGCCGAAAACCCACCAGCCACAGC
Organism: Archangium sp.; assembly: GCA_016792935.1. Lineage (GTDB taxonomy): Bacteria > Myxococcota > Myxococcia > Myxococcales > Myxococcaceae > Archangium_A. The sequence continues at coordinate 971 of JAEUJS010000515.1, read as the reverse complement.
GCGTGGCCTTTCCAGGCGCGCTCGGTCACAGCAGCTCCAACGCCACGAGCACGACGCCCAGGAAGAGCATGTACGCCGCGGCGTGTACGCGCGCCGCGTGACGCAGTTCCATGAACTCCAGCCCCACCAGCGCGGCCTTCAGCGCGCCCAGCATCAGCGCCACCGACAGGCGGCCCATTGCCACCGAGACGATGGAGAGGGCTACCAACGTCAGCCAGCTCAGCAGGCGCACGCTCACCTCGCGAAGAACAGCGGGAAGAGGAAGAACCAGGCGACGTCGCACATGTGCCAGAAGAGCGCCGAGCCCGCGACGGCCGTCTCCTCGTCGGTGAACTTCGCGCGATCGACTCGCGCCGCGACGCCGAGCAGCAGCCCGAGGCCCACCAGCACGTGCAGGAAGTGGAAGCCCGTGCCCATCCAGTACGCGTCCCAGAAGTCCGAGGTGCCGAGCCGGTGGCCCGCGTGCAGGTGGTTGAGCGAGTCGACCACTTTCAGCACCACGAAGACCGCGCCGACTCCCGCGGAAGCGAGGAACCAGCGCCGTGACGACCTTCGTCGCTCCTCACGAAAGTGGTGCACCGCCTGCGCGGCCAGCGCGCCGCTCGTCACCAGTGCCAGCGTCAACGCCAGCCCCATCGGCAGGCTCAGCGAGGCTTGACCTTCGGCGAAGGCCTGCGGGCTGCCCGTGCGCTGGTGCGCGATGACCCCGAACACCATCGCGAAGGTGAGCAACTCGAGGGCGACGATGAGCCACAGGAGCACTCCGCCGGGCGGCTCCTCGAGCGCCCTCGAGCGCCTCATGAGCGCGACACCGAGGTTGAGCGCCGCTCATGCCTCACCACGAGCGCAGCGCTCGCGAGGTCGCCTTCAGCGTCGTCCCGGGCCACGAGCGCAGGGCGCGCGCGATCACCTTCGCCGGCGTCGTCACCGTTCATGAGCGCAACGCCCCCGAGGTCACCTTCGCCAGGGTC
>JAEUJS010000514.1 GCA_016792935.1 Archangium sp. | reverse complement strand
CCGACTTCTTGCCGACGTCGTTGAGCTGAGCGAGCAGCTCTTCGATGTCCTTCTTCTCGGGCAGCTGCGTGAGCGCGACCTGGAAGCGCTGCTCCAACTCGTCCATCTCACGCCGGCGCTCGTTGAGGTTGTCGGCGATTTCCTGCTTCTGCGCGAGGACCATGTCCTGGGCCGACTGCTGCGACTTGAGTGAGGTCAGCTGGTCTTCGACGCCCGAGATGAGGCCGAAGTACGTGCCCGCCGTGATCAACACGACGATGCCGATGATGATGCCCGCCTTGACCGGCGTGGCGAGCTTGTTGACGCGTTCGATCAGTTGTTCCATCGCTCGCCTCCTCTCACTGCTTCATGTTCGTACTGAGCGCCATGTCGAACTTGACGCGCTTGGTGGCCGCATCGACGGTCGTCGACTTGAGCTCGATGTTGTTGAAGAAGCCCTTCTCCTTCACCTCGGCTTCGGTGAATTCCTCGATGGACCCTTCGCCGCTCTGGATGAGCTCGACGCGCCAGTGGCCGTCGCGCTTGCGCTCGACCACGCGCCCCATGCCCTTGGGTGACCAGATGATGTTCTTGAGTGAACGCATGAACTCCGAGACGTCGTCGTACGACTCGGCGTTGCCGGACATGATGGTCGAGCCCGCCTTCTCTTCGAAGTTGTTGAGCCACACCTTCTTGGGGATCGAAGTGGCCAACGCGTCGAGCAGCTTCACCGGCCCCTTGCGTTCGGTGAGGAGCTTGTCGAGCTCGGCGAGCTTCTCTTCGACTTCCTTCTTGCGCTTGGCGAGGTTGTTCACTTCGCCGATCACCTTCTCGAGCTGCTGAATGCGCGCGTTGGTGTCGTCGAGGCGCCGCTGCGCGGTCTCGCGCTTTCCATCCATCCAGACGTACCAGTATGCGTTCGCAGCGCCGACGATGATCAACGTGCCGATCAGCAGCACGAGGAACTGTCGTCCCTGCTCGCGTTTCTGGACCTGCCGAACCGGCAGGAGGTTGATGCGGATCATCATCGCAGTGGGTCCTTGTGGTCCTTGATCAGCCGAGTTTGTCGCCGGGCTTGCGGAGTGCGAGGCCCACTGCCACCGCTGCTTGCGGTGCGACGTCCATGATGAAGACGGGATCGAACTTGCGGTTGTCGATCTCGATGCGCTTGAACGGGTTCAGAATCTCGACCGGCACGCCGACGCGCGCCTCGATGGTCTTGAAGAGCGCCGGCACCTTCGCCGTGCCGCCCGAGAGGTAGACCTTGCTGAAGTTCGCGTCGGGCGCGGTGCCTGCGTAGAAGTCGAGCGAGCGCTGAATTTCGCCGGCCACCTGCTCGGCGACCTGCGTCATCACCTTCTCGACTTCCTGGGGAACGACGGCGTCGGCGTCGGCGCGGCCACCACCGACCTTCAGCGCCTCGGCCTCTTCGTACGAGACGTTGAGCTGCTTCTGAATTTCTTCGGTGAACTGGTTGCCGCCGATGGTGACGTCACGCGTGAACGTGGTGACGCCCTGCGAGAGGATGTTGATGTTCACCACCGCGGCGCCGGCGTTGATCAGCACGACGGTCTCGCTGCCCGGCACTTCGTAGTTGGCGCTGAAGCAGTTCTGCACCGCGAAGGCGTCGACGTCGACGACCACCGGAGTGAGGCCCGCTTCGCTGACCACCGACGAATAGTCGTTGATCATGTCCTTCTTCGCGGCGACCAGGAGCACGTCCATCTGGCCGGTCGCGTCGTTGGCGTCGGGGCGGAGGATCTGCGTGTCGAGGTTCACGTCCTTGATGTCGAACGGAATGTGCTGCTCGGCTTCCCACTGAATCGCTTCCTCGAGCTCTTCTTGCGACATGCGGGGCATCGAGATCTTCTTGATGATGACGGAGTGGCCGCTGACGCCGATGGCCACTTCCTTCGCCTTCACGCGCAGCTCGCCGATCAGTTCCTGAATCGCCTGCACGATCGCCGTGGAGTTCATCAGCGCGCCGTCGACGATCGCCTCGGGCGGCAGCGGCTTCATGCCGAAGCTCTGGAGCGCGTACGTCAGCTCGCCGCGGCGCCGCTGCTCCTTGAGTTGGATGAGCTTCACACCGGAACTTCCGATGTCGAGGCCCAGAGCCAGTTTCCCCTTCGCCATGTGGCGTGCTCCTTCAGAAATCGAAAACGCTGCGAGTGCTACGAGTGCTGCTTTCCTGATCAGCCTACGGTCGTTTCCACGCGTGCCAAAAAAACTGGAATTCAGTCTTCGAAGACTTGACCGCGATCGGTCACCTTCAGACCCAGCGCGAGAATGATTTTTCGTTTCGTGTCGAGCCGGCACGGGCTGCCCTTCTCGACACGATCGATGGTGAGCACCGACACGCCAGCGCGACGCGCGAGCTCGGCCTTCGACAACAGCCGCTCTTCACGCAAACGCTGAACGTTGTTCCCCTTGTCGTCTTCCTCGTCGCTCATCGGAGCGGGAATGCTTGATCCACTTGGGGGACCTGTCAACCCGCATGATCACTCTTTGATAGCATAATTATATGTCAAAGATATGTAGGTATACCCTCAAATGTGGGTACGACATCTCCCACCACCAGCGGTGGTGGCGTTTTCGGCCTCAAGAAATCGCTCTGGAGGCTGAAAATCGGCCCCGGGCTTTGGTCAGGTCAGCGCGGGCCCTTTTCGCCCTCGGCGTCGGGATCGATCCCGTAGTCCTTGATCTTGTAGAGCAGCGCGCGGTGGCTGATCTCGAGCAGCTCGGCTGCGCGCGTGCGATTCCCGCGCGTCTGACGCAGCGCCGCCTTGATGAACTGCTCTTCGACGGTGGTGATGGCGCGCTTGAGCGAGAACTGCATCGAGTCGGGCGTCGGCAGCGGAACGGCGGTCGCCGCAGCGACGGGCCGCGCGGTCCACAACTTCTCGGGGAGACTCGCGAGATCGACGAGCGTCGATTCTGAGAGCAGCACCGCGCGCTCGACGGCGTTCTCGAGCTCGCGCACGTTGCCCGGCCACGCGTAGGCCGTGAGCAACGACTCGGCCTCGGGCGAGAAACCGGTGAGCGGCGGGTCGCGGTTGAGATCGCGGTTGAAGCGGTTCAGGAACTCTCTTCCGAGCAACAGCACGTCGTCTTTGCGATCGCGCAGCGCGGGCACTTTGAGCGGCACCACGTTCAAGCGGAAGAAGAGGTCTTCGCGGAACTCTCCCTTCTCGACGAGCTTGCCCAGATCTCGCAGCGTCGCGCCGATCACGCGCACGTCGACCTTCTCGACCTTGCTCTCGCCGACGGGTCGCACTTCGCCTTCCTGCAGCACGCGGAGCAACTTCACCTGCGCCTGCATCGGGAGCTCGCCGACCTCATCGAGGAAGATGGTGCCGCCGTCGGCTTCAGAGAAGAGACCACGCTTGGCGGTGCGGGCGTCGGTGAAGGCCCCGCGCGCGTGACCGAAGAGCTCCGACTCGATGAGCCCCGCGGGAATCGCGCCGCAGTTCACCGCCACGAACGGCTGCGCGGCGCGCAGAGAGAGCTCGTGCAACGCCCGCGCGACGAGCTCCTTGCCGGTGCCCGACTCACCGCTGATCAACACCGTGGTCGACACGGGAGCCAGCCGCGTGATGTTGCGCTTGAGCTGCTGCATCGGCTCGGAAGTGCCGCTCAAGCGATCGAGCGGGCCGGTGGGGCGATCTTCGAGCTTGAGGCGCCGGTTCTCGCGCATCAGGCGCGAGCGCTCCTCGGCCTTCCTGAGGAGAAAGACGATCTCCTCGGGCTTGAAGGGCTTCTCGATGAAGTCCCACGCGCCCTTGCTCACCGCCGACAGCGCGAGATCTTTGCTGCCGTACGCGCTCATCACCAGGAACGTCAGCTCAGGCTGCTGCGTGAGCGCCTTCTCGAGCAACTGCAGGCCGTCGAGCTTCGGCATGCGCACGTCGCTGATCACCACGTCGTACGAATGCGCGGCGAGCTCACGCAGCGCCTCTTCTCCGTCGGACACCGCGCGCACCTCGTAGCCGCTGTCGGTCAGCACCAGCGTGAGCACGTGCCGAATCGACGGCTCGTCGTCTGCCACCAGAACTTGCCGAAGCGCGGGCATGGTTCTTCGTACCTCACGGAGGTGGGAGGCTGATGGTGAATCGTGCTCCGCCGCCGGGCCGATCTCCGGCCTCGAGCTTCCCCTCGAACTGCGCGAGCAGGTGGCGCGAGACGGCGAGGCCGAGGCCCGTGCCCTTCCCTGCCTGCTTGGTGGTGAAGAAGGGCTCGAACAGCCGCAGCTTCACGTCGGTGGGGAGGCCCGGGCCTTCGTCTTCCACCACCAGCTGCTCCCCGGCCGCGCGAATCCACACCGTGCCTTTGCCGTTCATCGCCTGCGCCGAGTTGATCAGCAGGTTGATCAGCACCTGGCTGAGTGGGCCGGGCTCGGCGCGCAGCCAGAGGCTCTGCGGCGCGTCGAGCTCAATCTTCACCGCTTCGAATTCTCTGCTCGCGCC
>JAEUJS010000495.1 GCA_016792935.1 Archangium sp. | reverse complement strand
GTCGCTCGCCAAGCGCAGCGGCCTGATGGACCAGTGGGACGTCGGGCGTCCGTGGATCCTCAAGCAGAAGGATGCGCTCCAGGAAAAGATCCGCGGGCCGATCGACGAAGCCGATCGCCTCGAAGCACTCGTCGCGATGCTCGAGCGCCGCGTCAACGTCGAGATCGACGGCAACAAGGCGAAGGTGTCCGCCGAATGGACCTCACGCGAGATGGCCACCATTCTCGTGCAGACGCAGCTCGGCGCGCTGATGCAGCTGCGCATGCAGCGCGAAGGCAAGACGCTCGAAGAGGCCGCCAAAGCCCTCGACGAACAGCTCGCCATGGTGCGCGCCGAGATGACCCAGCGCGTGGAGAAGATCGAGCGCGCGACGAACGACGCCGCGGGCTGGGCCGTGGTGGAAGTCGAACGTGAGCAGCTGTTGCGCGATCAAGCGCGCGCCGCGGACTTGATGGTGCAGGCCGAGGAGAAGCACATCACCGCCGAGGTCTTCAAACACAGCAACTCGCTGCGCTTCACGATCATCGCGCCGCCGTCGAAGCCGAAGGCGCCCAATGGTCCGAGCTTCAGCGCGCGCGTGGTGCTCGGCATCGTGGCCTCGCTGCTGGCCGCGCTGGTGTGCGCCTCGATATTGGGAATGGTCAGCGGCCGCGTGCTCAGCAAGAGCCAGCTCGAAGAAGTGACGGGGCTCAAGGTGCTCGGCTCGCTGCGCGCTCCGGCGGGCGGGTTGATCGTCAGCCCGTCGAAGTGGGCCATGGCGCTCGCGGTCGGCCTCGCGCTCGCCACTGGAGCGGCGCTCGGGCTTACGCGCGGCAACGTGGTGATGACGCTGCTCCCCCCGCTCGCCGTCGTCGGTGGTTGGCTGGTGTGGACGCGGCCGTTGAAGTGGCCGCTCCTCGCGGTGTTCCTGCTCGCGGTGATCCTCGATGACCCGACCGATCGTCCGTACGTCGGGCTGTGGCGCTCTCCGCTCTGGGCGCTGGGGCGCATCTTCCACACCAACATCGCGCTCTTCACCGGCTTCGAGCTGGCGTTGATGGCGCTGTTCGGCGTGATGCTCTACCGCCGCGTGTTCTGGACCGCGGAGAAACGCCGCGCGGTCGATCCCGTCGCTGATCAAGCGCCGCGCCCGCTGCAGCTGGCGATGGTGTTGTCCTTCCTGACGGTCGGTTGGTTGGTGCTCATGGGCGTCGCGCGCGGAGGCGTGTTCCGCGAAGCGCTGTGGCAGTTCCGCTACCTGCTCTTCATGCCCGTCGCGGGCCTGCTGGTGATGTACGCGTTCGAGATCCCCAGAGATCTCGGCAAGGTCCTCGGCATCCTCATCTTCGGGAGCATCTGGAAGGCGATGCACGGCGCGTTCTTCATGTACGCCATCGCGTTTCCCCAGGGCGAGTACCCGCCGCACACCACCGGTCACAACGACACGATGATCTTCGTCATCTCCGTCGTCGCCGCGTGCGTGTTGTTCTTCGAGAAGCCCTCGAAGCGGCACTTCTGGTTGCTGGTGTTGTGGCTCCCGTTCGTCGGGCTCGCGCTCAAGCTCAACGATCGCCGCATCGCGTACGTCGACATCGTGATGGCGCTCGGCCTCGTCTACTTGATGAGCCCGATGCACGAGATGAAGCGCAAGCTCACGCGCTTTGGCGTCGCGATTCTGCCGATCCTCGCCATCTACATGGCGGCCGGTTGGAACTCGCGCGGCGGCTCGTTGTTTGGGCCGGTGCAGAAGGTCAGATCGATCATCGCTCCCGCCGAAGACACGGAAGAGGAGAGCTCGAACGTCGAGCGCGACATCGAGAACTTCAACCTCATGAAGAGCTGGGAACGGAACATGTTCCTCGGCCAGGGCTTCGGGCACGCCTTCACCGAGTTCATTCCCAGCAACGACTTCCGGCAGTCGAACTTCGGTCACGTCGGCCATAACTCGATCCTCTGGCTCTTGTGGATCGGCGGGATCCTCGGCTTCACCGGAGTCACGTTGTGGATCGCCGTCGCCGCCTTCTTCCTCGGGAGAACGCTGCCGCGCGTGAGGCCGTGGGATGAACGCGTCGCGCTCTTCCTCTCGCTGGGGATCATCGTGACCTATTTGTTCCAGGCCTTCGGAGACATGGGAACGCAGTCGATGATGTTCGATCTCTTCTGCGCCGTGGCCGTCGCCACCATCGGCCGACTGGCTGCGAAGTACCGTTCATGGACGATGGAGAGTCCTGATCCGGTGCGCGTAAATGCTCCACCTTCCAACGGGTTGGCTGCTGGCCTGTAAGCCGTAGCTACATCGTTACAAAGAGATCATGGACTTGGACGATACATTCAGAGAGGTAGGTATTCGGCCTTCATCCTGCATTTCATACTGGTCGAAACTGATGAGTTGTAACGCAGTATGTCAGACGTTAACTGCCCGTTCCGTCGTCTGGACTTGTAACGCGTCGCGCAATAGAGCGACTGAAAATTCAAGCAGAGTCGCAACTTCAACCTCGCATCGCCGATAAACCTACATGAACTCACTTTTCGGGAGAATCGCTGCTGGCTCGGTTGCTCGTCTGAGCCTTCTCCTCGATTTGCTGGCGTTGGTCGTCGCTTCTCTGGGCGCCACGCTGCTGTCGGGTCACGACATCACGCCGGGTCTCTCGACGTTCGCGGTCGTCGCGATCGCGACCTGGATGATCACGGCGATGGCGCTGCGTCAGTACGACCCGTGGGCGTCGGACCGCTCGGTGCTCGACGACGCGGCGATGCAGTCGATTTTGGTGCTCGCGGTGACGACGGTGCTCGCGGTGATGGATCTCGCGATGCCGGTCGCGCAGCTGCCGAACGCGGGTCTTTTCCTGCTGGTCGCGTGGCCGATGTCGCTGGTGCTGCGCTCGACGGTGTTCCGCAACCTCTCGCCCAAGTCGGGCCCCATCGACGAGGTGTTGATCGTCGGCACGGGTGCGCTCGCTCGCGCGACGCTCGATGAGATCAAGAAGAAGGGCCGTCACGAGGTGCTCGGCCTGGTGCGCTTCAGCAACGAGGTCGCTCCGAAGAACTTGAAGGCGCGCGTGGTCGGCGTCGCCACCGAGCTCGAGCAGGTGCTCCGCTCGGTGCCCGTCGCCGAGGTGTACTTCGCGTCGACCCACTTCGCGCACGGCGACGAGATTCAGGCCGCCATCAAGGTGTGCGAGCGCTTCGGTGTCCCCTTCGCCACGCCGGCCATCGCGTACCGCCTCGACCGCGCGCGTCCACTGCTCAGCCACGGCATCGGTGACGGCTACGTGCACTACCAGTCGGTGCAGGCCAAGCCGATCGAGTTCGCGCTCAAGCGCATGTTCGACATCGTGAGCTCGGGCGTCGCGCTGTGGGTGCTCGCGCCGATGCTGCTGGTGGTCGCGGTGCTGGTGAAGCTGACCAGCAAGGGCCCGTTGCTCTTCCGTCAGACCCGCGTGGGCCTGCATGGCCGCCCGTTCAAGATGCTCAAGTTCCGCACGATGGTGGAGAACGCCGAGGAGCTGAAGGCCAAGCTCGCCGCGCAGAACGAGATGGACGGCCCGGTGTTCAAGATGAAGAAGGACCCGCGCATCACCTCGATTGGCCGCGTGCTCCGCAAGTTCTCGATCGACGAGTTGCCTCAGCTCATCAACGTGCTGCGTGGTGACATGAGCGTGGTCGGCCCCCGCCCGCCGGTGCCGAGCGAGGTCGCGAAGTACGAGCCGTGGCAGCGTCGTCGTCTGTCGGTGCGCCCGGGTCTCACGTGCATCTGGCAGGTCTCGGGCCGCAACGAGATCAGCTTCGAGCAGTGGATGTACATGGACCTCCAGTACATCGACACCTGGAGCTTCTCGAAGGACATCA
>JAEUJS010000479.1 GCA_016792935.1 Archangium sp. | reverse complement strand
TCTCCTTTGTGGGCTCCGGTGGTGTGGGCGATCCGTCGTCGCCGCGCACGCGCTTGATAGAATCCCCGCGTGGGCAAGAAGCACGACGCCAGCGAGATCGAAGTGCTCGACGGCCTCGAGCCGATTCGACGTCGTCCCGAGCTGTATGCGGGAGATGTCGCCTCTTCCAAGACGACCAACCGCCTCGTGCTCGAGGCCATGTGTCTCGCCGTGCACGAGAAGAGCGCCGAGCTCGTGCAGGCGATTGCCGTCTCCGTGACGGGTGACCGGGTGCGGATCGACTACGGCGGGCCCGGCCTCCCGCTCGGAAAATACCCGGGGAGCAAGCTCACCTTCATCGAAGCGCTCATGACCGTGCTCTTCTCGTGCCGCGACGCGAAGACGACCGAGGCGGCACGCTCGCTGTGCGGCATCGGAATCACCGTCACCAACGCGCTGTCATCGTGGTGCACCATCACTGTGCAGCGCGAAGGCGCCGTCTGGAAGCAGCGTTACGAACGGGGCCGCGCCACTGGCCCGCTCAAACGCATCGGGAAGACGAAGACGTCCGGGACAGTCCTCGAGTTCGAGATCGATCGGTCTCTGCTGAAAGCGCCGCTCGACCTGCCGGCGTTGCGCAGAGCGCTCAAGAAGTTCGAACGCGTCGTGCCTTGCGTTCGCGTTCAGCTCGACGCTCAGGGCTGAATCAGGAAGTCTCGCAACACACCCATGTGCTGCATGCTCGGTGCGTTCGAGTCGCCGAACTGCGCGGGCGCGATCTCGGACAGCGGCGTGTAGACGCGCGTGTCGATCACCGCTCCAGATGGGTAGACGGACATGCCGATCACCGTCGGCACCTGCAGCGCGCGCAGACACGGAGACGGCAGCACCTGATCGTACGGCTTGCTGCGCGGCAGGCTGGTGTGCGGGTTGCCGAGCTGATCGACGGGGAACGGCCCCTGCACCACGAGGCGCGTCGCGAAGGTGTTGAAGACCGGCTCCTGGCCCGCATCGCGCGTGTCGGTGTTGAGATCTCCGCCAACGAGCACCCAATCGTTCGCGGGGATCATCACGTTCATGTTGTTGATGATCTGGTTGCCCTGATTGTTCCGGTTCGCGGCGCTCGACGTCAGCAGGTGCACCGAGACTACCCACAGGTCGGCCGGGCCCGGCACGTCGATGCGCGCCCACGTGAAGTTGCGCGTGCTGCTCGCGAGCGAGTCGATCCACTCTCCGCTGGCGATGATCGGCCAGCGCGAGATGATTCCGTTGGGAATGCTCCCTGCGCCGCGCGTCCAGACGTACCCGGCGTCGGGGAACATCTGGTTCACCATCGAGTTCATGTCGGAGACCGAGCTCGTGAAGTAACTGAACTCCTGAACCATCACGATGTCCGGAGCCACTCCCGCGATGATGCGCATGCCGTGGCCCGGGTCGTAGCGCTGGTTGTTTCCGCTCGTCAGGTTCGCCGCCATCGCGCGCACCATGAACGGAGCGCTCATCATCGTCGGCACGGGACAACCGGCGCCCGCGTCGAACGGATCGAGCATTCCGGCGTCGAAACCCGCGTCGATTCCTGCATCGATTCCTGCGTCGGGTTCGCCGCCGTCAAAGCCTGCGTCGAGTTCTCCGGCATCCATGCCTGCGTCGAAGCCCGCATCGACTTCTCCGGCATCAACCCCCGCGTCGAGCTCGCCCGCGTCCACGCCAGCGTCTTCTTCGCCGGCATCGAGACCAGCGTCAGCTCCTGCGTCCGGACTTCCGGCGTCGAAGCCCGCGTCCATCACGCCCGCGTCGAATTGGACCGAGGCGTCGGAGCTCACCGCGGCATCGGGACCTCCGTCGCTTCCGCTCGGGGGCGGACCGCAGGAAAGGACACCGACGACCGAGACAGCCAACAGCAGCTTCAGACGCATCGGGGCGTAGCGTAGAGGATGCGCTCCCTTCACCCCAACCCCTCTCCCGCCTCGAGCTCGTCAGTCGTCGAGCTTCGGAGGCTGTGCGCGACGGCGGGCCACGATGATCATCAGCACGATCGCCACACCCGCGACGGCGAGCACCGGAATCCACGGGATGCCGCCTTCATCGGCGACTGGCGCTTTCGCGACGGGTCCCGCTGCGACACCCGCATCAACGACCGCGGGCGGTGCGACGGCGACTGCGACTCCGGCATCGACCGGCTCTGGCGTTCCTGCATCGACCTCGGCCACCGCGACCGCAGGCCCAGCATCGACGGCCGCGACGACGGGCTCATCTGGCTGCCCCGCCTTGCGCTTCGCGTTCTCGAGCATCTGCTTCTTCTCAGCCTCGACGCGCTTCTTCTCTTCAGCCGCTTCGCGCGCCAGGAGCGCTGCCTCGGCCGCCTTGCGCTTCTTCTCCTCGGCCGCGAACTTCTTCGCCTCGGCAGCCTCGGCCGCCTTGCGCTTCTTTTCTTCTGCCGCGGCCTTCTTCGCTTCGAGCGCCGCTGCGGCCTTCGCCTTCTTCTCTTCCGCGAGCGCCGCCGCTTTCGCCTTCTTCTCTTCCGCCGCGAGACGCTTCGCTTCCGCCGCGGCCTCGGCCGCCTTCTTCTTTTCTTCTGCCGCAGAGAGCGCAGCGACCACGACCGGAGCGCCCGCATCGACGGCCTCCGGCGCGATGTTCGGCTTGGGCGGCGCGTCGGGCATCTTCCCGTCGTCGAGCTTCGCCAACATCACCGGCTGCGCGGGCAGCGAGAGCTTGAAGCGCTTGGCGACATCCTTCTGCTCGGAGTCGCGTTTGGGCGTGACCGCGACGCGCACCTCGATGCCGGCGTGGAGATCGAAGCTGACCTCGCCTCCGACCTTCCACTTGTAGCCACCCTCGTCGCTGAGCAGCACGCTGGTGCCATTGGCGAAGACCAGGCGCACGCGCACCACGTGTTTTCCGGCCACAGCGTCGCCTTCCCAGACGAGGTGTGGGCCCTCGTCCATCAGCTGCGAGAGCGGAGGGGAGCCCAACGAGCGGCCGTCGAGCTCGAACGTCGCTTCCTCGAGCTTGTAGTTGGGATCGTCGAGGCCGACGAAATCGACACGGACGCGCGTGGGCACCTTGCCCATCATCTGCGTGAGCTGCTTCTCGAGCTCTTCACGCGCGGCCTTCGCTTTCGCGTCTTCCGCGAACGCCAACGCAGGAAGGAGCAACGCGGTCAGCAACAGCGATCTCGCGGTCATCAACCCGAGGTTCTGCCACGCGAATCGGCCTTCGACCATTTCCGACATGCGCGTCATACGAGTCATGCGCGTCACGGTGCGGGCCGGGGGCTCGCAAAGCAACGTTCCGAAATCAGATGCGGCACGTCGGGTGCACACTTTCATGATCGTGCTGACGCTCATCCTCTTCACTTCGTTGCAGGTTTCGACGTCGATCGATCTCTCGGCCCCGACCCACCAACCAACCCGCGAGTCGATTCAGCGCTCGAGCCGCGGCGTTCGCGTGCTGGCGATGACCGCCACGACCATCGGAGCTGTCGGCACGACCGCGCTCCTCGGCGCATTCGCCGGTGCACTCGGCGGAGCCCTGACGAGCGGCGGCTGGGGGGGCATCGCGGGAGGACTGGTGGGACTCGGAATCGGCGGCGGCGTGGGGCTCCTCCTCAGTCCCCTGTTGGTGTGGGCGGTCGGAAGAGCGCTCGGCGGAGAAGGAACAGTCGGCGCGGCCTTCGTCGGCATGCTCGTCGGCGCGGCGCTCGGTGCTGCGGGCTTCGGGCTCGCGGTGACCCTGAACCTGACCGCCGCTGCGTCATGGATTCCGGTCATCGTCGCGGCACCCGCAGCCTTCGCAGGTGGCCTGTGGGCGTTCGAGATCAGCGACGCGACCATCTACGTCGCGCCGACCTCCGTGGCGATCCGCTTCTAGAAAGGCTCAGCCTGGCTCAGCCACGCGAGCGCCGAAGAGCCGGTTGACGCTCTCGAGCAACTCGTCGCTGACCTGCACCTTCAAGTTGGTCGAGCCGACGAGCGCCTCGGCTT
>JAEUJS010000477.1 GCA_016792935.1 Archangium sp. | reverse complement strand
GGGCGAAGTGGTCGGCATCGAGCACACCGAGGTGGCTGGTCAGCGCCAGTCCTTCTACGTGCTGAAGATGCTCGAGAAGAACGGCGGCCGCTTCCTCATCCCCATCAACAAGATCGGCCAGGTCGGTCTGCGCGAGATCATCTCCGAGGACGACGTGCGTCAGGTGTACGCCATCCTCAAGGAGAAGGACATTTCGGTCGACTCCACGACCTGGAACCGTCGCTACCGCGAGTACATGGAGAAGATCAAAACGGGCTCGGTGTTCGAAATCGCCGAAGTGCTCCGCGATCTGTACCTCCTCAAGGGCGACAAGGACCTCTCGTTCGGTGAGCGCAAGATGCTCGACACCGCGCGCTCGCTGCTCATCAAGGAGCTCGCGTTCGCCAAGGGAGTCACCGAGGCCGACATCGAGGGCGACCTGAAGAAGATCTTCAACATCCCGGAGAACCCTCCCAAGATGAGCGAGATCTCCGAGAAGCCCGAGAAGAAGAAGAAGGAAGAGCCGAAGAAGGCCGCTGAGTAAGTCGCGCTTCGATTCTTCGAAATGAAAACCCCGGTTGCGTTTCAAGACGCGCCGGGGTTTTTCATGCCGTTTCGCTGCTCGTTTGCACGAACCTCACGTCATGTCCGACGAACCGATTCCCCCTCAGGAGAAGCCCTCGCCGACCGCGCATCTCGATGAGCAGCAGAAGCTCATCGAGAAGATGGAGCGCGACCTCGAGAAGCCGAACGTCGGCGTGCTGCCTCCGGTCGCCGCGTTGGCCATGCTCGCCGCGCTCGCGCTCGCGTACTGGATGAAGACCGACGTCGAGTATTTCTTCAGCTCGCGCGTGCCCATCGAGCTCGGCGCCGAGGGCGACTACCACGTCGATCAAGCCGTCTCGAACCGCTACGCGCAGATCCACGGCGTGCCGACCGTGAAGGGTTGGTACGTCGAGGAGAAGGACGGCAGCTTCGTCGTCATCGGTCTGAACGACACGAAGGTGCTCGTGAAGCGCGTCACCTTCGAAGACGAGAACCGCCGCCTGCCCGATGGAAAGCGGCCCCAGCCCCGGCAGAACCCGTTCTTCGCGCGCGGGCGGCTGATGTCGCGCGTCGACGCCGAACGCTACGAAGACGTCTTCAAGGAATACGAAGCGTGGAGCGGCGGCGTGAAGGCCGAGTGGATGCTGATGGCCGAGCAGCCACCGGGGAAGGACTACGGGTCGGCCGGCATGTTCTCGTTCGTGATGGTCTTCGCGCTGGTGAACGCGTGGCTCTTCGTGCGCGGGCTGACGCTCAAGCGCAGGCCGAAGAAGACCTGACGCTGGGGCCTGGCATTCACTCCACGCCCGCGTCGGGTTCCGGAACCAGCGAGGCGAGCTCGGTGATCTCCAGCGAGTCGACGATCTCCCTGCACTCCGCGAGACCGGCGAAGCGCGTGTTGCATTCGTCGATCGAGATGTTCTCGCCCGAAGGCAGCGTCGGTATGGGCTCGACCAGCAGCTGCGCCTGGGGCCCATCCATCAGGAAGCTGACCATGCGCGGAGCGTGGAGCCACTGCGTCAGCGCGAGACGATCGAGGAGCGCCAGCGATCTCGCCGTGGGCGGACTTTCCTTCGAGAGGCTGCGGCTGAAGTCGACGGCATCGCGCAGCTCCTGGATGTTGGCGACCGGCCCGAGCTCGGTGCGCAGCTGCTCGATCTCATCGCGCTCCTTCAGCGCGAGGGCTGCGAGGTCCTTGCACGCGCGCGAACAGAACGCGGGGACCCGCGGGACGAAGCGCGGCCCGACGCCAGGCGGAGAAGGTCGCATCACGCACGTGGCGGCCTCGAAGGCAACCTCCGACGGCGAGACGGAGAAGTTCAGCACGCGCAGGTGTGGCTGCTTCTCGAAGAGCGTCTTGTAGGCCCTCAGTCCCGACTCCGCCGTCGCGCCCGGCATGATGCCCTTGATCTGCACCACGTCGTCCACCAGCGTGCCCTTCGCCCCGATGATCGCCTTCACCACCTTGAGGTCGGTCTTCCAGCCGTCGAGCTCGGCCTGGAGCGCGACCTGCTCCGCACGACGCGCCTCGAGGTTGGCCTTGATGTCCTTGAGCTCGGTCAGCTCACGCGCGAACTCCGCCTCTTGAGCGGTGAGCTCGGAGGGCGGTTTGCAGGAGGAGAACGCGATCAGCACCGCGAGCGTCCAGCGCATCCGGTTGATCAATCGCCGAACGCGTCGTCGATCGACGACTTCGCAGGAGCCTTCTTGGCGGGCGCCTTCTTCGGCGCCGGCTCCTCGTCGAACGCGTCGTCAGCCGACCTGGGCTTGGCGGTCTCGCCGGTGATCTTGGCGAGCTGCGTCTTGGCGCGCGAGTTGTTCGGGTCGTGTTTGAGCGCGCCCTGGAAGGCCGTCTTCGCCTTCTCGGAATCGCCGTTGTTCACGAACGCGAGACCGACGAGCACGTAGAGGTTGGCGAGCTGGCGGCGAATCTCAGCGCCGTACTTGCCCCAGCCGCTCGAGAGCTGCTCGTCGAGCTGCAGCGCCTTCTGGAAGTTGGCGATTGCCGCGTTGCCGTTGTTCGACATCATCGCGTCGTTGGCCGCGTCGTAGGCCGCGATGAAGCGCGAGAGCTTGTCGGTCAGCTCCTTGTCGCCAGCCTTCTTGGCGAGATCGAGCGAGCTCTCCGCGTTGCCCTTCTCGTACGGAGCGAGGATCTGCGCGCGCTTGTTGCCGCCCGCCCCCTTCGCCGGCGCCGCGTCTTCTTCATCCTCATCGTCGTTCTTCGCCGCCGCAGGAGCGGCCTTCCGCGGAGCAGGCGCCGCCTTCGGAGCGACCGGCGTGACCACCGGTGCCTTGGCGACGACCGGAGCGGAGGCGCGGGGCTGTTCCTTCACGTTGACCGAATCGTCAGCCTCGATGACCGGCTCTTCTTCGGCGGCTGGCTCGGGCTCGGGCTTCGGAGCCGCCTTGGCGACCGGCTTCTCCGCCATCTTCTTCTTGATGGCCTCGTCGATGAGGCGCGCGCGATCGGACTTGTCTTCGACGGCCGCTCCGCTCTTGCTCGCGACCGTGGTGGGCGCGGGCTTGTCGGACGACATCGTCTTCACCAGCGCGAAGGCGAGCACCGCGGCGAGGCTGAAGCCGACGGCTCCGGCGAACACGGCGATCTTGAGCGCGGTGGTGGTCGGACCCGGCTGCGGACCAGAAGGACGCGCGACGACCGCGGTCGAGATGCGCGACTTGGTGCCGGTGCCCGTGCGCTCGCTGGGGACCGGAACTTCCATCGAAGGCGAAGTCGATGACGTCGACGGAACGTGCGCGGGCGCCTTGCTCGACTTCGATTGGCTTTCCTGACCCGGGAGCTTCTCGCCCTTGGCGAGCGGACCACGCAGACGCAGCAGCGCGTTGCCGAGCGCGATGCTGTCACCGGGCTTCACTTCGACCTCGGTCGCGATGCGCTGCTTGTTCACGAAGGTCCCGTTTTGCGAGCCGAGATCCTTCACGAAGAATTGTTCACCCACGCGCTTGATCTGCGTGTGGCGACGGGAGATCGACGGGTGCTGCAGGCGCAAGTCGCTGACCGACGCGCGGCCGACGACGACGGTGCCTTGCTTCACCTCGAGGAGCTGACCCGCACCCGGTCCGCGCTCCACGTAGAGGAACGCAGGCTTGAAATCAGAACTGCCCTGGACGCCGTACTCAGCCTGCATTTCCTGATCAGCCTCGGTATCGAAAACAGAAGTGGGGATGTGCTCTTCGATCTTCTTCAAGCGCCGCGCCCCCACAGTATTGCTCGGGAGCTGAGCCACGCGCTGCGGCCTCGGATCGTCGGCGTGAAGAAGTTGTTCGTCGGTGATCGGCTCCCCCGAGTGAGGGCGTTTCTGCTTCGGGTTGGGGGGCATGCGGACTCCCTACTGAGCGACTCGAGCTGCTTGAAAGTGACGAAGTATCGCACATCTGACACCAAGGGTTGCCTGTGGGTAAAGTGCCCGAGACTCCATGACTTCCCCAGCTCTCCCTGAACTGCGCGTCTACAACACGATGGATCGGGCCACGGTTCCGATCCGCCCGATAACCCCCGGAAAACTGGGCATCTACGTGTGCGGGCCGACCGTCTACAACTTCATCCACATCGGGAACGCGCGGTCGTTCACGTCGTTCGACACGATCGTGCGGTACCTGCGCTTCCGCGGGTTCGAAGTTCGCTACGTGCGCAACTACACCGACGTCGACGACAAGATCATCAAGGCGGCGCGCGAGACGGGTGAAGACCCGATCAAGTTGGCGGCGCGCTTCGTCGACGAGTTCGAGAAGGACATGGCGGAGCTGCGGCTGATCAAGCCCGACGTGTCGCCCAAGGTGTCGGAGACGATTCCGGAGATCGTGGCGATCATTCAGAAGCTGATCGCGAACGGCGTGGCGTACGAGAGCAAGGGTGACGTGTACTTCGAGGTCCGGAAGTACCCGGGCTACCTGAAGCTGTCGAAGCGCAAGCTCGACGATCTGATGAGCGGCGCGGGTGAGCGTGAGATCGTCAACGAAGAGCAGAAGCGTGATCCGGCTGACTTTGCGCTGTGGAAAGCGGCGAAGCCCGGAGAGCCGTCGTGGCCTTCTCCCTGGGGCGCGGGTCGGCCCGGGTGGCACATCGAGTGCTCCGCGATGTCGAGCAAGTACCTCGGCGAGACCTTTGATCTTCATGGCGGCGGGTTGGACCTGATCTTTCCGCACCACGAAAACGAGATCGCGCAGAGCGAAGGCGCGAGCGGCAAGACGCTGTGCAACGTGTGGATGCACGGCGGCTTCCTCGATCTCGACGGCGCGAAGATGTCGAAGTCGCTCGGCAATGTGGTGCGGGTGCGCGATGCGCTGGAGAAGGTCGACGCGGAAGGGCTGCGCTACTTCTTCATGTCGGTGCACTACCGCAGCGCGCTGGACTTCAACGACAAGTCGATCGGCGATGCGGAAGCGCGCGTCGAATATTTCTACGAGACGTTGAAGAAGGTCGATGAGCGCGTCGCCGGGAAGGACTTTGGCTCGGGGCCGCTGCACGGCGACCCGGAGAAATACCTCGCGAAGTTCCACGACGAGATGAGCAACGACTTCAATTTCCCGGGAGCGATGGCGGTGCTGTCGGGGCTGTTCACCGACTTGAACGCGTTGATGGACAAGCCTCCGAAGGACAAACAGCTCGCGGGGCGCACCATGCTGGCGTTCCGTGACGTCGCGCGGAAGCTGTCGAGCGCGCTGGGCCTGATGGAGTGTGATCCGGCAACGTGGTTGCTCGCGCGGCGCGATCGCCAGGTGATCGCGAAGGGCATCGATCGCGCGAAGGTCGAGGCGCTGATCAAGGAACGCGACGAGGCGCGCGCAGCGAAGAACTACAAACGCTCTGACGAAATCCGAGCCGAGCTCAAGGCGATGGGCGTCGAAGCGATGGACACGCCCGGCGGCACGACCTGGAAAGTCTCATCGTGACGTGACGCAGGGCGCTCAGGCATCCATCAGCAGCGGCACGTTCAGTTTCCACGCCCGGAACATCGCGCGCAGCAACGTGTTCACCGGCTGCTCCGGATCACCTTCGAGCTTGAGCGTGGCGTTGCGCGCGCCGAGGGCCTGCTGAAAGGCCACCGCTTCCACGTGTGAGCTCGGAACGCGACCGCCGACTTCCAGCGCACCGATGAAGCTCAGCACCATCGAGCAGTGATCAGGGTTGAGCGCTCCGCCGACCGAGAAGATCGCGTGGAAGAGCTGATCGCCGGTGATCTTCGTCGAGCTGAAGAACTTCTTCTGAATCACCTTCGACGGAGCGACCTTCGCCTCGAACATGCCCGCCTCGCGCATGCGCTTGATGTTGGCGCCGTCGTAGTTGAAGTCGCGCACCGCGGAAGCGAGCAGAAATCCACCCGGCGTCTCGACGCTCTGGAGCCGATTCACCAGCGCGGTCTCCCACTCGGCGCGGACGGGGTAGGGCACGAAGCCCACGCAGCCGTAGGGAATGCCGAGCACGTTCGCGTCGCAGCCCTGGCAGCGTTCCTTGTTCTCTTCGAGAGGAGTCGAAGCCTCCTCGAGCGCCTCGAGTGAGATCTCTTCTTCCTGTTGGCCGTCGGGCGTCATGCGGACGACCTTGATGGTGGTCTGGCCGGTCCTGGCGGCGGCTTCTTTGAGCACCTCGAGGCGGGAGCGGGCTTTCAGCATCGCGAGGAGCTTCTGGCTGCCTTCGAGCGCGTCGCCTTCACCGAAGTTCGTCTTCGTCTCGCACTGGAAGTGAACGATGAAATCGGCGCCCATGCGCTTCAGGGTAGGCGAGGACCTGAGGTGCGTGGAAATTGTTCTGCTGAGACAGATGTTATAGATGTATTGCGTATGTCTCATGCGTCCCGGCTCACCATGAAGGCGCTCGCGAAGTCGCTCGGCGTGTCGCGCGCGACGCTCTACCGGCAGGGCGTGAAGGGCGTGGGGCGCACGACGGACGAGGCGATCTTCGCTGCGGTGCGCGGAGTGATGGGCGAACGGGGTCTGCGTGGGACGACGCTCGAGGCAGTGGCCGATGAGGCGCGCGTGTCGGTCGTGACGCTGCATCGGCGCTTCGGTGATCGGCTCGGGCTGCTGCGCGCCTTCATGGATGCGGTGCCGGCGAGGAAAGCGGGGCGTGAGCTGGCGGCGGCCGACGTGTACGCGGTGCGCGAAGTGCTGACGGCGTTCACGCGCATGGCGCTGGAGGAGTTCGAGGCGTCGAGCGAGCTGACGCGCGCGATGATCGGAGATCGTGCCGCGGCAGCGGAGCTCGCGACGAAGGGGCGTGATCCCGCGCGCGGCGTTTCGGCGGGCGTGACGACGTACTTCACGCGTTGCGTGGAAGCGGGAACGCTCCGCGGCGATCCGGGATCGCTCGCGGCGTTCTTTCTCTCGGCGTTGTTCGGTTACGGCTTGTTGATCGGCACGTTCCGCGTTGGTCCGCTCGCCACGGACGAGGCAGTCGCACTGATGGTGAACGGCTTCCTGAACTCACCGACGACGAGGCACAGCACATGATGATCCGGCGCAAGTCAGCGCGAAGATCACTCGCCACATCGCTTCGTTCGACCGCAGTACGGGCGCGAAGATCCCCTCTCCCGCCCCTGCGGGAGAGGGTCAGGGTGAGGGGAAGTCCATCAACTGCATCGCGACCCACCGCATCGTCTCGCTCGGCCGCACCAACGGCGCGACTGTCCCTCACCCTTTCCCTCTCCCGCAGGAGCGGGAGAGGGGATCCACTCGCGGGCGGATCGCGATGACGACGACGCTCGACGCATCCTCCGCCGGCGGAAAAGCGAACGGACTCGCCCGGCTCGTTTCTGCCGGAGCGTGTGTTCCTCAAGCGAGCTCGATCGGCGCTGAGGCGTTCGACGAGCACGTCGCGCGGGCCGGCTCGACGCGCGAACAGATCCTCGGCGCGGCGCTCTCGTCTTCTCTGCTCGACCGGCTCAGCCTTCCGCCGTTTCCGCTCGCGGTGCGGTCGTCAGCGATCGACGAAGACGGCGGAGACGCCTCATTCGCCGGCCAACACGACTCGGTGTTGAACGTGACGAGCCGAGAAGCGCTCGAGGCCGCGATCAAACAGTGCTGGGCGTCGGCCTTCTCGGATCGCGCCATTGCCTACCGCGCGCACGTCGGCGCGAAAGCGCCGCGCATGGCCGTAGTGATTCAGTCGTTCATCGAACCGCGCGCCGCCGGCGTGGTCTTCACCCAATCTCCGAGCGGCAAGTCGAACACGCTGGTGATCGAAGCCGTGAAGGGTCGCGGCGAAGAGCTCGTCTCCGGCCGCGCAACGCCGGAGCGCTTCGAAGTGAAGCGCACCGAAGACGCGAGCGTCGGCGGTCAGGCGATCACGCTCGACGAAGTGAAGCGGCTGATGTCCGAAGCGCTCGGGCTCGAGACGAAGCTGGGCGGAGAGCCGCTCGATCTCGAGTGGGCCATCGCCGCGGACGGCACGCTGTACTGGCTCCAGGCGCGGCCCATCACCACCGCGCTCTCGCAAGACGACTCGAGCCTCGTGTGGAGCAACACCAACGCCGGCGAGCTGCTGCCCGACGTCGCGACGCCGATGACGCTCGAGTTGGTGAAAGGCATCGTCACGTCGCTCTTCTCGGTCTTCACCGCGGATCTGGGAGTCGACTGGGAGAAGACTCCGGTCGTCGGCCTCGTCGGCGGCCGCATCTACTTCTCGATGAACGCGTTCTCGGCGCTCGCGGCGACGGTGCCGGGCATGTCGAAGCGCAGCCCCGCAGAATTCTTCGGAGGTCACGCCGACGAGATCATGGCGGGCCTCAAGAAGGTGAACGCCTCGAAGGAGCCGCTCGTTCGCGGTGCAGGCTTCACGCTCTTCAAGGGCTTCCTCAAGCTGATGTGGCGCATGTTCCGTCAGCGCAACGTCGATCCCGGGAAGGATGTCGCGACGATCTTCGCGGAGACGGAGCAGCTCGCGCGCTTCGACGTGCGCGCGGCTACCGATGACGCGCTCCTCGCGCACCTGAACGTGCTCAACGGTGGTTTGGGCACACAGTTCCACGACGTGTTCGCGGCGACGGCAGTCGGCATGGGCTGCACCAACGCGTTGATGGCGAACTGCAGGAAGTGGCTCGGCGACGAAGATGGCTCGAAGGCGTCGGCGCTGTTGGCTGGGCTCGGTGAGCTCGACTCGGCTGAGAGCGCGCTCGAGTTGTGGAAGCTCGGCGAGGCGCTGCGTGCCGCGGGCCTCGGGGGAGTGACCGACTGGCCGTCGATGCGCGATGCGCTGTCGAAGCAGCCTGAGCTCGAGAAGAAATGGGACGCGTGGATGGCGCGACATGGTCATCACGCGCGCGCGGAGCTCGACGTCGCGCAGCCGCGGTGGCGCGAGACGCCGGAAGTCGTGCTCGCGCTCATCAGGGCTCAGGTGGCGCTCCCTCACCCCAACCCCTCTCCCCGAGGGAGAGGGAGTGACGGCGGCCCCCGCTCCCTCGGGGAGAGGGTTGGGGGTGAGGGAGCACACACTTCCCGCGGACCGCTCGAAGTGTTTGCGGCGGCCGCGAAGCGACGCGAGGAGACGGAAGCCGAAGCGCTCTTGAAGCTCGGGCCGCTTCAGCGTCGCGCATTCCAGTTCCTGCTGACGCGTGCACGAAAAGGGACGCGTCTGCGCGAGAACCTGAAGAGCGAGAGCGTTCGTCGCCTCGCGATGGTCCGCGACACGTTGCTCGAGATCGGCGCGCGGCTCGTGGAGCGCAACGTCATCGAGCGCGCCGACGACGTCTTCTTCCTGCGGCTCACGGAATTGAAGACGGCGCTCGCTCCGAACGCGCAGTCACTGCAGCGCAAGGTCGCGCGTGCTCGAGCGGAGCATCGCAAGTGGACACCGCTGACGCCTCCACCGGTCGTCGTAGGACGACTCGATCCAACGACCGCGCTTCCTCCGCCTGTTCCGAACGCGACGATCCTCAAGGGCCTCGCGGTGAGCGGCGGTGTCCTCGAAGGAATCGCGCGCGTCGTGCTGCGCAGCGATCAAGAGACGAAGGTCGCTCCGGGCGAAGTGCTCGTCGCGCCGTTCACCGATCCCGGTTGGGCTCCGTACTTCGTCGCCGCCGGAGCGCTCGTCGTCGATCTCGGCGGCATGCTCTCGCACGGCAGCATCATCGCGCGCGAATACGGAATTCCTGCCGTAGTGAACGTCGGCCACGGAACCCGACGCATCAAGAGCGGCTCGCGCATTCGCGTCGATGGATTTCGCGGCGAGGTGACGATTCTGTCCGAGCCTGACGCCTGAAGTGCTAGCCAGTCCCCGCCATGGAAGTGGACGACTGGTCGATCAATCTCGTCTTCGAGCTTCCCGACGGGAGCTTTCACGACGAACCGCGCCACTACCACGCACGTCTCGACGACGCCCTCGCGCGCGGCCGGCGTGACGCCGTCATTGGTTCCTTCGGTCGCACGTTTCGCGGGTTCTCGCGCGTCGAGCACTCGACGTCGGGCATCAGCCCTGGCGTATTGCCGAGAGCCACGCACGTCCCGACGAATCCCGCGCGGCCGATCGAAGAGTTCTTCGAGAAGCTGAAGATCACCGAGGCCGTCGAAGAGCGCTCCGAGACCGAGAAGCCGCGCGTCGACGTGAAGAACCTCGACGAGGTCGAGCGTCTCCCGTGGTGGGACTTCGAGGGCGCGTTCGGCATCGCGACGGAAGTGGGCGTGCGTCTCCTCCGCTGCGCTTCGACCGACGCCGATGAAGCGGAAGCCGCGGCCGATCTCCTCGGTCACCTCATCGCGCACCAACAGCAGCTCTTCCCCGTCACCTCGCAGGCGTTGCCGTGGATCGTCACGCTCCTCGAGTCGAAGCAGGTGCGCTGCCGTCGCACGCTCGCCGAGTGGCTCGAGACGATCACCCGCAGCGCGATGGCCGGCAGCGACCCCGTCTCGAAGATGCTGGCGTGGACGGCGCGCGTCGTGGCGCGCGATCTCTCGGCGGCCATGGACTCGCATCAGAAGGCCGCGAAGGAAGTGAAGCAGGCGATGCGCGGGCTCGCTCCGCGGTTGGAAGCGCTCAAGTCCGACCCCGAGATCGGTGAGCGAATGGGCATCGTGCTCGAGCTGTTGTGAGGGATGCATGGTTGCTCTGTGGCTCACCCTCGCGCTGACCGCGGCTCCTCCGAAGGGGAGCGACGCAAAACCGATCGACGCCAACGAGCTGCGCGGACACATGCGCTTCCTCGCGTCCGACCTCCTCGAGGGCCGTGGGCCGGCGACGCAGGGCGACAAGCTCGCGCAGCAGTACATCGCCGCGGAGTTCGAGCAGCTCGGTCTCGAGCCTGGCGCTCCTGACGGCGGGTGGATTCAGAACGTCGAGCTGATCGGCGTGAACGGTCACCCCGAGCAGCTGAGCGTCAAAGCCGGAGCCGCCACGCTCGAGCTCAAGTTCCACGAGGACTTCATCGCGCTCTCCGGACACCAGTCGAAAGACAGCAAGCTCGAGAACGCGGAGCTGGTGTTCGTCGGCTACGGCATTCGTGCTCCGGAACTCAATTGGGACGACTTCAAGGGCCTCGACGTCACCAACAAGGTCATCGT
>JAEUJS010000445.1 GCA_016792935.1 Archangium sp. | reverse complement strand
GTCCTCCCGCTCTCGCGAGATCGAGTCGATGCCATCGAAGTGAAGTGGAACGCGAACGCGTTCGAGCCGCGCAACTTGCTCGCCTTCCGCGCCAGCTACCCGAAGGGGCACAACTGGCTCGTGTCGGCACAGACCAGCGCCCTCCACACGCGCGAAGTGGCCGGCCTCGTGCTCCATCAACTCGGCATCGAAGGCTTGCGCGCTGCGCTCTCGTGACACACCACTCGAATCGTCGCGCCACGAGCGGCTGCGACGCCCCGTGAGTTGAGTCGTGCGCTGAACTGAGCGTAGCCTACCTCCTGCTACATCCCACTACAGGAGGCCGGCTTGGGTGAAATCGAGCTGCTGCAGCAGTACGGCGACTCCAACCTCGTTCGTGAACTTCACACCTGGGAGGCGATGCGCGCGCGCCTCACGATTCCGAAATACGTCGCGCCCGAACAGCCGAGCCGCACGCTCATCTTGCTCGATGGAATTCCCGGAGCAGGCAAGTCGACGACGCTGTCGTGGCTCAAGCCCGCGGTCGACGCGGAATGGATGTCGATGGCGCGCTTCGCAGGAGCCGCCGGCGTCTCGCGCGATGAGCGCATGGCGCATGAGCTGAGCACCGCGACTCCGCACCGCGTCGACTCAGAGTTCATCGCCGCCATCAATTCAGCCGACGCGTCGGCTGGGGCAATCGACGAGAGGACCTCACACTGGATCGCGCTCGAGAAATTTCCGCGCAGCGTGGTGGAGGCGATCGCGATGTTGGACGCGTGTCGCTTGCGTGGGTGGCGCTTCGAAGTGCTGCACCTCTTTCTTCCTGGCGATTGCGTGAAGACCAGCGTCGAGCGGCAGCTCGCGCGTGGCGTGCGTCACGGCATCATGCCCACCACCGAGTCGGCGACGCACCGTGCGCTCGCGCACCTCGCCCGCGCGAAGTCGTGTCGCGAGTCGCTGCGGGCCGCGGGCGTTCCGATTCATTCCATCGACACCTCACAATCCCCGGAGACCGTGGAGCGGCTGGTGCGTCGCGCCCTGCGGCTCGACTTCGGCTCGCTCGACTTTCGGCGGGAGCCGCTCGAGGTGCTGGAACGCGTCAGCACGAAGCTCGGCATCGAAGCGTGGGTCGCGGGCGGCCATCTGTACCGCGCGTTCTGGAACGGCGTGTTCGGCCCCGCGCAGCGCCCGCACGATGTCGACGTGGCGGTGACTGCTGCGAGCGAGGAAGCGCCGCTGCTCGAGGCGCTGCGACGCGAAGCACCGGAACACGACTGGTCGGTGCTCTCCGCCGTCGCGAAGGTGAAGCGGGAGCTCGGCTTCGAGGTCGCCGACGTGCGTGAGGCGAAGACGTACGCGACGTTTCTCCACCGCGCGGGGCTGGTGCGTTGGTCGCGCGGTGAGCCGGAGCTGTTTCTTCCCGAAGGCGTCGAGGCGTCACTGCGCAGCGGAGTCGTTCGCTTGAACGTGAAGCTGCTCGAGCGGCTCACCGAGACGCAGCGTCGTGAGTTGATCGCGCGACAGGCGCATCGCGTGCCCAGCGTGTTGCTCGACTACCCCGGGCTGCGTGTCGGGCCCGGCCTCGACTGGAAACACGAGCCGCGCGCGATTCGCAGGTCATGGCGACACCTGAAGAAGAACGTGAACGAAGTCGTGCCCGTGCGTGTCGGCCACAACCGCCGTCGCCTGGTGCGCGAGGAGGTCGAGCTCGCGCAGCAGATTCTCCATTTCCATCAGACGACGGAGCCGAGCCCCGAAGCGCCACCCAACCCGCGCGGAGAGAAGCTCGAAGGCACCTTCGAGCACCTCGCGGCGAGCGCAAACGACGCCGATTTCGCCCGGTGGATCAGTGCGCAAACCAGGCGCCATCACGAGGTGAAGCCCGACGACTTCCTCCACTCGGTCTTGAGCGGGTCGCTGTTCGGATCCACGCTGGCGAACGGCCCGCGTGAGCAGAGCGCGATGCATCAAGGCTGGAGTCTCGAGCGTCACCTCGCGCAGGCGTTGATGCAGCTGAACACTTCAGTCGCGCGCGACAATTCGCAACTCCGTCGGGCGATGCGGCTCGCGGTGCTCTTCCACGACACCGGCAAGCTCGCGGGGAAGAAGCCGCGGCGGCACGCGACCATCTCGGCCGCGCTGTTCGCCAAGCACCGCCCCGACTGGTTCCCTGACGAGCTCGTGCCGCTGACGCAGTGGATGATCAGCACGCACGATCTCTTCGGCGTGTTCGGTCGCGGGCTCACCGAGAAGCAGGGGCATCCCGTCGCCGACTACGCGCTCGATCTCACGGCGCCCAGCTCGTACGCGTTCGCGCTCGACTCGCAGGCCGTGCGCCGAGCGCTGCGTGAGAGTGGACTCGCGCTGGAGCACGCCACGGCGATCAACAAGGCGATCTGGTGCGCCGATGTGGGGAGCATCGCGTCGCTGCGCTGGCTGCTCCCGACGGCTGAGCTCGTGGAGCGTCTGGTGCTGATCTCCACTTCCCGCTGATACTCGGCGCGGGCGAGGGCGGAGGCGGCGAACCAGCGCTCGTGATCAGCGCGGCCGTCAGCATCTCCACGCTCCAACCGACTGGTGCAGACATGAACGAACTCCTCGCCGACCTCGAGACTGTCGAAGAACAAGCACGCTCCGCCGCCATCACCGCACGGCTGATCAAGAAGTACCCGTCGAGGAAGATCTTCTTCACCGACAACTCGGAGTTCCTCGTCGGTCCGTGGGCCGCAGCGACCAGACAAACCACTGTCTCGCTCTCCCCCGAGTACGCGGTGCGCAAGCTCGGCATCGAAGAAGGCTTCACGCAGCGAATGCGGCGCGAACAGCGTGGAGAGATGGCGCCCACTTCGAGTTGGCACCTCTCCGAGGGGCTCGAATCATTCGAATGGAAAGGCCACCGCTTCGAGGTCTTCACCACCAGACTGCTCAACGAGTACGGCTCGCATCGCTGGTCGTGGCTGATCTCCGACGATGACACGCTGATCAAAGAGCTCTTCGCCGTCGTCGTCGCGTGGAACAGCGAAGTGCACGGTGAGGTGCTGGTCTTCTCGAACGGCTGCTTCTCGAAGAGCGCCGAGCTGCAGTCGGCGATCGAGGCGACGAAGATCGAAGACCTCGTTCTCCCGCCGCAGCTCGCCGAGTCGCTGCTCAACGACGTCAGTCACTTCCTCGCCAGCCGCGAGCTCTACGAGAAGGCCGGAGCCGCGTGGAAGCGCGGCATGCTCCTGATGGGCCCTCCGGGAAATGGAAAGACGCACGCCATCAAGGGGCTCATCAAGCGCGCCGGCCTTCCCTGCCTCTACGTGAAGTCGTTCTCGGGGCGTCACGTCGATCCCGCCGGCTCGATTCCACAGGTGTTCGCCCGTGCGCGGGAGCTCGCTCCGTGCGTGGTGGTGCTCGAAGATCTCGACTCGCTGGTCGACGACGAGAACCGCAGCTTCCTGTTGAACGAGCTCGACGGCTTCGCGGTGAACGATGGGCTCTTGACCATCGCCAGCACCAATCACCCGGAGCGCCTCGACCCTTCGCTCCTGCACCGGCCGTCACGCTTCGATCGCAAGTACCGCTTCGAGCTGCCCGAGCTCGATCTGCGCCGCCGCTACCTCGACGCGTGGTCTTCGAAGACGGCCTCGCCCGTCGCAGCCGACGTGCTCACGCGCGCCGCCGAACTGAGCAACGGCTTCACGTTCGCGTACCTCAAGGAAGTCGGACTCTCGACCCTGATGCAGTGGGCGAGTGAGGGGCAGAAGCGCCCGCTCGGAGACGTGCTGATCGAGGTGATCGATCAGCTCAAGCAGGAAATTCTCGCCACGCCCGCGGGTCCGCCTCCAGCGCCGAAGGCGAAGCCGCGTTTCCCGTGGGACTTCGGGTGACCTGACCTTCAGGGGCAGGCTGGAGACGCCGGGGCCTCGAAGTTGCCGCTGTTCCGCACGTCCTTCGCGAACTTCGGCCACTGCGCGGCCGGGTCGAGGCCCCTGGCGTCGACGAGGTAGCTCACCAACCAGCCCGACTCGGTCGCGACGTAGATGACGCCCGTCTGGCTCGTCGGTGCGCGACGGTTGCAGTCGATGGTCGGCGAGGCGTGCACGTTGCCCGCGACCGCAGCCGGGAGCGCCGCGCCCCACTCGGTGCCGGCGTCAGCCCCGAAGTTCTGCGCGAGCACGAAGAGGTTGCCGAGCTCATCGACGGTGTACACGCGGCCGTCGGCGCCCAGCGCGGGCGTGGTGGCGACGCTGCCGCTGAACGACGAGTTGACGGTCCCCGCGCTCAACGGCGCCGACTGCGCGAGCAACGCCCCTGATGACGTCTCGACGCGCAACAGCAGGCTGCGCGTACCGAAGCGGTGCTGCGCGAAGACGCCACCCGTGCCGATCGACGGACCCGACGTGGGCGACGAGAGCGCGGCAGGAGCCGTCCACGCATTCGCAGCCGCGGCGGTCATGCCGGAACCCGTGACGTCGAACGCGAAGAGCGTGCCCATCGTCGAGCCTCCACCTCCGATGACGCGGTTCATCGAAGCCATCGCGAGGCCGTTCGGCGCCCCTGCTCCGGTCGCCTGCGCGAGCGGAGTGATGGCCACCGACGCGTAGGGTGCCGTATCCACCTGGTGCAGCGCGCCCATCGAGTCGACGACCAGCGACTTCGAGTTCGTCCCGACGATGTTCGCGGGCGACGTGACCGTGGGCAGCTGCTGCATGCCCGACGAGGTGAAGCACGCGAGGTTGGCGATCGACGTGATGACCGTGCGGAGGTTGGTGCCAGTCGTGTCGGCGCCGAGCTGCACGCTCGCCACCGCGTTGACTCCGTCGTTCACGATCATCGTCCCGCTCGCCGAGACCGCGCCGTTGGAGCCACCGAGGCAGGCCTGCGCATCGGTGCTGGTCGCCGTGTTGCGCGAGCGCGTCTCGAGGTTGGCTCCCGGCACGTGGTACGCGGCGTACTCGTTCATCAGGCTCCGGCCGATCGAGACCGGTCCCGGAATCGCTCCGTCGGCGAGCGGACCCCACGCGATCGAACCATCGGCGTTGAGCGCGATGATTCCTGCCGACGGCCCCGTGGTGCCGATGAAGATGCGACCGTTGTTGCCGATGGCCGGCGTGCTGCCGCTCGAGCCGACGCGACGCGCCCAGTTCCAACGCGTCACCGGAACGTCGCGCGCAGTCTGCGTGGTGCCCATGTTGCCGACCGAATCGCTGCCTTCCGCCGTGAGACGAATCGTTCCGTCGAAGCCGTTCATCGGCACGCGGCTCAGCTCGACGTCGAAGTCGGCGCAGAACGCACCGGCGTCGCACGTCGCGGTGCTCATGAAGCGGTGCGCGGTCGAAGTGCCGAACTGCGCGACGAGCTCAGCGCCGACCACGTCGGTGGAGCTCGACGTCACGCGCACCGTGAAGCGCTCGTCTCGGCGGAACGCAGGCCCACCCGGAGGCGCGTCGATGAAGTCGTTGGTGACCGAGCCACCATCAGCCGGCAGCGCAGGAGGCGCCGAGACCAGGAACACCGGGCCGGTGCGATCGACGTCGATCGTCAGCGTGCTCGTCGGGCCGCCATCCCAACCGGCGGTGAAGGTGTTGAGGCCGTCGCCCGCGGTGAGGCCGAGCGTGACGCCGAACGTCGGGCCGCCGCCGTCGAGAGAGACGGTCGCTCCGGTCGAAGCGCTCACCGGAATCACGATGCCCGCAGGGCCGTTGCCGAGCTGCAGCGTGCCGCTCAACGTCATCGCGTTGGTGCGAATGCCGCTGTCGGGCGCGAGCCAATTCACCGTGTAGTTGCCGGACACGCAGCTGCCTCCGGTCATGTTCGCCATGCAGACTTCGTACGGCGCGCAGGTCAGGCCCGCGTCGCAGTAGTTCATCGCGCCGCCGCCGCCGCCCATCGCGCTGCCGCCGCCCGTCGCGCTGCCGCCACCCATCGCGGTGCCGCCGCCCATCGCGGTGCCGCCGCCCATCGCGGTGCCTCCGCCCATGGTGCCGCCACCGCCACCCGTCGCTCCGCCACCACCGCCGGTGCCGGCGTCCATTCCCGTGGGAGGAGGGCACGCCGACAACGCCACGACGACCACCGCGAGGAATGTCTTGTTCATAGGCGTGGCGCTTAACAAGCCCCACGCAGAGTCCGAAAAAAATGTGCGGCGTCACACTCCGGGCGGAACGTGGCGACGCTCAGCTCAGGTTGAAGAGGGTCGGAGGATTGTTGGTGAGCACCAGCCCGGCGCTCGTGACCTGATGCACCCGAAAGTCGTGCAGCGCCTTCACCGCGAGCTTCGCGACCTTCTTCAGCCCGTCGGCGGTGAACACCGCCAGCTCTTTCCCTGACGTCGCGAGCACGTGCACGCCATCGGGCGCCGCGTGCACGCTGACCGCGCGATCTCCGAGCGCCTCGACGCGCTTGGCGACGGCCAGCTTCGGGTCGAGCGAGAGGACCTCGCCATCCGTCGTCGTCAGCACCACGAACGCGCCCGAGAGTGTGATGTCAGTGACGTTGATGTCTTTGATCAGCACACGCTGGAGTTTCTTTCCGCTCGCGTCCCAGCGCGTCACCGCCGTGGCCTTGTAGTCGATGTGCTCCGCGGTCACGCAGACGCCATCTTCACCGAGCGCAAAACACACGCTGCTGATCTCTTCTTCGAGCGGGAGTTCGCGCGCCGGCTTCGTCTCGCGCGCCTTCCCCTCGAGCGAGCTGGCCTTCGGCAACTTCGCGCGATTCCAGATCGCGATGAACCGCTTCTTGAAGTCGAGGTTCGCCAGCGACGCGACCTCTTGCGCCGTGCAGCGCAACGGCCCGTCGAAGTTCGCCGTGTTCTTGCTGTCCCACTTCGCGCGGTGCGTGAGCGTGAGCTTGCGCTTTGCCCAGCTCCACAGCTGCAGCTCGTTGCCCGAACGCACCACCAAGGCGCCATCGGTCCCGAAGGTCAGTGAGCTGGCTGTCCACGACAAGAAGCCCATCTTCTTGTGAAACGCCTTCATCGTCGGCTCGTCAGGCACGACCTTCCCGCTCGCGATCGAGCCCACGTACATGGTGTGGCTGCGGGAGACACCGACCACCAAATCGCCCGAGGGATCCATCGAGAGCGTGTCGATGTCGCTGGGCCAGGTTTTGCCGATGTCCTTGAACAGCTGCCGGAGAAACGGCGACTTCGCGTCCTTCACAGAGTTCATGGACCGATGACACTCGCGCACTCGCTGACGTGCACCAACTGATCAGAACCACTCGGATTTCGTTGACCATTCGCGGGGATCCGCTACGAACCGCGCCGCCATGTCGGAGCCTCTCTTCACCGCTGACGAACAGAAAAAGTTCGATGCGGGCATCGCGGATCTCCTCAGTCACTACCCTTCAGATCGCAAGAGCGCGGCGATGTTGCCTGCCTTGCGTCTGCTCCAGTCGATCAAGACCTGGTTGCCACCCGAGGGCATGAAGCTGGTCGCCCAGCACCTCGAGACGGGCGTCGAGGCTTGTTACGAGGTGGCCACCTTCTACGTGATGTTCCACACGCAGAAGCCCGGCCAGTACGTCATCGACGTGTGCACCAACCTCGCGTGCGCGCTCCGCGGCGCCGAGGGAATGCTCAAGTACCTCGAGGACAAGCTGCACACCCGCGCGGGTGAGAACGGCGAGAAGTACTTCCTGCGTGAAACCGAGTGCCTCGCGTCGTGTGGCACTGCTCCCTGTCTGCAGATCAACGAAGACCACCACGAGAACCTCACCAAGGCGAAGGTCGACGCCTTGCTGGAGAAGCTGTCATGAGCGTCCTCTCCGAGAAGGTCGTCACGCGTGACTGGCTCAAGGGTCCGAACCACACGCTCGAGGGCTACAAGAAGAACGGCGGCTACGAGCAGCTGAAGAAGGCGCTCAAGC
>JAEUJS010000444.1 GCA_016792935.1 Archangium sp. | reverse complement strand
CCACATGCAGCAGCCGTTTTTTCCGGTGACCGCCGAAATGGTCTTCCGCGCCCAGCTCGAATACCAGGCGTTCGAAGCGGGCGATCGGTTGAAGCTCAACGGAGTCACCGTCACCGCCATCGAGACCAACCACCCCGGCGGAAATCTCGCGTACCGCATCGACTACAAGAATCGCTCGGTCGTGTACGCGACGGACACCGAGCACGGGAACGAGCGTGACGCGCAGTTGATCGAGTTCGCGCGCGGTGCGGATCTGATCATCTACGACGCGATGTACACCGAAGAGGAATACCTCGGCCGCGCGGGCTCACCGAAGCTCGGGTGGGGGCATTCGACGTGGCAGAACGCGGTGAAGGTCGCGGATACGGCGGAGATCGGAACGCTGGTGTTGTTCCACCACGACCCGACGCGCACCGACGACAAGCTCGATGAGTTGCTGCGCGAGGTGAAGAAGGCGCGCAAAGCGACCATCGCGGCCAAAGAAGGCCTGATCATCAAGCTCTGAGATGTCAGTTCGCAGAGAGCCGAATCGAGCGCGCGAGCCCGGCATGAGGCACGCGACTGATCGCTTCCTGCTGCGAGACCCACGCGAACTCGGAGTGCTCCGTCGGATCGATCGTCACCTCACCACCACGAGCGCTGAACGCAGTCTCCAGACAAACCACCGGCGGTCGGGAGTCGCGAAACGCAAACGAGTGCACGTAGCTCAGCGGACGAATCGGAGCAGACAGCGAAGTCTCTTCGCGCAACTCACGCGCCGCCGCGTCGTACGCCGACTCACCGCGCTCGATCGATCCCGTCACCGGCTGCCAAAAACCACCACGCGCCTCGGTGCGCTTGAGCAGCAACACCCTGCCCGCCTCATCACGCACCGTGACGCTGACGGTCTGCTTGTCGAACGGCACTTCGCTCGGCTCGCAGTCGAAGACCGCGCGGGCGTGATGCATCAACCGCTCCTCGACATCGGACAACCGCGGAGCACTCCCCGTCTCTTCCGCGATCGACGTGACGCCCGCCTCACGAATCCCGCACGGCACAATCAACTCAAAGTGACTCAACTCGGGCGCAACGTTCAGCGCGAACCCATGCTTCGTGTACCAACGCGACAGATGCACACCGAGCGCGGCTATTTTCCTCGGGCCTCCGAGCTTCGATTGCTCGACCCACACGCCGGGCCACTTCTCGATGCGCGTCGCGGTGATCCCAAAGTCCGCGACGGTGCGGATCATCAGCTCTTCGATCGACCGCACGTACTTGCGCACGTCCTGCTTCCCCGGCCCGAGGTGCAGCAGCGGGTAGCCGACGATCTGTCCGGGCCCGTGGTACGTGACGTCGCCTCCGCGATCGGTGTCGAAGGTCTCGACGCCGAGCGACTCGAGCCGTTCCGCCGGAGCAATGATGTTCGTCATCCGCGCACCGCGCCCCAACGTGAGCACGGGTGGATGTTCGAGCAGCAACATCGTGTCGGGCACCTGCCCCGCCTTGCGCGCGTCCTGAAACTGCCGCTGCAGCTCGAGCCCGTCGCGGTACTCGACGAGACCCAACCGGCGAACATGGAGAGGCGACGCGCTCACGAAGAAGCGCTGTAACGCCCTGGAGGAATTCGCGCGAGCACTGCGACGAGTTCGTGCGCCCCACTCTTCGTGCGGGTGACGAGCGAGACGACCTGCGCCAACGCTTCGTCGGTGATGCTCAGGCCGCGTTTGTCGGCGAGATGCCGCGCGAGTTCGAGCAGCGCCGTCTCGTGCGGAGCCTCGAAGCCATGCACCGCATCGATGCGCGAAGTCACCTGCGCCGGAAGATGCGGGAGCGCCGCAGACAGCGAAGCCGTGTCGTGAATCGGCTCGTCGCCGTGCTCTCCCTTCAGCACCAGCGCGGGAGGCGGAATTTCGGCCGTCACCACCAGCACGACGTTTCGTTTCTCGTCGAGCGGCTGCGTGAGCGCGCGCGTGGCGTCGATCACCTGCAGCTCGGCGTGCGCGATGGAATGAATCCACGCGGTCTTTCCTGATCCACTCGGGCCGATCACCAGCGCGAGCTTCGGACGCAGTCGCATGAACCGCTCCCGAGCGCGCCGCTGCGAAGGCAGCTCATGCGCCAAAGCGATCAGCTCAATCGAGGGATCCCCTCTCCCTCGGGGAGAGGGTTCGGGGTGAGGCAGCGCCCCTCGAAGTGCACCCGAGATCTCCGTACACGCCGCGCAAATGAAGGCGCCCGCCGGACCCGCAACCAACTGCCCGACCTCTTCCTTCGGTTTGCAGCAGAACGAACACCACGCGTCGAGCGCAGGATCGGCGAGCTCCGGAGCCCGCTTCTCGATCAACACGCGTTTCACGTCGGCTTCGAAGTCGTCGCCAAAGCCGAAGATCTCATCGGGCTCCGGTTCCCGCACTTCGGCGACTGCTTCATCGTTCTCGTCCGTCAGTCCTTCGACACGCCGCGCCTGCCGGAGCATCTGCGCCGCACGCCGCAACTGCTGGCGATCGCGGTACCAGGTCGCCGCCTTCCGCAGCCACTCGGCGGCTTCGGCCTTCTCGCCCTTGTTCTCGGACTCCTGCGCCCGCGCGAGGAGATTGCGAATGTCCGACATCTTTCCCGAGGTTACCTGTCAGTCGCCTTGAACGCAGCGCGTCGTCGAGGCATGACCACCAGAGTGTTAGGCCGCCCCTCCCGACTCGCGCAGCTCTCGGAGGGCATCCCGCGGCCCTTCTGGGCGCTGCTCCTCGGAACGTTCATCACCAAAGCCGGCGCGTTCATCATGCCGTTGTTGTTCATCTACCTGACGCAGGTCCGCAAGTTGGACCTGCCGATCGCCGGCGCCATCACCGCGCTCTACGGCCTCGGCTCGCTCGTCGGCACGCTCATCGGCGGAGGTATGGCCGATCGCTTCGGTCGGCGCTTCACGATGCTGCTCTCGCTGCTCGTCGGCGCTGGTTTTCTGCTCGTCCTCGGCGTGTCGCGCGAGCTGTGGGCCATCGCGCTCGCGGTCTTCTTCACCTCGATGACCTCTGACGCCTACCGGCCTGCGAGCCAGGCGTTGGTGGCCGACATCGTGCCCACGCAGCACCGGATGAAGGCGTTCGGCATGCAGTACTGGGCCATCAACTTCGGCTTCGCGATCGCCGCGGTGGTGGGCGGCTACATGGCCAGGCGCAACTTCGGAGCGCTCTTCATCGCCGACGCCGCGACCACGCTCGTGCTCGCGTTCATCGTGTGGAAGGCGATCCCCGAGTCGAAGCCCGCTCCGAAGGAGAACGACAAGCCCACGCAGGGAACCGTCTTCACGCCATTCGCCGATCGAACGTACGCGCCGTTCCTGCTCCTCAACTTTCTGGTCGCGTTGCTCGTCTTTCAGCACTTGAGCGCGCTCCCGGACGACATGAAGACCAAGGGGCTCACCACCGAAGAGTTCGGCTGGGCGATGGCGACCAACGGCGTGTTGATCGTGCTCCTGCAGCCCTTCGCGCTGAAGTGGGCGGAGCGGTTTCCGCACGCGCGCATCCTCGCCATGGCGGCGGCGCTGACGGGCATCGGTTTCGGGCTCACCACCTTCGCGAATTCCCTGCCGCTCTACGCGCTCAGCGTGGCGGTGTGGACACTCGGCGAGATCTTCTTCGCTCCAGTGAATGCGGCGTTGGTGGCGGCGATGTCCCCGACTGAGTTGCGCGGGCGGTACCAGGGCGCCTTCCACCTCACGTGGAGTCTGGCGTCGATGGTGGCGCCGTTGATGAGCAGCTCGCTGTTGCCCGTCATCGGTCATCGCACGCTGTGGTTCAGCTGCCTCGGTATCGGTCTCGCCGTGGCGTTGGCCCACCTGACCTGGTCAGCGCGCGCGTTGCCGAAACAGGTCGCTGCAACGGAATGAGTGTAAAAGGGCGAGCGTGATCACTGCTGCCGCGTTCGCGCTCGCCCTCACCCTCGCTCAAGATCCCGAACCGGGTGCTGGTGATCCACCAGCTGCTCCGGCCGCGCCCGTCGCTCCTGCTGATGGGGCGAGCCCGGGTGAAACGCCCGCTGCGCCCGCGGCTCCTGCTGCAGCGCCGCGGCCCAAGGGCGTCGATGACGTCATCTCGGTCATCAAGAAGATGCAGACCATGACGCCCGAGGAAAGGCAGGCCGCGATCCTCAATCTCCAGAAGCAGTACGGCACGGTCGAGTCGAACCCGGTGTTGCCGACCGCCGACGTCGACATGAGCCGCTACCTCGAGCTCACGCCGCAGCAACAGGCCGAGGTCGTCTCGCGCGGCTTCTTCAACGATCTGATCCTCGCCGACACCAACCGCCTCGTCGCGCGCGCGGGCTATCCGTTCTTCATGGAAACCCGTCGCATCGATCGCCCGGAAGATCTGCGCGCGGCGTGGGCGCGGACCGTGCGTTCACGCCGCACCGACGTGCTCAAGCTCTACTCGATCGAGGTGCTCGCCCCGGCCGACATGGAGAAGAAGTATGGCAAGCCGCCGCAGCGGTTGAGCAGCTGGCCGTTGCGAACGGGTACCACGTTCGTGGTGGTCGGAAATCTCTCGGGCCACGCAGCGATCCTCCTGCTGCGGCAAGCCGGTGCCGCCTGGCAGGTCGTCGCCTTCCACGACTGATCTACTCCGCGGGCTCGATCACGCCCGCGTCCGCCCAGATCGTGTCCTTGCCGTCTTTGAGCCCGACGCGCATCGCGCCGCCGAACTTTCCATCGCCGACCCAGAACAAGACGCCGAGCTTCCCTGCGTCCTTCCCACTCTTCACGCGATAGCGAGAGCCCTTGCGCAGCTCGAGCGGAGGCGGCTTCTCGGCGGGCACCTCGTCATCGTCGTCATCGTCGTCGGACGGACCGGGACGCGAGCCACCGCTCAGCGGCTCGAGCTTCTCGCGAAGCGCCTCGATCACTTCCATCGCCTGATTCGTCGCCTCTTCAGGCTCGTCGTCGACCACGACCTCGAAGCCCATGGCAGAACCCGCGCGCATGGCCGCGGAGATGATCGACTCGCGATCTTCTCCGGCCATCACCAGGTCTTCGATCTCATCGAGCGCGGCGAGCGCTTCGCCCGCCGCCTTGCGCAGCTTCGCGTACGGCCCGGAGACCGAGCTCGCCTTGCGCGCCGGCACTTACTTCTTGGGCTTCTTCGACGGGTCGATCTCTTCCTCGGGACGCACCGACTCCTGCGCGCCCTTCCACGTCTCACCCGCTCCGAGCTTCCACGCGGCGGGCACTTCGCCCTTCCACTGGAAGACCGCGTTGATGTCGCCACCGGTCGGCGAACGCGCCGAGATCGAGAACTCGATCTCCGCCGTCTTCACCTCCGGCGGGAGCTTGTCGATGTCGTAGTGACCGATCACCGCGAGCGGCGGGAAGAACTTCACGACGCGCTCCGGGTAGTCGTCGCGCGAATCGGGGCCACCTTCACCCGGCATCTCGCCGAGCAACTTCCCCTTCTCGTCGAACAGCTTCCAGTTGAAGCGGAAGCTCGCGTTCACGGTGACACGCGAGATGTTCTTGTCGTCGGTGCGCGAGTCACGCGGCAGGCCCCACGCCACGACGCCCATGTGGATCTTCTCGTCGGTGCCGGCGCGAATGGTGTCGGCTCCGAGGATGTCGAGGCGGATGCCCTTGTCGGTCGCCGTCCACCAGGGCGCGTAGTCACCCTGCTTGCGGAGCGAGTCGAAGACCTTGCGCGCGTACTCGTAGCGCGCCTTCTTCTCGTCGAGCTTGCCGCCGTCGTCGGGATCCTTGGTGTGCTTCTTCACGCGCTCATCGAGTTCCTTCAGGTAGTCGTCGAACTCGCGCGAACCGCCGTACTTGTTCAGGTGCGCGGTGACTTCCTTGAAGTACCAGGTCATGAACGTCTGGTTTTCGTCGATGTACGCCTTCTGGTCGGGGATGTTGCGAATCCACGAGGCGCGCTCGAGGTACTCCGCGCGAATGCGGGCCGCGTTGATGTCGCGCTTGGCGTTGGTGTCGTTCTCTTCCCACTTGCGCGCGGCGAACACGATGCCCGCGCACACGCCAATGATCGCCACGATGATCCCGAAATATCGCTTCATGTGCTCCTCACAGCCTCAAGCGGGGGAAACGAAGGGTGGGTTTCTAAGCGGGGTTTCACTTTTTCCCAAGCGCGGCCTGCACCTGCTTGAGCGAGTCGATTCCCAGCTCTTTGCCGGTGAGGTTCTCGGACGCGATCTGCGCGGTGACGTTGTTGATGCGCTCGCTGGTGCTGGGGTGCGTCGAGAAGAACGCCAACACCGGCCCCGAATCGCCGTACTTCGCCTTCAGCTTCTCGAAGAACGTCGCCAACCCGCGGGGATCGTAGCCAGCGGCTGACGCGTAGCGCGCACCGTAGACGTCAGCCTCGTGCTCATTGTCGCGGCCATACGCGAGCTGCGCGGTCTTGCCGGCGAGCCCCGCGGTGATCTTCGCCACGTCGGCCGCGTCTTGACCGAGCGCCATGTTGATCACCGTCTGCAGGCCGTACGCGCCCACCAACTGCCTCGCGGAGTGACGGCCCACCACGTGACCCATCTCGTGGCCGAGCACGCCGATCACCTCGGCCTCGTTCTCCGCGGCGAGCAGCAGCCCCGTGTAGACGTAGATGCGCCCGCCCGGCGTCGCGAACGCGTTCACCGTCGCCGGATCGTCGATGACGAACCACTTCCATTCCATCGGGCGCTCTTTGTTGGCCGAGACGAGCAGCTTGCGCGCCAGCGACTCGACGTAGATCTCCACCGCCGGGTTCTCGAGGAACCTGGTGTTCTCTTTCTTCAGCTGCTCGTGCACCTGAAGACCGAGCTGGAATTCCTGCTCGTCGGAGATCAGCGCGCCGGCGATCACGCGCTCGGTGTCACGGCGCTGCGTGAGCGTGCAGCCGGAAACGGAAACCAACAGAACCACAACCAGGGAGAGTTGACGCATCACCGCGCTGCATACCCCAACCCACTGCGATTGCTGGGGAATTCGGCGCTTTCGGTTTTACCCGCGTCCCGTGTCTATTCACCCAGCAGCGCTTCGCTGCTGATCTGGTAGCCAACGCGATGCGCCCGGCACTTCAGGTTCTCGACGGAGGAAAAGCCACCGGGCGGGTGTGGCTGCAGTCGTTGTACGTGAAATACGGAGGCGCCGTTTTCGGACGCTGCCGCTATCTCCTGCGCGACCGAGCGCTGGCGGAAGACGCGATGCAGGACGTCTTCGCGCGCGCGCTGATCAACGAGGCGACGTTCCGCGCTGAAGCCTCACCGCTGACGTGGTTGATGAAGATCGCGACGCATCACTGCCTGAACGTGATCCGCGCGGCGGGAGCAGCGTGGCGCGACGAGTACGCGGCCATTCAAGTGGTGCGTGGAGAAGCAGACGGCGGACCGGCGGCGATCGAGGCGCGTGATCTCGTGCGCAAGTCGCTCGCCAAGTTCGACGTGGAGACCCAGCAGGCCGTCATTCACTACTGGGTCGATGACATGAATCTCGAAGACGTGGCGCGGGTGCTCGAACGATCCGTACCCACCATTCGGAAGCGGCTGCGTTCTTTCGCTGAAGCGACGGGCCAGGCGATGAACGCAGAATTGGAGGCGCCATGATGTCGGGCACACACCCGGGCGAGCTCGTGTTGCGCAGGTTCCTCGCGGAGGAGCCCCTGGAAGTCGCGTTGGTGGATCACCTGAAGCGCTGCGCCGCGTGCGCGCCGAAGCTGGACTCGCTGCGCGCCGAGCAGACGGCCTTCGAAGCCGAGATCCCCTTCGAGCGCTTCGCCGCCGGGGTCGAAAAATCGGTGCGCGTGCAGCAGAAACAAGCGCGTGGCGGGATGTCGTCGAACGTGCGCGCGGCGCTGGCGCTCGCCGCTGCTTTCGTCGTCCTGGCTGCAGCGCAGCTGCTCTTCGGTCGTCCGATCCAAAATCGCATCAAAGGCGACGCCTCGGTGGAATTCGTCGTCGCCGGTGCTTCGGGACAACGGAACGCTGCTCCACTCGAGACGTTGGCGAGCGGCGAGCGCGTGCGCATCGGAGTCAGCGGCCACCGCTACGCGATCGCGGTCAGCATCGACGAGCAGGGCGAAGTGACGACCGTGTATTCCGAGGCGGT
>JAEUJS010000388.1 GCA_016792935.1 Archangium sp. | reverse complement strand
CAGCGCGACGATCACGCTGATCAACTGCACTGCTCCGGCGACGATGAAGACCGTCGTGTAGGCCCTGCCCCGCTCCATGCCGCCCGTCAGCAGCGCTGACGACAGCGCACCAGCCAGCGTGGTGCCGAGGAACATGC
The DNA here is from genome assembly GCA_016792935.1 of Archangium sp. GTDB lineage: Bacteria > Myxococcota > Myxococcia > Myxococcales > Myxococcaceae > Archangium_A. The sequence continues at coordinate 9,377 of JAEUJS010000388.1, read as the reverse complement.
CGAGCGTGCCGGCCGCATTGAGCACCGCCATCGCCGACGCGCGCGCGTTGTCGGGAACGGCCTGTGCTGCGAGGCCCAGCGACGGTCCGTAGATCGCAGCGCTCGCAAGGCCAGCGACACCGACGACCACGACGATCGACTGCACCGGAACGAAGCCGAGCACCACGTACGTCGCTGCGTAGATCAGCGCTCCGGCGGCGATCAGCTTCCAGCGATCGATGCGATCTCCGAGGCGCGCCATCGGCCACGTCGCCAGCGCGAAGATCATCAGGAAGGCCGAGAACCAGCCGTTCACCTTGGCGTCATCCACCCCGAGCACGTGATGCCCGTAGAGCTGCAGCGGCACGATGAACGCACCCACGGCGAAGCGCTCGAGCGCCACCACCACCGTCGGCGCACGCAACGCCGGAGCATCGAACACCAGCGCCTTGAACGTCACGCGCGACTGCTCGGCATCAGCAGCGCGAGGCAACGCGACCAACGCGATGAGACCGGTCGCCATGCCGATCACTCCACCAACCAGCAGCGGCAACGAGGGATCGGTCTTCGACAAGATCGCGCCGAGCGGAATGCCGATCAAAATGGACAACACCACCGCGCATCCGACGACGCCCATGGCGGCGTTCGAGGCCGACTGCCGCCGAATCGTCCCCATCAAGATCGAGACGGCGGCGATGTAGACGGCGCCCTGCAGAAAGCGCAGCACCAGCAACAACCAGATCGGCGGAGAGAACGTCACCGCGATCAGCAGCGCTCCATCGAGCATCGCGCTGACGCCGGCCATCACGCGGCGAATGCCGAGCCGCTCCGCACGAACGGCGAGCAGCGGGCCACCGACCACCGCTCCGAGCAGATTGACCGCGAGAAACGCGTGCATCAGCCACTCGCGATCGGGCCAGTGCGCGGTGACGAAGGTGCGAACGACGGGGATGACGATGGTGCCCGGCAACATCGCGCCCAACACGAGGAGCGCGCTGAACCACAGCTTCAGCATCCTGGCTGGGGCATGGGCGGACAACGCGTTGGTCACACTCGTCTATTTGCACGGCTTGGCCACCACCCGCCACTGCATGATCTTTCCTTTCAGCTCTCACGATTTTCCTTGAGGGATCAGGGCTCTGGCGGCAAACGCCGTCGTAGCCCTGACGGGATCACGCGCGTAAAGAACCCGAAGGGCACTGACTTCCACTCCCAGCACGAGGAAGCACCGATGGCTGAAGCACTGGAGCTGAAACGCGAATCGACGGGGGACACCCTGATCGGCTCGCTCATGAAGTTCGCGACGAGCTCAGTCGGCTCGAAGGTCGTCATGGCGTTGACGGGCCTCGGCCTGTGGCTGTTCGTCATCGCGCACCTCGCGGGCAACCTGACCGCGTTCGCCGGCAAAGAGACGTTCAACCACTACGCCGAAGCGCTGAAGGGCAACCCGCCGCTGTTGTGGGGCGTGCGCATCGCGCTGATCCTCGGCTTCCCGATTCACATCCTCGCGGCGATCAACACCTCGATGCGGAACCGCGCCGCGCGCCCCGTGGCGTACGCGTTCGAGCCGCGCACTGAAGCGACGGCCGCGAGCAAGTCGATGATCCTCACCGGCCTGTTGGTGCTCGCGTACTTCGCGTTCCACCTCGCGCACTTCACGTGGCACATCACCGGCCCGCAGCCGACCACCCTGCTCCCGAACGGCAGCTACGACGCGTACTCGATGCTGGTGATGGGCTTTCAGCAGCCGATCATCTCGCTGACGTACATCGTCGCGCAGGTGTTGCTGGCCGCGCACCTCTCGCACGGCATCTACAGCCTCTTCCAGCACCTCGGGTTGTGGGGCGCGAAGTGGACGCCCTTCCTCAAGAACGCGTCGCTCGCGATCGGCTACGGCCTCTGCGCGGCCTTCGCGTCGATTCCCCTCGCCGTGATGTTGGGGTTCATCAAGCCATGAAGCTGAATTCTGCGATTCCCGAAGGCGCCATCGAAGACAAGTGGCGCAAGCACAAGCTGGCGCTCCCGCTCATCAACCCCGCGAACAAGCGCAAGTACAAGATCATCGTGGTCGGCACGGGCCTCGCCGGAGCGAGCGCCGCTGCGTCGCTCTCCGAGCTCGGCTACCAGATCGACGCGTTCTGTTTTCAGGACTCGCCGCGCCGCGCGCATTCCATCGCTGCACAGGGTGGCATCAACGCCGCGAAGAACTACCAGAACGACGGCGACTCGATTCGCCGCCTCGCCTACGACACCGTGAAGGGCGGAGACTTCCGCGCGCGCGAAGCCAACGTGTACCGGCTCGCCGAAGTGTCGGTGAACATCATCGACCAGTGCGTCGCGCAGGGCGTGCCGTTCGCGCGTGAGTACGGCGGTCACCTGAGCAACCGCTCGTTCGGTGGCGCGCAGGTCTCGCGCACCTTCTACGCGCGCGGGCAGACCGGTCAGCAGTTGTTGATCGGCGCGTACCAGGCGCTCGAGAAGCAGGTGAACGCCGGCGCGGTGAAGATGCACACGCGCCACGAGATGATGGAGCTGGTCGTCGTCGACGGCCACGCCCGCGGCATCATCACGCGCGACATGGTGAACGGAAAAGTCGAGGCGTGGGCGGCGGACGCGGTGGTGCTCGCGACCGGCGGCTACGGCAACGTCTTCTATCTCTCGACCAACGCCAAGGGCTGCAACGTCACGGCGAACTGGCGCGCGGCGCGCAAGGGCGCTGGCTTCGCGAACCCCTGCTACACGCAGATTCACCCGACGTGCATTCCGCAGGCGGGCGACTATCAGAGCAAGCTCACGCTGATGTCGGAGTCGTTGCGAAACGACGGCCGCGTGTGGGTGCCGAAAAAGGCGGGCGACACGCGCTCTCCTGATCAGGTGCCGGAAGACGAGCGCGACTACTACCTCGAGCGGAAGTACCCCAGCTTCGGCAACCTCGCGCCTCGCGACATCGCGTCGCGCGCGGCGAAGCAGGTGTGCGACGAGGGCCGCGGTGTTGGCCCCGGTGGTCGTGGTGTGTTCCTCGACTTCGCCGATTCCATCAAGCGGCTCGGCAAGAAGGTGATCTCCGAGCGCTACGGAAACCTGTTCGACATGTACACGACGATCACGGGCGAAGACCCGTACAGCGTGCCCATGCGCATCTACCCCGCGGTCCACTACACGATGGGTGGACTGTGGGTGGACTACAACCTGATGAGCAACCTCCCCGGCCTGCACGTGCTCGGAGAGGCGAACTTCAGCGACCACGGCGCGAACCGTCTCGGCGCGTCGGCGCTGATGCAGGGCCTCGCAGACGGCTACTTCGTGATCCCGTACACGATCGGTGCGTACCTCGCGACGGCGAAGCAGCCGAAGGTCACGACCGATCATCCCGAGTTCAAGAAGGCCGTCGCCGACGTGAACGCGCGGCAGGCGAAGTTCCTGTCGATCAAGGGCAAGCGCACCGTGGACTCGTTCCACCGTCAGCTGGGTCAGTTGATGTGGAACAAGTGCGGCATGGCGCGCAATGAGAAGGGCCTCAAGGAGCTCCTGCAGGAGATCCCCGCGCTCCGCGAAGAGTTCTGGCGCAACGTGAACGTGCCGGGCTCCGCGGAGTCGCTGAACGTCGCGCTCGAACAGGCAGGCCGCGTCGCTGACTTCCTCGAGTTCGGTGAGCTGTTGGCGCTCGACGCGCTGGAACGCAACGAGTCGTGCGGCGGCCACTACCGCGAGGAATGGGACGACGAGGGCGAAGCGAAACGCGACGACTCGAAGTTCATGCACGCGGCCGTGTGGGAGTGGAAAGGCGAGGGCCAGAAGCCTGAGCGCCACGTCGAGCCGCTGGTGTTCGAAGCCTTCAAGCCCTCAGTCCGGAGCTACAAATGAGCGGGAAGTTGATGAAGCTGACGATTCACGTGTGGCGCCAGGCGAACAAGGGCGCCGAGGGCGCGATGAAGTCGTACGTCGTCGAGAACGTGTCCGAGCACATGTCGTTCCTCGAGATGATGGACACGCTCAACGAGCAGATTCAGGCCAAGGGCGAGGAACCGGTCGCGTTCGATCACGACTGCCGCGAAGGCATCTGCGGCATGTGCTCGATGGTGATCAACGGCATCCCGCACGGTGGGCACCGCGGCGTGACGACGTGCCAGCTGCACATGCGCCACTTCAAGGATGGCGACGAGATCTACGTCGAGCCGTGGCGCGCGCAGGCGTTCCCGGTGCTGCGTGACCTCGTCGTCGATCGCTCGGCGTTCGATCGCATCATCGCCAAGGGTGGGTACGTGTCGGTGAACACCGGCGGTGCTCCTGACGCGAACGCGCTGCCGATTCCGAAGAAGGAAGCAGATCTCGCGATGGACGCGGCGCAGTGCATCGGCTGCGGAGCGTGCGTCGCGGCCTGCAAGAACGCGTCGGCGATGTTGTTCGTCGCGGCGAAGGCCTCGCACCTCGGTCACCTGCCCCAGGGACAGCCGGAGCAGCTCGATCGCGTGAAGAACATGGCCATGCAGATGGACGCGGAAGGCTTCGGCAACTGCTCGAACCTGTCGCAGTGCGAAGCCGTGTGCCCGAAGGAGATCCCGGTCCGCGTCATCGCGGAGTTCAACCGCGATCTGATCAAGGCGCAGTTCAAAGGCTGAGCTGTGACCGACCTGGAGGCGATCGAACTCCTCCAGGAACGCGCGCGTCGCTTCGCGCGCGGTTTTCACGTGGCGACTGGTCTCGCCACGCTCCTCGGTGCGCTCGCGCTCTGGTGTCTCTTCATTCTCGTGCAGTTTCTGTTTGTGCCGGCTGCCGAGGTGAAGCTCACATTGTTCGTGTCGTTCGTCGTGAGCATCGCCGTCGTGCCTCGCTTCTTCTCGGCGCTGCTCAAGAACCGGCTCGCCGGGAAACGCGTCGAGTGGATCGAGGAGCTGGCGCGCACGGAAGGTGCGAAGCGCGACGTGCTCGAGGCGAGTTTCACGCTCGACTCGTGGTGATCTCTCCGCTCACGGGCTGAGCGGGAAGAAGATCTCCATCGCCGTTTCCGATGCGTAGACCTCCCAGGGAGCGCCGCCCGGGTTGCGGCCGTTCTTCTGCGCCCACGCGTGGATCGCTTCGTAGGCCTTCACTGACTCGTCCTGCGAGCCGACGTGTTTGGTGGTCGCAACTTCGCCCGCCGCGAGCTCGGACGGCTGCACGTCGCCTTCCTGCGATTTGAGCGCGCTCGCGATCGGGAAGCCGATCTCGAGCTTCATGTTGCCGTCCTTGAACTCCAGCGTGCGGCAGAACGGCGCGCCGATCGGCTCGAGCTTCTTCTTCTCGAGCGTGGCGCTCACCTTGCCGATGCTTGCTCCGACGACGTCGCCGACGGTAGCGAGGGTGGCGGAGGTCTTGATCACGGCGGTGTGCTGACGGGCGGTACGGACGACGTTGATGGCGTAGGTCATGTTCTCTCTCGTGTTCGCGCAGCGACATTGCTGCGACGGAGAGCTGTGTACCGAGCACCTACTTTTCCGGATTGTACGGATCCGACATCGCCTGGACCCACGCGGTGCTGCCGTCGGTCTGCGCGAAGAATTTCGTCGGAGCGAGCCCTGAGAACGCCTTGAAGTCGCGAATGAAGTGCGGCTGATCGAAGTAGCCGCACGCCGTGGCGACCGCGGAGAGCCCGAGTCGTCCGCCGGCCTGCACGAATGAGAACGCGCGCTGAAACCGCATCACGCGTGCGAGCACGCGAGGGCCGAGACCGACGGCGCGCAGGAAGTGCCGTTCGGTTTGACGTTCGCTCCAGCCCGAGAGGCGCTCGAGCTGTTTGCCGCTGAGCTCGCCTTGCGACGACAGGAAACGCTCGACGAGACGCGACATCGGATCGACGGCGTTCGGTCTGCGCGCCAACAAGAAATCCTGCAGCACCGCGATCCGCGTCTCGTCTGAGGTGGCTTCGGCGACCTGCTCCTCGAGCCGTCGCGATGTCGCGCCATCGAGGACGTTCTCGACGTGATCGGTGACCTCGTGCATCGCGATGCGGAAGAAGTCGCTCGCGCCGACGGTGCGAAAGCGCGCTCCGATCATCGCCACCCTGCCCGTCGGCCGCAGCAACGAGTACGTGCGCGCCTGACCTGCGAGGAGAACCCGTTCCTGCTTTTGGAAGAGCTCCGGCTGCGCGCGCTCGAAGTCGTCGCCGTAGTGAACGATGAGCTCCGATTTTCCGTCGGGGACCATTCGCTCGGGCTCGACCGGGCCTTGTTGCGCGTCGGCTTCGAGCAGCCAGAGGCACTTCACCCACGGCTGCAGCGCGACGTGGGGAGCAAACTCGCGGTACTTCATCGGACGCACCCAGCCCAATCGATCGTCAGCTCCACACCCGCGTTGAGCCGGACACCCTCGAGCCCAAGTTGGATCGCGTCCGCGCTGTCCTTCACCCGAAGGAACGGAGTTCTCGCGTTCAGCGTTCCGAGCGCGAGCTGCTTGCCTCCCACGCGAGCGAAGAGCTTCACCGGATCGCGACAGCGAATCGTCTCCGAGGTCGTGATCTCGATGATGGCGTTGTCTTTTCCTTCCAGCGATCCACCGCCCATGGCCCAGGCGCCATGATCGAGGCTCAACGCATTCGACGGAACCCAGCCATCGAACGCCCCGTCATCGACGGTCCACACGAGGTGTGCGCGCTTGCCCTTCACGCCAAGCATCACGCCGATCGCGTCGACCGGGACGATCAGCGATCCAACGTCGGGGCCATCGAAGGTCTCGGCGATCGCGACCTCTCCCTTGGCGATCATCACCAGCGCGCCGGGCGGATCCTTCCCTTCGGGCCTTCCGCGGCGACTTCCACGGAACTCGACCGCACCGCACGGCGCATGCCCTCGCGGAGCGATTCCCTTGAACTGCTTCAAGTCGGGAAACTCGAGCTGCAGGCCCTTCTCGTCAGCGCCGACGATCTTCGCATCGGCGCTCTTGTTCGGAACCCACACACCGAAGCGAAGCCCGCCCTTCTTCATGACCGCGGAGATCGGCTCGGACGCGCTGAACTCGAGCGCGATGGTGGCGCGCGCGTTCTCGATTCGCACCGGGCGGGCGATCGTGAGGTCGCCACGCGGAAACGAGATCGCGATTCGGTGGCGGCTCTCGAACGGAATCGGCCGACCGACCTCGACGCCACCGACCGAAAGTGTGCCTTGCGGCAGCTCTCCGTCGCCTGCGACGACACACGGTGCCTGAGCGCGGCCGTTGGCAGCGAAGACCACGAGCACCAGCACCGCGCTGCGCATGACGGCGACGCTACACCGTTCGACTGAACAGCTGCTTGTCGGGGGCCTTGCGCGCGAGGCGCTCGTCGAAGGCCATGCACACGTTACGGACGAAGGGCTTTCCGGCGTCGGTCACTGCAACCGATGAAGCGGTGAGTTCGATCAATCCGTCGTTGGCGAGTTCCCGCAGGCGTGGACCGACCTGCATGAGCGTTCCCGGTTCCCAGCGCGTCTCGAAGCGCGTCATCACCTCGAGAATGTGGCGGCGCAGGAGCAGATCTTCGTCATCGAGCAGATGCCCCTTCACGATCGGCAACTCTCCGCGCGCGATGGCCGCGGCCCACGGAGCGACCGCCTTCTCGTTCTGCGCGTACGCGGTCCACGTGTCGCCGATCGCCGAAACACCGAGCGCGAAGAGCGGCATCGTCTCGTGTTCCGTGTAGCCCATGAAATTTCGGTGCATGCGCTTCTCGGAGAACGCGCGCCACAGCCCGTCGGTCGGCAACGCGAAGTGATCGAGGCCGATCTCTCTGTAGCCAGCCTCGAGGAGCAAGCCGCGCCCGAGCTCGTAGAGCGAACGCTTCGCTGCGCCCGCGGGCACGTCGGCGTCTTCGAACTTGCGCTGGAAGGTCTTCATCCACGGCACGTGCGCGTAGCCGTAGAAGGCGAGCCGATCGGGAGCGAGCGCGCGCACTTCCTTCACCGTCCGCTCGATGCCTTCCGGCGTCTGCTTCGGCAGGCCGTAGATCAGATCGAAGTTGATCGAGTCGTAGCCGAGCTCACGCGCGACTTCGGTGACCACCCTCACCTCTTCGACGCTCTGGGGCCGATTCACCGCGAACTGCACGGCGGGATCGAAGTCTTGAATGCCGAGCGACAGTCGCTTGAAGCCGAGCTTCGCGAGCACCTCGAGTTGATCGCGAGACGCGACGCGCGGGTCCGCTTCGAATCCGAGCTCCGCTCCGGGCTCGAGGTCGACGTGCTCGAGGATGCCGCTCATCAGACGCTGGAGCTGCGCGGCCGTCAGATACGTCGGCGTGCCACCACCGAGATGGATCTCTGCGAGCCGGATTCGTCCGAGTCGCTGCACGTACAACTTCCACTCCGCGAGCACCGACTCGACGTACGGATCGCTCACGCTGACGTCGCGCGTGATGACCGTGTTGCAGCCGCAGTAGTGACAGAGCGAGCGGCAGAACGGGATGTGGACGTAGAGCGCTCCCGCGCGTTGCTTCGCGATCGCACGTTCGAGGTGGCTGAACCACTGCTCTCCCGTCGGAGCCGCGCCCCAATACGGAACCGTCGGGTAGCTCGTGTAGCGAGGGCCAGGGATGTCGTACTTCGCCAGCAGCTGGAGCGCGTTCATGGGGCACCTCGCACGCGCTCGGCCAACGCGCGAATGAAGATCGGGGAGTCGTTCACGGCCGGCACCAGGGTCAGTGATTCGCCGCCCGCTTCACGGAACGACGCCGAAGCACGCATACCGATCTCCTCGAGCGTCTCGAGGCAGTCGGCGACGAACGAGGGACACGCGACGACCAGCCGACGCACGCCGTTGCGCGCGAGCTCGACGATCACCTCGTCAGTGAAGGGAGAGATCCACTTTCGCCCCTTGAGGCGCGACTGGAACGAGGTGGAGTACTTCAGCGTGCCGGTCGCTTTGACGATCGCCGCGGTCGTGGCGTGACACTGACCTCGATAGCAGTGCGCGCTCGCGTCGGTCAGCGGCCCACACGGATCGACCTTGCGCACGCAACCGACGCTGCACACCGACTCGTGCTGATGCACCGGAAGGCCGTGGTAGCTGAACAACACATACTCGCCACGCACGCGCTCGACGGTCTCACGCACGCGCGCCGCGGACGCCTCGATGAACCCGCGATCGGCGAAGAACTCCGGGAGCACCGTGCTCTGGAGGCCCCTGGCGCGCTCGGTCCATCGCTTCGTCGCGCTGAGTGAAGAGGCGAGCGCGTACTGCGGGTACATCGGCACCACGCGCACGTCCGCGATGCCGCGCTCCTCGAGTGCGCGCACCGCGTCGTCGATCGAGGGAGAGCCGTAGCGCATCGCGATCATGACCTCGGCTTCAGGCAATTCAGCCGCAAGCGCATCAGCCTGCGCGCGGGTGTTGAGGAGCAGGGGAGAGCCCTTCTCCGTCCAGATCTGCTGATACGCGTGCGCGCTCTTCGC